>JAGGVH010000042.1 GCA_021158105.1 Microcaldota archaeon
AAAAATATCTTATAAGTGAGTTTATAAAGTCCATGCATAAGCGAGGATTTGGACGAGTGAAGTTTTGGAGAAGTTTGAAACCTTTGTTTTAAAGATGAGCATAATTTTGATAAATACTCTATAAGCATTTAATAAACGATACATTTAAATATTAATATGGTATTAATATAATATTAATACAACACTAATATAAAATATATAAGTGTTTGGGGTGATAGGATGGTGAAATCATTTGTGGATATTGATGAACACACAAATTGGATATTAAATATAATCAAAGCAAAATATAATTTGAAGAATAAATCAGAAGCGGTAGAAATAATGGCTCAAAAATATGAAGAAGAAATACTAGAGCCCGAATTAAGACCTGAATACATCAAAAGACTCAAAAAATATGAAAAAGAAAAAACAATTAAAGTTAAAAACATAAAAGAATTTTTTGAACTTGAGTGATAAGATGTATTCTTTAGAATTGGTAGGGCATGTTTCAAAATTATTTAAAAAGATCAAAGTTAAAGATAAAAATCACTTTAAAGCAATCGGGAAAAAAATCTTACAAATATTAGATAATCCGTACCATTTCAAACGGCTAAAGAAACCTATGCAACATTTAAGAAGAACACATATTATGAAATCATTTGTTTTGATTTATAAAATAGATGAGAAAAATAAAAAAGTGATAATTATTGATTATAACCACCATGACAAAATATATAATATATAATTTTTCACCATACTCCAATGTCTTTTAAAATAGTTTAATTCTTCTGGTATCTTCCTCTTTTTAAAACGTCATAAGCGCGTTCTATAATGTCTTTGTTCCCCCCATGTGTAAGATAACTCTTAATAACAATCCCTGTTTTTTTACTTCCAACGCCCAAATCCTGCATAAGTGTTACGATGTCGTTTGCTTTGTCTTCAATTCGTTTGCTTGTGTATGATAACCCAAAATCAATCACTGCTGTACCGCGGGTCGTCCGCATGACGTTTGCCCGCGTATAGTCTGAGTGGATTATGTCAATAGAGTGCAACAGTGCCAACATCTTGCCCATGTCTTCAAGTTCGTCGTCTTTAATCTTTAATTTGTTTAATGTTTTACCTTTAAATTTTGAAATGTAAATTTCATACTTGTCAATAAAGTATACAACTGGGCATAACACCCCGACTTTTTTTGCTTTGTGAAGTATGCGTGCTTCAGTCTTAGTCCTGTTCATTCTAAGTTTACTGTCCAATGCTTGTTCACGATATCTTTTTTCTATTCGCTTTTTTTTCAACATATTGATATCACAAAATCTAACACTTTCGACTATTGCTTCTGCGCCTCTTCCTATTATCTGATTTGTCATCTAATCTTCACCCGTCTGTTTATTGATGATAATAGTAATGAAAGCAGCACCAAGAAAAGTATAAATGTAAGCATTTCAGGTTTTATAATCACAAGTAAAATCAATGATATTCCAAACCACATACCCCACATTGGAAAACTGTATGGTAAAATTTTACTCCCATCCAACGGCCATATCGGGACAAGGTTAAACGTTGCAAGGAATGCGTTTATGAACGCTGAGTATGAAAATACAGTGCTTGCGATGTTATACATGTTTTCTGAAATCATATCCTTTGCAAACGGCAGGCCGAGTAATAGAATAAGAAATATAATCGTTAGGATTATGTTCACTTTCGGGCCGGCCAATGATATCTCAGCATTTTCTTTTGGTGTGAGATACCTTGCAAATATTACAACTGCACCTGTAGCCGCAAACACAAAACCAAAAAGGATTGCCCCGATCAACATAAACAATATCCACATTGGAAATCCTTGGTAATGTGCTTCTGCTCCATACTTCATTGCAGTAAACCTGTGTCCCATTTCATGAAGGACAAATGCTGGTGTTATAATTATAAAAAATAAAATAAAGTTAGACATCACCATGACTGGCTGTCCAAACATCCCCATAAAACCGTTGGGCATTGAAGCAATTGTTAACGCTAAGCACAATGCAAAAACTGATGTTGACAGGTCTATTGTTTCTCGTAATGTAAAATTGAACATTCCCATTATACGTTCACCCAAACATTGTAATGTTTTTCTTGAAACTTTCTAGGTGTTCTTTGTATTTCTTGGTAGCAGACGGTTTGATTTTTGCTTTTGCAAACTTAAAATCTTTGGCAGTGACTTCTTTTGCTTTAATGTTTTTTCTGATGGCTTCCATGCCTGCTTCCCTGCACATGTTTTCAATGTCAGCGCCTGTAAACCCTTCAGTTTCCTTGGCAATGGCTTTTAAGTTGACATCTTTTGCCAATGGCATATTTTTAGTGTGAATCTTTAATATTTCATACCTTGCCTTCTCATCAGGGAGCCCTATCTCAATTATAACATCAAACCTTCCTGACCTGAGCAGTGCGGGGTCTAAAATGTCAGGCCGATTGGTTGCAGCAATGACTACTACATCCTTTGCAGTAACAAGGCCATCCATCTCAGTCAGCAATGTGTCAACAACCCTCTCTGATACAACATTACTGTTCATTCCTACCCCTCGTCTTATTGCAATCGAATCAATCTCGTCAATGAATATTATACAAGGGGCAGCCTGTCTTGCCTTCCTAAATATTTCTCTTACTGCACGTTCGCTTTCTCCAACCCATTTTGAAAGCAGTTCTGGCCCTTTTATCGAGATAAAGTTTGCTTCAGATTCTGTGGCGACAGCCTTTGCCAAAAGTGTCTTGCCAGTTCCTGGTAGTCCTACCAATAGTATACCTTTAACAGGTCTAATTCCCATCCGTTCAAAGACTTCTGGATGTTTGATTGGAAGGTCAACAGCTTCTCTAACATTTTGTTTAGCTTCTTTCAAGTCTCCAACATCATCCCACTTTACATTTGGCCTTTCAACAAATACTTCTCTCAATGCTGACGGTCTAATGTCTTTCATTGCATCCATAAAATCTTCCTTTGTGACTTTTAGTTCGCTTAATATTTCTTCAGGTATAATCTCCTCTTCTAAATTTATTTTGGGTAATATTCTTCTTAGTGCGCGCATTGCAGCTTCTTTTGTTAAAGATGAGATGTCTGCACCCGTATAACCATGTGTGATGCCTGCAAGTTCATCAAAGTCAATATCTTTATCTAACGGCATGTTTCGTGTGTGGATTTGCAGGATTTCTTTTCTGCCTTGCCTGTCCGGAACTCCTATCTCTATCTCCCTATCAAACCTTCCCGGTCTTCTCAGGGCAGGGTCAACAGCATTTGGTCTGTTTGTTGCACCTATTACGATGACCTGTCCGCGTGTTTTTAACCCATCCATTAATGTTAACAACTGTGATACCATTCTTTTCTCAACTTCACCAGTAACTTCTTCTCTTTTTGGTGCAATCGCATCCAATTCATCCATAAAGATGATTGACGGTGAATTCTTCTCAGCATCCTCAAATATTTCTCTAAGTTTATGTTCTGATTCTCCTACAAACTTACTAACAAGTTCAGGCCCTGCGATTGAAATGAAATGTGCATCAGATTCGTTCGCAACGGCCTTTGCCAAAAGTGTCTTGCCAGTTCCCGGGGAACCGTACAATAAAACTCCTTTTGGTGGTTCTATGCCTAATCTCTCAAAAAGTTCTGGATGCCTCAGCGGCAATTCTACCATCTCCCTAATTTTTCTTACAGCTTCTTTTAATCCTCCAATGTCTTCATACCTGACATTTGGAACCTGTGGAAGTTGTGCGGGTTCAGTTTTCAAGATAAATTCAGTGTTTTCATTGATTTGTACAATCCCTGACGGTTGTGTAACAATAGCTACCAATGGAAACGATGCACCGAACACTGCAATGTGTATTGTATCGCCTTTGATTATTGGTCTTCCTATCAATCTCTTTTTTATGTATGTGTCAAAACCGGGAGAATATTTTATTTGTTGGAGTGGTGCAAGTATGACTTTTGTTGCAATTCTGCTCACAGCTTTTTTTACCTTGACTTTATCGCCTATGGCAACACCTACATTTTTTCTGATATAACCGTCCATTCGTATGATATCTAACCCTTCATCTTGCGGTCTTGCCTGCCAAATAATAGCCGCAGACCGTTTTTTTCCGATGATTTCTACAATGTCACCACTTGTCACGCCAAGTTTTTTCCTGGCTTTAGAATCTGCTCTTACTATATTCCTTCCAACATCTGTTTGCAATGCTTCTGCAACTTTTAACATTACTGTTTCTTTTTTATCATTATTCTCCATGTTTTCACCTCTTAGTCCAAATATATTCCAAATTTTTAAATTGTTGATTTATCATACATCTAATTTTTGATTTTATATGAGTTCATGTATGATACATTTTAAACATTATCTTTGATATCTATCCAGACTGTTAATTAGTTATGAACACATTTATTTATAAATGTTTCGCCCATTCTCCTCCGAGATAGATTTAAAAAACTATACGTCGATAGTATCTCGTTTATTTATAGGAGGTGTTATAAATGGGTGAAAGAATAGGAAGAGAAAAAATTGAGAGAGAAGATGGATATCTTTACTATGTAGGTAAAGATGGCTATGTTTGGAGAGCTCCAATGAAACATAACAAAAGAGGAAGAAAAAAGAAAGTTGGCACTGAAAAGATCCAGAAAGAACCGGGTTATATGTATTATGTCGATAAGAGAGGTTACGTTGCCCGTGCAAAATTAAAAAACTGGTCTGCTAAAAAGAGAAGAAGATAAATCATTTTCTTTTTTCTTTTTTGTTTTATATGTTTTTATTTAGTTTGATAGGAGTATCAAAGGAGATTGAGATTATATGTTAAATGTTTTTATTGATACTAATTTTTTTTTATTATACTTGAAAGGGTTTGATATTTTTAAGAAAATTAAGGAGGTTATACCAGGGCAATCAATATTTATCACATCCACTGGGGTTTTACAAGAATTAAAATCTATAAATAAAAGAGAGATTGGTTTGGTTTTGAAGATAATTGATAATATGAAAAAAAAAGGTCTTCTTAAAATAATTGATTCTTCAAGATATGTTGACAAATGGTTGGTTGATTATGTTGGTAACATGAATGATGTTGATAAGACCAATTTCATTGTCTGTACAAATGACCGGGAACTTAGGAGGAAATTAAAACATAATGGTATTAGAATCATTTCACTGAAAAATGAGAGTATTATCAGTTTTGTATAAGAAATAAAATAAGATAAAAAATTAGTGTGTATACATTATTATGGCAAATATTAATGCGATGATAGTCATCAGTTTTATAAGTATGTTTAATGACGGTCCTGATGTATCTTTGAACGGGTCTCCAACAGTGTCACCAACAACAGCGGCTTTGTGTGCATAAGACCCTTTGCCTCCAAAATTGCCTGATTCTATGTATTTTTTAGCATTATCCCATGCACCGCCTGCGTTTGCCATCAATAATGCTAACAAGAATCCTGATGTGATTGCACCTGCTAACATGCCACCCAAAGCTTCAGGCCCGAGCAGCAGTCCGATGATTATAGGACTTAACACTGCTATTGCTCCTGGGACAATCATTTCTTTCAATGCTGCTTCTGTACTAATTTCAATACATTTGTTATAATCAGGTTTTGCTTTACCAGTCATGATCCCTTTAATGTTTTTAAATTGCCTTCTTATTTCATCAATCATCTGGTTTGCCGCTTTGCCTACTGCATTCATAGTGAATGATGAGAATAAGAATGGCAACAATGCGCCTATGAATAATCCGACTATCACTGTCGGTTCTGCCACGTTAATTCCTTTTAAGTTTGCTGCTATACTGTATGATGAAAACAGTGCAAGTGCGGTTAATGCTGCTGAACCTATTGCAAAACCCTTACCCATTGCAGCAGTAGTGTTGCCCACTGCATCCAATTTCTCGGCTCTTTCTCTAACCTTTTTTCCAAGACCTGCCATCTCAGCTATCCCTGCTGCATTGTCAACAACTGGGCCATACGTGTCAGCGGCTAACGTAATCCCTAAAGTTGAAAGCATGCCTACTGCA
Source organism: Microcaldota archaeon (assembly GCA_021158105.1). Taxonomy (GTDB): domain Archaea; phylum Micrarchaeota; class Micrarchaeia; order Anstonellales; family JAGGVH01; genus JAGGVH01. The sequence goes on from JAGGVH010000042.1 coordinate 5,998, forward strand.
GCAATTGCAATGCCGTAAAGTCCTGCAAAATGGTATGATGCAATGATTGCTGCGCATACTGCAAGCACTGGGATTAATGTACTTTCCATGCCAAGTGCCAAGCCGGTTATTAGGTTAGTCGCCGCCCCTGTTTGCGACGCTGCTGCAATCGTCTGTGCAGGTTTATAGTTTTCTGATGTATAATACTCTGTTGCACCCCCTATTATCACACCTGCAACTAATCCAGATATTGTAGCATACCATATGTTAATGTCATGAGTGTAATAATCTATGACAAAATAAGAGCCAATCAACATTATGATTGCTGCCGCCCAGATTCCTTTGTTTAACGCACCGCTCGGGTTGTCCCCATTAGTGCGAACAAAGAACATGCCTATTAATGAAGATAATATCCCAACAGATGCTATCATAAGAGGCAATATGACTGCATTTGACCCTGTTGCCCACGTTGCAACTAATCCGCTTCCTATCACCATTGTTGCGATTATCGAGTCAACATAAGACTCAAAAAGGTCTGCGCCCATGCCCGCAACATCTCCAACATTATCACCAACCTGGTCAGCAATAACTCCCGGGTTTCGCGGGTCATCTTCGGGGATACCTTTTTCAATTTTACCTACTAAATCCGCGCCCACATCAGCGGCTTTTGTGTATATCCCTCCGCCTACTCTGGCAAACAATGCTATTGATGATGCACCAAAACCAAATCCATAAATAATTTCAGGATCGCCAAATACATAGTATAATATTGCAATCCCTGCTAAGCCAAGACTGACAACAGTCAATCCCATTATTGCACCAGATGAAAATGCTATGTCCAACCCAGAATTTAAACTTTTTTCACATGCATGTGCAGTTCGTCCGTTTGCAGCAGTTGCAATCCGCATACCGATGTTGCCGGTGACTGCAGAGAACACCGCACCGATTACAAACGCGATTGCCATGTTTGGTTTGAACAAATATATCGCAATCGTTGCAATTATGACAAATATTATTAATATCTTATATTGTTTGTTGAGGTATGTTAATGCACCGTTATGGATAATTTCTGACAATTCTTTAACTTTTTCTGTTCCGAATTTCTTCTTGAGTATTTTAAGAACCAGATAACTTACATATCCTAACGCTAATATTATAACCACAAATACTGGTGCTAATTCATTTAAGCTGACCATTAAATACACCTCCTAATTTTTGATTTTAATTAATACGATTGTGATTCAACACATACACTTTTTAGTTTTTAGTATACTATACATTTAAATATTTTATGCCTGATTGTATCATCTATTGTAAAGCTATTAATAATGAAGTTGATTGTTATTGGGGTGTTGGTATGTTTTATGAATATTCAATAAATGATAAAGTTAGGGTTCCCCCCGAATTTTTCGGGTTGGACATCAATTCTGCAGTAAGGAATATCTTAATAGAAAATTATGAAGGCAAGGTGTTTAGGGATTATGGTTTGGTTGTAGCAGTCACTGACGTTGAAATAACAGGCGACGGAATAATCATACCCGGTGATGGTGCGGCGCATTATCCTATAAAATTTAAGGTGTTGGGATATAACCCCCAAGTCAATAATGTTGTTCGTGGTGAGATCACAGAAATAGTAAACTTCGGTGCATTTATAGGGATAGGTCCTGTTGAGGGCCTGGTTCATCTGTCTCAGATTACCAATGAATTTATATCATACAACAAAAAGACAAGTAACCTTGTCACCAAGGATTCAAAAAAGGTTCTTAAGAAGGGCGATAAAGTCATTTCAAAGGTTTCAACAGTTAGCATGAAGAACACAATAAGGGATATTAAGATAGGTTTGACGATGCGGCCCAAAGGATTGGGCAAGGAGGAATGGATTGAAAAAGAGGAGAATGATGATGAAGAAAAAGCAAAAGCAAAGGCAAGCGATAAGAAAAAAGGTAAGAAGTAACTTGAAGATTTAACTTACGAAAGGTTAAAGTAAAGTAAGGTGATATTTATGAAAGCGTGTAGAAAATGTAATTATATTTTTGAGGAAGGAGACGTATGTCCTGTTTGCGGTTCTGATGACATTACTGAGAAGTTTGGCGGGAGGATATACCTGCTTGACCCTGACAATTCTGAGATTGCCAAACTTATTAATGCAAAGGTTAAAGGGACATATGCGGTGCGTGTGAAGTGAAATTCATAGTTGGTAAGCCTGCATTGATTTTTAATGATAATCTTGTTATTAGTGATTTGCACATTGGTAACAATACTGGTTTAAGTGATAACCATCTTAACAATATATTCTATGAGAACCTTGCCGATGAAATCAAAAACATTTTCAATTCATATAATTGCAAACGTTTGATCATTCTTGGCGATGTTAAAGAAAACATAACTTCACTCCCATTGATTGTCAACCGTTTTTTTGAAAGGTTGTCTTTGGATAATATTACTATTGTAAAGGGCAACCATGATGGTAACATTGAAAGATTGTGCAGGGATTTTGGTTATGACTTATGTCCGTCTACTGGATGTGTGATAGGTAATGTTGGTCTTGTCCACGGCCATTGTTGGCCTGATAAAGAAATTATGAAACAAGATTATGTCATCATGGGCCATATCCATCCCTCGCTTGTATTCACAGACAAATTTAATAAGTCTTATAACACTCCTGTTTGGGTTAAATGTGGCAATGGTGGTGTAAACATTATTAAGTTTAAAGAATATGTTATAAATCCAAATTTAAAACTTGTTATATCTCCAGCATACAATCCGCTTTTAGGTTATAATCTTAATAAAAAAAGTTTAGACCTGTCACCCATTTTAAAAAATAATGTATTTAAACTTAACCTATGTTATATATACAACTTAAACGGTGGCCTATTAGGCAGGTTAACAGATTTTTTGGAGGGATAGTATGGCTAAAAAAAAGAGAAGAGGCAAAGAAACAATTGTGCAATGTGTTGCATGTGGTGCGCGTGTTCCCCGTAATAAAGCAGTTCTTTATGAAGCTCCTGTAACGTATAGTGCTGAAAATCCTGAAGATTCAAATGATGTTATTAAGTCTACAATTTTTCAGAAGAGGTGGTATTGTATAAGTTGTGCCAAACATCGCGGCATCTTTGAGAAGAAAAAAAAGATGTTAGAACGTAAACGTTCTCATAGAAGATGATCTGCAGGTGGTGGTGGGATGAGTATAAAGTTGGTTAAAGAAGATTTTTTTGTTGATGAGGATACAGTAATTGTAGGTAATAATGAATATCCCATTGTTAAGATTTCGTTTGAGAATGCCCCCCTGATTGTAATTAAAGCGTCAAAAGGTTATGTTGCCACAACTCATCTTGACAAGAAAAAGATTGAATCGCTTGGTGAGATTGCATGTTTTATTTCACCAGTAATGTCGCTTAACTCTTTAAAAAAGGCAAAGATTAAAGATACCACATCATGGGCAGAAGAACTTGGGATAAAACAAGGGATGACATTAAAAAGGGCACTCGAAATACTTAACGGTGAACAATAACATGTCCAACATCGAAACATACATGAATAAGCAATTTAAACAGGTTAAAAAGTTTAATTATATGGTTGACTTACCACAGCATGTTAATCTCTCTTTGTTTATAAGCAGTTTATGTTTTGGAATAGTGGGGTTGTACTATTTTATCCTTTTTCTCCCTCATGTTAACACAATCCTGAACAATCCGTTCATGTTTATTCACCATGAAATATTAATTTCTTTTCTCCACAGTGGGGTGTTCCTGTTGGAGGTATTACTAATCCTTCTAACAAACGGGTTTGCCCTTCCTTTAGGATTAATTTTAGGTGTTGCAGGGATAGCTTCATTTTTTATTGAACCATCGTCGGATGTTATTATTCTATTTTTTAATCTTTTTATGCCATTATTGGCCCTTATAACTTTAATCATGGGCCATAAGGGATTGAGTTCAGAATATATTGACACTTTTTAATTTTTGATAATTTTAATTTCTAATCCCCCTCAGTATTGGATATGAGTCCAAGCTCAAAATTTTTGTCAATAACCTTGATTACTACTTCGGGTGAATATCCTATCTTTATAAGTTTAGTATGCCCCCTGACTCCTTTACCAGAATATATCATTGTTATCAAACCAAGGCTTTCCAGGTCGTTTAAATATTCTTGATGCCACCTTGCACTCCGGGGTTTTCTCCCAAACTTTTCACATGCATTAATATACTCCTCATAAACTTCACCAGAAAAAAAGAATCCTTGTGTTTCACCCAATTTTCTATACTTGCTTCCTGTCAACGACAATTTTGCTATCCCATACAATGTAATCTGTTGATGGTCTGGTAATGTCGAGATTGTTTCTTTAATAATGTCCTCCTCAACATTCTTCCTTGCAATCTGGACTTCCTTATCAGTTATCTTTTTGATGCCCATTTCTTCTGCAACATACCCTGCTCTTGCTAATAATTTCAATGCATACCTTGCATCACCGTTTTCTGAAGATGTTATTGCTGCAGTCAGGTTTATTGCTGATTCGTCAACTACACCTTTTGCAAATGCTAGTTTTACTCTTTGGGTAAGTATGCTTTTAATCTGTTCAGCATTATATGGTGGGAATATCATTTCATTATCATTTAAACTGCTAAGGCTACGTTGTTCTAAATGTTTCTTAAAATCAGTCTTGTTTGCAATGCCTATTATTGAAATCCCACCATTTTCAGCTTCATCATTCAACCTTGTAAGAGTGTACAACAAATCGTCTAAATCTTTCACCATGTCAATTTCATCTAAAACTATTATGATTATCGTTTTTTGATTTAGTGTATTGACAAGTTTTTCATAAAGATATGTTAATCCAAAACCGCCTTTTACTACTTCAGGATTGGTCCTCTGGACAATCCTCTGGATTATTCTATATCGTGAATTGTACGTTCTGCAGTTGATATATTCAATCTTTCCTTTGTTATTTTCTACTTCTCTGAATTTTTGTATGACCTTCTTTATCGAGCAAGTTTTTCCAGTTCCGGGTTTTCCATATATAAACAGGTTTTGTGGCCTGAAACCTTTTATTGCAGGTGCAACATGTTTCATAATCTTGGTGATATATTCTTCCCTGTGAGGCAGGATGTCAGGAACAAAATGTGGTGATAATGTGTTTAAGTTATTAAAAATAGTTTCATATGATAATATCTCTTTAAATGAAGGTGATGATTTTGTCTCTTCATCAGAATATGAATCGTTTGGTTTTGAAGGCTTCATAGAAAGGTTTATAATATGAAAGGCTTTTTAAGTCTTTAGGATTAATATTACTGCGAGGTGACATGTATGGGATTTTTAGATTCAATATTTGGAGGAAGTTCGAAGGAAGGTAACATTGAAGAATACCTTGACGAGCTTGAGATGGAGGACGTGGACGTTTTACATGAACCTGCTGACATGTACATTGTTCTGTTGCCTTTGAAATATGAAAGGGATATCAATGCAATATTTGACCAGCTTAAAAAGAAGAACATAATCTTGGTCAACTTTAAAGACCTTGAAGAGAGGAACAAGGATTTGCTCAAGAAATACCTTGACAAAATTCAAGAACATATCAAGAAGATTAATGGCGATATTGCAAGGATAAAAGGCACACATTATGCAATAATCACGCCAAGGAAGATTAAGATTGCAAAAAGAGTCAGATGATTTTAACTTTATTTTCATTTTAAATTTTTGTGTTTGTATCGTTTGAATTCCTGGTTAGTTATTATTAATCTGATTTATAAATAACTACCTTTTTGCAACTTTCGCGGAGTAATCCCACCACTCATTTTTTTAAGTTCGTTTTCAAGTTCTTTGATGAACTTGTCGGTCATTTTAATCTGTTTATTAAAATCTTTTAAGTCAATATTGATGTTTAGAATCTTGTCCAGTGCTTTTAGGACTGCCTTTGCAGCATGAGCATCAACATAACTCCCATGAGTTGCGCCCATAAGACATATTCCTTCAATGTTTCTTAACATTCCAAATGATAATAATTGTCCTGCTGCACCATAGATATGCCCCGGCGATTTTCCAAATATTATAATGTCTTTATATTTTTGAACAAGTTTATCATTAGTTGCTGCGCCGTAAACAACATCATTCTTTTTGATTTTGCCGGTTGCATAACCACCCAATGTTAATATCATTTTGGGTTTATATTTTGAAATATGATCTATCAAGAATTTGTTTAAGATGTATTGGCCTCTTGGGTCAGAAGGTTGTGCGTCACCTGTTAATATTATATAATTAACATTATTCTTCCTTTTATGGTATAACTCATACCTGACCGGTTCTATGACCCCTGACTCTTTCATGTCAACTTCTGGAGGAAGGCTGGAAGAATATATGTCTATGATCTTCTCCATTTTATTACTCTTGATTAAATAATCTGCTGCGAGTTTGCCGACAAATCCTATGCCCGGCAACCCTTCTATAAAAATTGGATTTTTAATGCTGACGTTTTTTATTTTTTTCAGTATTATTTCATCCATCTTATCACTCCTTATTCCTTGCCATCCTTCTATACTTTCCATACACATCATTAATCTTAAACTTTGGAGGATGCGCGACAATAGTTGGTTTGTTACAATGAACATCTTCCAATGTGTATTTTTTACATACTACACATTTTTTCATCCTGAACATGTTCTCACATTACTTTTTAATCTGTTCATAACTGAATTCATGTTTATACTTTGAAATCTTTTTCTCCAACTGGCTAAAGAATTCTGTGGCGGTCTTGTCAACTGACTTATAATCTTGTCCTATGAATGATATTTTATATTTTGGCGCTCCAAAATATGTTATTTTTGATTTGAATCCTTTTGGCAGTCCCTTACCTTCTGTTAAAAGTTTTTTTATGTATTCAACACCGTTTGGTTCATAAATCTTTATATAACAGAAATAATCAATCTTGACTTCTGGTCTCTTCATGTTTTCAGAAGCGATCTTAATCAGTTCATCACATAGTTTTTTTGGGAAATGCAAATCATCAAACACTTTTTCTTTTTTTTCTGATATTTCAACCATGCCCGAATAAATGTCGCCATATTTTGTTACGATTCTGTCAATATATTTTATTACATCTTCCTCTGGAACATTTGCATTCTTTGCAGCCACGTCAAACAGTTTCATTGCCCTCGTATTCTTCCTTACTTCTTCCATCTTTCTTTTTTTATCACTTTCACTGACCCTTTTAAGTGACAGATCAATCTGCTGCTTTCTCAAATCAATCCTGTAGACTCTTGCAACTTTTCTCTGGCCGACTGATATAAACTCGTGAATATTCTTAATCCACCTAGATGCAACTTCACCTATGGGTATATACCCTTCTAGGTCTGGATATTCTTCAAGCTCTGCAAATGCGCCATATTTAAAGACTTTTTTTATTTTTATTATAACAAGTTCTCCAACTTCTGGATAGTCATCTTCCAAAAAACCACCATTTTATACAATGGGCAATACTTCTTTGTATGACACATTGGTTATGACTGCTCGTCCACCTGTGGGTTTTGTTAATTGTGCACCGCAAACATTACACTTGATTGGTATTGTTGCATTGCCATATATTATTTGTTCATTACCGCATGCAGAACATTTAACCTTGATAAATCTCCCTGCCATGTTACCACCTCATGATTTTGCAACAAGCTCAATTTTCTTTTTGGTTCTGGAACCGACTATCTTCTCATGCTTCTTCTTACAGTTGGAACATATTAATATTACCTTTTGCGGTTTAGCTTGTTTCCTAGGAGTTTTTTTGCCTCTCCTTTTTCCGCCATAACCTTTAAGTTTTCGTTCATGTTTTCTGTTGCCTTTTGCTAATGTCCTATCTCTTGAACCTCTTGTTGCAATCTTTACTTTGTGTACTGTGTACTTCTTACAAAACGGACAATATGTCCTAACCTCTTTTGGATATTCCATAACATTACCCCCTATTCCATTTTTTCAGCCATTTTGTTTGATATTAAAAAATCTGCTTCATCAGCAGGAATTGATGTGCTTGTACCGGCCTGGTACGGTCCGTACATGTTTCCATCAGAACCTCTATACTGAGGAATATCTTTTAGTATTTTAACCTTTTTAAACCCTTCTGTTTTCTGTTCATTTTCTATAATTTCTGTTTTTGCTGTTTCTTCTGTGTTTTTGGTGTGACTAAAAAGTTCATTCTTAAACCTCAAAATCTCATTTTTTATTGATTCATAAACTTTTACCTCTTCGGGTAACGCATTCTTTGGTAGTGTTGAAAGTTGTAACACGTCAAGCACAATCTTTTTAATCCTTGTATTTACAATCTCTTCAAAGATCTTTCGTGTGTTTTCATATTCTCTGATGCTTACTAATGACGGGTTTTTTTCGTTGTTTTCTTTAAGAGTTGTTATGTATGCTTGTGATTCTGTATAAAAATTTTCTGGGAGTTTTGTCAGTTCCATGCTCATCTTTTCATTGGTCTGAACATTCCTAAGGTAAGCATAATCAATCTTTTCCATGGTTCTATGCTTGTTAGGAAAAGTTTAAAAGGTTTGCATAAATAAAGATGCCCATGGCTTCTAAAATTTCTAAAATTTTGAAAACTGTTAACAATAGGATTGTAAACATGAGCAATAATGCATACAAAAAGGTTGATGCCCTTTATAATGAGTGGCTTAATAAGGACAATTACATCTTAAACAAACCGTATGATGAAATGAGTTTAAATGATTGTCATACTTATTGTGAAGTGCTGACTCGTAAGAAAGGAACAAATTTTTATTTAGGGTTTACAATGCTTCCAAAGGATAAGAAGAATGCCATTTTTGCATCGTATGCTTTTTGCAGGTTTGTTGATGATATTGTAGATGAGAATGATGGTGATGGCAAGGATAAACTCAAAACAATGCTGTTAAAATGGGAGAATGCACTTGAGGAATGTTATAAGGGCAACGGTGGCAGACATCCCATAACTCGCGCACTTGCAGATGCTGTCCAGAAATATCCAATACCCAAGCATGCCTTCCAGAGATTGATTGATGGTGCACGTCTTGACATAATAAAAAATAGGTATGAAACGTTCAATGAATTGTTAGTTTATTGCGATCTGGTGGCAGCCACGATAAGCGAGATTTCGTTAGGGATTTTTGGTTATCAGAATGATAAGGCGGTTGAATATGGAAAGTATTTAGCCATTGCTTTGCAGTTGACTAATATTATAAGGGATGTCGGCGAAGATGCGAAGAGGGGACGAATTTACCTTCCGCTTGAAGACCTTAGACGTTTTGGGTATTCTGAGGCTGAACTGTTGAGGGGCGAGTTTAATGATAAATTTTTTGCGCTCATCGAGTTCCAGATCGCACGTGCTAAGAAGTATTATGCTATGGCAAATCCCCTGTTGACAGTTATAAACAAGGATTCGCGCATTGGCATTTATCTTATGGGCAGTGTTTATGTTTATCTTCTTAATAAGATTGAAAAAATGAACCTCCCCATCCTTAAGAAAAGAGTAGGGTTGTCATTCTTTGAAAAACAAATCCTTTTGATTAAAGGCGTTGTCAATCCCAATGTCTATTTAGACCTAAATGATGGAGATTAGTTTTTTATAATAATACATGTGACAGGTGGCCGGGGCAGTTTTTTATTCGTTGTATTGAAAGGGCAATCATTTCTTTTGAAAGTTTATCGCTTTCAGTATCATCGAGCAGTTTGGTTAAATGATTTTTAAAATTCTCAACGCTCAGTATTGTAAGCTCGCGAAATCCCTGTTTGACGTAATATCTCTCGTTAATTTCTGGGAAGTCTACATTGCACCTTTTAACAGTTGAATTGACATCATCAAGAAGTAGTTTAAAATGTGTGGTTAAAGTCAATGGTTTATACTGCATTCTCAAGAATTTTATAAGTTGTGATAGGCTGTATCTCATTGCAAGTGTTGGCGGTTTGAGCGGCATTAGGTTTAATAGAGCAATACCTATCGAGTCAGAATTATGATTTTTCACATGTGCCCCTGTCATGTTTAATGTTAAGGTTTGGTATATGTTTCCCGCGTTGTCGATTATATAATGATAACTCGGTTGGCCAAACCTTTCAATACCCATACGATATGTTTCATATAACGTTTTAAAACTGTTGCCGGTATGGTGTATTACTATTTTTGTCGGGCGTTTCAATGGTTTAGGTTCCCATTTGAAATCAGTGTATATGAATTTACCATCGTTTATCCCAATGTTAATGTCAAAACTGTTGATTTTCATTCCACATCTCTTATCCATATCTCAAAATATAATGTTTTTCCTTTCATTTCTGAATTGAAGTCAATCATAAATGTTGTTTCGTTTAATAATGTAACCTTTGCCTTTCGCAGGTTCTCATTACCAGTCTTTGGGTTTTTTAACAGGTAAGTCGTTCCGTTTTCAATGATGAATTTTATTGTTGCGTTGTCATCATTAACATCAATCACTTTTTGCTCAAAGTTGTTCCATATAAATGTCTGATTCTTTATGAGGTTTAGTTTTACCCATACCAATTTATCTGTCACGTTGAGTATCGTAGCATTCACTGATGGGGTATACGGGAAAGTTGTATTTTTACTGATTGTAAAATTATATCTTTTTAATGCGTTTTCAATCTCGTTCATAGGAATCCATTGGACTAATGGCAAGGTATATTTAAGGGGCATGATTATGATTTCGTCAGGGTCTTTTTGGCCGTAACCCAATTCAGGTGGCACAGTAACATTGTAATGATCGCCCACCTTATGGCCCATTAATGAATATGTAAACCCTTTTATGAACCCATTATTGTCTGAGACTTTAACTGTTAAAGGGGCTTTTGACTGGTCTAAAACGGTCCCGTTCTCATCTCTGAGTATATAATCAACCTTTACAGTATCCCCCATTCCTATAATTCTGGTAGTGTTTGTTGTCTGGTTATGGGCTGGGGGGTTGAATGTACAACCTGGCATGAGAAGTATAGCTATCATTAACACCACTACAAATATCCATATGCTCTTTTTCATACCTATCACCTGTATGTTTTTGCAAAATTGTTTGTGTTATTAGAAAACTTATAATATATAAATGTTAACATTGTGATCAATGCCAGTGCAATACTGAAAACAATAAAGTTCAAGTCATAAGAAAATGCATCACACAAATATCCTGAGATTGCTGCGCCGAACAATGCGCCCGTTTTATTGAACAGTGTTAGACCGCCAGTAACTTCGCCATAATGCTTTTTTGATATGTTTGTTGTTACAATGTTGTTGATGATCGGCGAAGAAAGTAGTATGCCTCCAGAGCATATTGTGTAAAATATGAGAAATGATATTATGCTGTCAGAAAATGCGATACAAATACCCGCCATAGATGAAATCAATATTAATGTCAATAATAACGGCCAATCACCATATTTGTCTGCGAGGTTTGGTATTTTTGGGAGGAATATGAAAAATGTTTGCGGGACCAATGAAATCAAAACAATTTCCCATAATGAGAAGTTCATTTTGTATATCATTATCGGGAAGAATAGTGATATTGCAGTGAAAAACATTGTCATTGCAAAACGTATTATTAACATTGAATGGACATCTTTTCCAAATTTCATAATATCTTTGATTTCAGTAACAACAAACCCGTCTTCTTCTATCACGTTATAAACCCCTTTAAACAGGTTGTCTTTTGATAAGTTTGAGATCCCTAAAACGATCGGTGTCAGTATTGAGACGAGCAGGATAAAAAAGAATAGTATGATAAAAATACTGTAAAGGTTATCAAGAGTTATTATGTTTAGGTAGAGTAGTGTGATTAGTAGTAAACCCCCTATGACATACATGACTTTCTGAATAAAAAAATATGATGAAAATGCAGTTTCAATCTTTTTTGTTGAACTTCTGAGTAATGCCTCGGCAGATATCCATACTACCAACATCAGCAGGCCGTGAATGACGCGTGTGATTACTACGATTGTATGGTTCAACCAACTGTACAGGTATCCGATTACAACAAACATGTATCCAGCAAACCCTAACGTCAACAGTTTCACTTTGTTAACTCTGTCAGCAAGTTTGCCCATGGGCAACGCAAATATGATCCCCAACAAGGGCAGTATTGAGAATATTAGCCCCACTGCAGTGTTTGATTCTGTTATTAAGCTTAGATAAATGCCAAAAAGTGGGTTTATAAAACTCCATCCCATAATATAAATCCCAATAAGGAGTGATATGTTAACGGCTCGTTTTTCTACACCTTTTGCAAACAGGTTTTTAATCTGGATAAGATGGCAACGGTAATTGTGCATGTATTATTCACCTGGTTTTGTTGTTTTCATAGAGTTTTTTGCTCATGTACCTATTATGGTAAATTAAGAATATTATCAAAAATATTAATAGTGATATTGCAAAAGAATAGAATTGGAATAATTTATACAGTGCCAATGTTATGCTTGTGTAGAACATGATTATCGCAGGCACAAAACCAGTAGTTATAAACCAATGCGACCGTTCAACAAACTTATGTTTATTTTTGTATGGAAACTGAAGGTGATGGTATAACACAGGCATTGAAAACAGTCCCAGTGCCATCACTGCTGAAACGATTGAGATTTCAAGGAGCCACAGTTCTACCTGTTGGAACGATGTTCCGGAATATATCACATTCAATAAGAAACCGAATATGATTCCTAACAATCCTGTCAACGTCCTAGATTCTGCTAACACATCTGACAAGTCAGTCGCAATGTCTTTTATGTTGCTGTAATTTTCAGGTTTCATTGATTATTCATCTTCCGTAAACATTATAAAACTTGATACTTAAATAAAATCCATGCGAGCACAAGTAAGTGTAGAATTTTTAATAATAATAGGAATGATAATGGTTCTGATACTGCCTGTTATAATATATGCGTTTTCAGTGCTCAATGTTGAGAATCAGGACAGGATTGATTCTGTAAAAGCCGAGGCCGCGATTGATAGGATTGCGTACACTGTTGATTCGGTAGGGTCGGCAGGCACAGGTTCGGCGTTGTATACAAACATATTTGTATCGTCAGTTGAAAATGTCAGTGTTGAAAAGAATGAGGTTAAGTTTATGATTAATACTGCTGACGGGCCTGTTGAATTGTATAGGGTGACACAGTATAACTTGACATCTGACGGTCTTGACAAGATTAAAGTTGGTGAGTATAAGCTTTTAATAAACGCAACCAATTCTACTACTGTCAACATAAAAGTAGTTTAAATTATAGTTTACTTTTGTACTTTAGAGAATTTTGGAAGTTCTTTGCCTATCCAGTCACACCCCACAACAATTTTTCTGTTCTTTGCATCATAATTGATATTGTTTATTGTGACTTTAAAGAATTGCTCCTTGTTATTAAAATATTTTAATGATTTGTTGATATGATTTATCACTTCTGCAAAATCGTCAACGTTAACGTTACTGAGCGTTATTGTACTGATGTTTGAACCGAACTTTGGGTCAATAAATTGGTATGGCGGATAAATAACAAGATTAAACTCTTTGATGATGTCTCCACCGAACACAGTTTCCCATTGATTCTTAAACGTTTCAATCTCTTCTTTCCCCACTTTTTTGTTTTCCACAGTATCCATAGTATGCATATTTTCACCTGATTATATTATGTCTTTCAAAGTTTAAAAACATTACCTTTTCCTAATAAAATAAAAAAAGGGTATTAATCTCTTATGCCTTCTGGCTTGACACGGAAAACAGTTTCGTTGTCTGGGAGGCATGGACTGTCAACGAGCCTTGCAACCCTTTTATCATCCCTGCTTTTCCTTAGGTAAATTCTGTATGTTGCAGCATGGCCCAACACGTTCCCGCCGATTGGCGTGGTCGGGTCGCCGAACAGTATGCCAGGATTATCCATGACCTGATTAGTTATCACAACTGCAAGGTTATGTTTGTCTGCCAATTTCTGTAAGATATGGATATGCTTGTTAAGCTTTTGTTGTCTTTCGCCCAGTGCGCCTCTCCCTGCGTAATCTGACCTGAAATGTGCAGTCAACGAATCTACTACTATGAGTTTAATATTTTTTTCTTTTATCATCTCGTCAGCCTTCTCAGCAAGTACGATTTGGTGGTCTGAATTGATTGCCTTTGCTACGAATATGTTTTCTAAAATCTGGTTTGGGTCAAGGTCTACTGCTTCTGCCATCTGTGCAACCCTGTCAGGCCTGAAAGTGCTTTCAGTATCAATCCATAATACGTTTCCCTCAAGTCCGCCGTCATCTTTTGGTCTTTGAACGTTTACTGCCAATTGAAAACATACCTGTGATTTGCCAGAACCGAACCTCCCATAAAATTCTGTGATTGACATGGTTTCAATACCGCCACCTAACAGTTCGTCAAGTTTTTTTGATCCTGTTGTGATCCGTCCGATGTTTTTCCTCTTTTCTAATATATCGCTTGCCTTTTCAAACCCCATTTCTAAGGAATCTCTTGACGCATTGATAATTTTCTTAGCAGTCTCAACACCCATGCCTGCTACTTCTGACAGTTCATGGGGCGATGATGCAGCAATCTTTTGAATGTCATATCCAGCAGTCTTTAATTTCTCAGCAGTTGCCGGGCCTACTCCTGGGAGATCTTCTAATTCCATTCAACCACCTCATTTGTTTGGGAAAACCAATAATTTTAGATCTCCTATCTTAAGCGTATAGAATACGTTTCCGTTCTTTGAGACATTCCTCCACATTGCACCGACACTGACAAGCTTTTGTTTCCCGTCTAAATCAATAGACGGTTGGACTATCCTAAAATCAGGACGGTTGCCCTTTGTTGCTTTGTTTTCCTCAACAGCCTTTTCCAGTTCTTCATAAGATTCAGAAAGTCCGTTGTCTGAAGACAGTTCTTCGACATCAACTAATTTTTCTTCCATTTTATACACCTCCCCTCGGTGTTTCCACTAAGGTATACTACCAATTAATGAGCAAAGTTTAAAAAGGATTGGAGACCTGTTTTCCAGTAGTTAAGTATATTATAAAAATAAATAAATAAATGAAAAATAAGTAAAAATAAACATCATTCACTGTCATTCATTTTCCAGAGAATTAAACTTAAATCTTTTCCACGTTTACAGCTTTGAGTCCTTTTTCTCCTTCTTCAGGGTCAAACTTTACCCTGTCACCTTCGTTGATTTTAACTCCTGGTTTTATTCCTGACAAGTGGACAAAATAATCCTTGCCGTCATCACCAGAGATAAAACCAAACCTTTTCACAAAGTTGTAGAATTTTACTGTTCCTTCCATTTTACTACCTCTTATATCCCATCACGGTCCTGTGGTTTCTGTAATAGTTATATGATTATGTTGTTTGTACTTCTTAGAACCCAATGGGTTTTTGTATAATTGATGACCATATGGATTTAAAAACATGTGTTTTTAGATTTTTAGTAGGGTGGTATTGTGTTGGGTTCAAATAAGAAGGCGCAGTCTGCAATGGAGTATTTACAAACTTATGGTTGGGCAATATTAGTCATCATAGTCGTTTTAGCTATAATATTCACTATACTGTCAACGATCCATGCACCACAATATTGTCTTTTTGATGATGCTGGGATGGTGTGTTCAGACCCTGTCCTGCCAGCAATAACAAGAAATGCATACTTATACGGCAAGATAACAAATGTTTTAGGTAAGGGGATAATACTTAAAGGAACATTGTGTGTTGATCAGCCCCCTGACCCTTTGAGTTATGATGACAACAGGACAAATACTGATATGTATGGAAAGGAATTGAAGTATGGTGAAGGTTTTTTTGTTAATGAGTTTGATTTGCAGTGTTATACTGGTAATAAAGTTGTTAATCTTACTCAGGACAGTTTTCATGGTCATCTTTATGTATGGTATAATTATAAGACCGACCCTCCTGATTACCCGCCAAGGTATTTGCATGCATTGTTTAATGTTGAAGTTGCACAGAATGGTACTGGCGACCTTATAGAAGATTATGGTGTTTGCGGTGATGACATAATTCAAAAGCCAAACTCTGAAGGACAATATGAGCAATGCGAATATGATGCAAACTGTACTGGTGAGCACATGGTTTGTAAAGGTTGTAAGTGTGTTGAGGGAACGTATTGTGGCGACGGGATCTGGCAGCCAGAAAATGACGAGGGCGTTGCTGAGGAGTGTGATGGTAATGATTTTGGGATAAGTAACAGGAGTCATGATGAATATTCGTGCAGTATAGATTGTAAGTTTGTTGAAAATCCTGCAAACTGTAATGATGACCGTTTACAGATCGGTGAAACGTGTGACGGTGACAACTATCGTTTTGGAGAACCTGTTCTCCCTTGCCGTTCACCGGGTGATTGCCATTACTGTGGCGATGGAACCGTTCAAGATGCGTATGAAGAATGTGAAAGGGATTCAGATTGTAATGTTTCAGCAGGTGAAATATGTGTGAACTGTACTTGCGTTTCAACAGTTCATACATATTGCGGTGATGACAGAGTTCAAAATCCTAATGATGACGGGATAAGCGAGGAATGTGATTGGGGTGAAGATAATTCTGATTCGTGCAGTCCTGAATATGGTGTTGATGGCGGGTGCACATACTGTGATGATACAACATGCAAACTGATTCATGTTCCTTCTTTGGGCTGGTGCGGTGATGGCACATTTCAACCATCGTATGAAAACTGCGAGCCAGGTATATTTAGTTTAGATCCTGAACATTGTGGGATCGCGCCATGTATAGATTGTCATTGTCTGTTTACTCCAGAACCTGTTTGTAATAATACTAAATGGGAAAGTGGTGAAGTATGTGATTTTTCAGATCCAGTAAACACTGGTTGTGAAGAAGGGTATGAATGCAATTCAGATTGTACAGCCTGTGTTCCTAAACATGAACCAATCTTTCTTATAGTTCAAGTTGCGGGGCCTGGTGGTTTGGTAAGCAGTTCACCTCCTGGCATCTATTGTCCTTCCAATTGTATAAAAGAATATAACTATAATGACTATGTTCTTTTGATTCCTCACCCGCATGAAGGTTATGTATTTTCTGGTTGGCATGGTATGAGTGGCACAGAAATTAATTGTCCGGGTACAGCTCCATGTTCAATAACTATGGACAGTAATAAGACAGTGCTTGCACAGTTTAATGCTACAGATATTGTTCTTTGTGTTGATAAAACTGGTTCAGGCAAAGGTACTGTTACCAGTTCACCATCTGGAATTAGCTGCGGTCCGGGATGTTCTCATGATAATGGTCGGTATTCTATAGGGTCAACAGTTACGTTATATGCTACTCCTGATGATGATTCAGTGTTTTCAGGTTGGATAACAGAACCAGGTGTAACTTGTCCTGGCACAGGTGCATGTTCTGTAATAATGAATGATGAGCATACTGTTACTGCAATCTTTAACAAGAAAAAGTTTTGCGGTGATGGAACAATTCAAACTCCTAATGATGATGGGATAAGCGAGGAATGTGATACTGGCACGCAAAATGGTGTGGTTTGCACCCCGCCACCTGGTGGCAGTTGCACCTATTGTGATTCCACTTGCCATAATGTTACTGTGCAATCACAACCTATAACTTGGACGTTTAAGGTTGGTATGGAAGACCGTGCTAATGATAGTAGAGTTATTGGTTATATTGGTTCTGATAAAGTTATTGATTGCTATAGGGAAAATCGTTATGGGTGTAGTGCAATATTTGATCATACTGTAACTGTTACTTTAACAGCTAATCCTGGGCCTAAATCTGTTTTTGTTAGGTGGGAAGGATGCTCTGAGCCCCCTCATCCTGGATCACCCCAAACATATGTAACACCAGATGGAAAATGTGTTTATTATGTGAACGGACCTAGAAATGTTAAAGCCGTTTTTAAAACAGCGAAATTAACAGTTGTTAAACCTGTGCATGGAACTGTTGTTAGTGATCTTCCTGGGATAAACTGTGGTGGTGATGAGAATGAATGTGAAGCATTCTATCATCCTAATACTTTAGTTACTCTTAACACAATTCCTTCTGTAGGATATTCATTTACAGGATGGGGTGGAAGTTGTGGTTTTCCTAATCTTAATCCAACATGTAGTCTAATCATGAATGAGGATAAGAGAGTTTATGCACATTTTGGTCTAAAGCTTCATGTTTGTGGAAATGCGATCAAAGAAAATGGATATGGTGAAGAAGATAGTGAAGAATGTGATTGGGGTGATGAAAGCATATTTGGTATTGGTAATTGTATGGGGCCTAATGGTGCTTGTAATTCTGATACAGAACCTGATGCTTGCAGAACAGATTGTAAATTACATTATTGTGGTGATGGTGTAAAAGATTCTGATGAGGAGTGTGATGATGGAAATGATAATAACGAAGATAGTTGCACCAATGATTGCAAACGTGCTGGTCCTATTTATAAATGTGATGAAGATGATGATGGAATGAATCCAACACTGGCAGGGTGGACATGGTTAACTACTGAAAGTGGTAGTGGCCGTATTAACCCTTCTGGTGATTCTTGTGACGGCAACATTCTTAAAGAAAAGTATTGTGGTAGAATGAGTGAATGCTTTAATATTTTCCCATGTAGTGGAGACACCTGTTGTCATAAATTTTCAGATAACCCTGAAAGTGCAACAATATTCGAAAAAAGGATAGATTGTACACAACTGGGCAGAGTGTGTTATTTAGACCCAATAGTTGGGAACAATGCAGCAGCATGCGTTGTTCCATGTTCTGAAACAGACGGTGGGGTTGATTTAATTAATAAAGGAGAAGTTAGTGGAAGATATAATGGTCCTCCAGGTTCTGTGTATGAAACAAAAACTGATGAATGTGTTGATTCAGCTAATCTTAAGGAGTATTTCTGTATTGATGATGGTGGCGATAGATATTCTTATATTATAAGAAATTGCACAGATCTCGGACCGAATTATAAGTGTGTTGACGGTGCATGCGTTGAAAGTTAAATAAAAAAAGAAGTAAATTTACATAAACAACAGTTTAAGATAGAACAGTGGATTGAAATACTGTTCTTTTGCTTCAGAACTTGCTATTGTATGCGCAATGTAATCCCTGACCATCTTACTCTTAGCCGCGCGGCCTATTATATAATTGACAAGCCATTTATGTTTGCCCCATCTCTGCATCTTATAACTCTGCTGAAGTTCAGGGTCAAGTTTTTCTCTTAGTTCTTTCTCATATTCACTTAAGAAACTTGTATCCCAATCATGTTGTTTAACCTTTGCGATAGCCAGTGCAGCAAGTTTGCCCGAATACATCGCATTGCCCATGCCTTCTCCAGAGAACGGGTCGACAAGTCCTGCTGCGTCGCCTACCAACATCCACCCGTCACCAAACGACTTCCTGCGTTTTGACCCGAACGGCAATTTCCATCCCACAATGGGCGTAACCTGTTCTGCATCTTTGAATCTGTCTTTGAATTTGGGATCATTCTTTAACACGTCTTCCATCAATTCTTTAAGATTGATCTTCCTTTTCATAACTTCTTCATCAACAATGCCCAGTCCTACGTTGGCCAGTCCGTCGTCACAAGGAAATATCCAGAAATAACCCGGTATGACTTTATCAACAAAGTGGAGTTCTATTGCACTTGTTACATCTTTAACATTCTTATAATATGCTCTTACTGCACTGCACGTGTGTTTAGGGTCAGTATTAAAAGCGCCAACCTTTCGTGCGATCATTGAATACATCCCGTCTGCACCGACAACGACCTTGGCCCTTATTTCTTTTTCTTTACCTTTATGTTTACCTTTGACGCCTACAACTTTATCGTTTTCTGTCATTACTTCTGTAACTTCAAACTCTTCTAATGTATCAACATGTTTCTTTGCTTCTTGGAATAATAAATTGTCTAATATTTCTCTTCTGCATATGAACCCTGGTTCGATTTCACCTTTATCGTTTTTGAACGGTATTGTAACACTGTCCCCTTTGGGTGATGAGAATAAAACTGAATCAGTTATCTTGTGCGGCACTTCCTTAATCTTTTTATCCAAACCTAATTCTTTCAATACATTACGCGACTTGCCAGACAATGCGTCACCACACGTCTTATCCCTTGGGAATTTTGCTTTGTCAACCAATAATGTTTTAATACCGTATCTTGCTAAGAATTGTGCAGTTGTACTGCCACCGGGTCCTGCGCCCACTACCACCACATCATAATCTTTGTTTTCTTTTGCTTCTTTGTTTGTCATGTTATCTACCTCCGTTTTTGATTATTTATTTTTTGATGTTATCCATAAACTCCTTATACAACTTAATATCTTCCTGCGTGACTTTGTTGGCTTTTGACAGTATTATATGGATTTCATCATCAAGGTTAATGTTTTTAATATTTCCTTTCATTTTTAATGTTTGTATCCAATGCCCAATCTTTATCACTTCTGAATATGTACAACCTGCTAACCCCTTTATAAGATATTCGTCATCAACTCCAAACTGGTTTAATATCATCCTCCTAGAATTTGTGTTGGGTAACCCAACAAGGACAAAGATGTTAAACAGCCTGAGCATGTTTTTTGGTAATAACCATGGCGCCACACTGGTTGCAAATAACTTTTTATTCTTCATAATGTTTATAAACTTTTTAATAAGTTTTGGCGGAAGTTCTTCAATCTTCTCCACTAAGATTATCTCTTTTTGTCCTTTCCTTTTTGATAATGATTTAATACTTTCTAATGTAATGTCATCAGAACAATCTAAGACTGAAACGTTTAACCCTTGTTTTTTTGCAAAATATTTTACTACCAACGATTTTCCATTGCCTGACGGTCCGAACAATAACAGGTTTTGTTTGTGGGCATATGCATCTTCAACGGCCATCAGAACCTTTTCCATGTTGATGATTCCTTTCTTTGTCCCTTCAATTTCCTTTTCACCGGCTGATTTGAAGAATTTCCTTTCAAACATGCTCCTAAACATCTCATACTTTTTCAGTTCTGATGGTGTGACCGAAGGGGTCATATTTTTAATTACATTAATAAAGTCGCCTGTTGTGATGTTGATAATCTTATTTTTCTTTATTGCTTTTTTTGCAATCTTCCTGTTGACCTCTTCACAGACGACTTTAATGTCAGCACCTGTAAACCCTTCAGTTAATTCTGCTAGTTTATCATAATCAATGTTTCCTTTCCTAAGCTTTCTTGAAAGAATCTTAAATATTGCTTTTCTTCCTTCCTTGTCAGGAGGTGGCATGTATATTATCTTGTCAATCCTGCCGGGCCTCATCAGTGCAGGGTCTAACACTTCTGGTTTGTTTGTTGCGCCCACTACTATAACTTTATCATTGGTTTTAAACCCGTCAAGTTCTTGCAATAATGAGGTTAACATCTGCGACCCAAACTCGCTCAACAGTTCACGTTTCTTGCCGATCGCGTCAATCTCGTCAAAGAATAGTATGCACGGCTGATTTTTACGTGCAACTTTAAACAGTCGTGTTATGTTTTTTGCACTGACACCGAATGCTGGCGACGTTAAACTGCTCGAACGGACATAGAAAAATCCATAATTGATTTCCTTTGACAGTGCAGTCATTATCAATGTTTTACCTGTCCCCGGCGGGCCAAAAAGTAAAAGTCCACGTGTGGGTTTTATGCCATACGCTGCTACTAAATCCTTATGGATCAAAGGCAGGAGCACACTTTCTTTTAATTCGTTCTTTATACTGTCATAATTCCCAACATCGTTCAATGAATTAACTTCAGAGGTTGATGTTAACTCTTTCAGTCCAAACTGCATAAACTTCTTTTCCCTTTCTCTTAATACGACTTCTTCTTCTCTTGATATTTTTATCCCTAACGATTCCAAGATGAAAATTATTATGACGCTTAACACTGCCGACAACCATACAAAGAAGTTACTTGTCCCAAGACTTAACATCTCCAAAGGTATGAGGAATATGAGCAGTGAACTTAACGTCTGTTCATACTTCATTCTGACATGACCCGGGATGTATGATATTAAGAACAGGGGCAACGTCCACAGGATTATTACTATTAAATAAGTATCATTGAACACAAGTTCTATGAAATTGTTTAACAATATCCCTCCTACATCATTTAATGAGTAGGATTCTATGAACATGTTGCTAAGTGAATTGATCGCAGATTGTAGCAGGTTAAAACTACTTTCCAGCATTGGTTTGTTGGTGTTAATCATTTCATAATTACCTGACAATGGTATTACTTCTGTAACATTTCCAAGAGATGACAACAACATTGTAACTGTTAGTATTATTATCATCACTGGGATAACACGTTTTGAACTCAAATAGAATGATGAAATGGTAAACAGTGGCAATATCAATAATACTCCGTATGATGTTAAGAAGGAGACTGAAACCAATAATTGGATTATCGCTGCAACCCTCCAGTTCCTTTCAGAGTATTCGCTCTTGTTAACATAATCTTTTATAACGATTACTAATATTGCTGATGCAGATAACATATAAAACCATGCCAACCCCGGAGATTGATAACTTACTGCTGGGAGTGACAAAATCAATTCTAATACCATTGCAAGTTGTGGTATGTTATACCCTATGATTATAACAAGGATGGTCAGTCCTATCAGTGCAGGCCACGAATAAAAAGGAAACAGAAGATTAAAAAATAAAAATGCCGTGCCTGCCAGCATACCATTCCATAATCTTTTGTTTTTAAGTAGTGATATCGTGATCGCAATGAATTCATAATTCAACATCGATTCCTGCATACCAATATCACAAAATAAAATTTTTTAAATCCCACTGTTTCACTGTATTCTCTTATTATTCAAATTTTTGTTTGGTTTTACTGGTTATTATATGCAAAACTTCTTTTTCTTCATCACTCAATTCATCCCCAAACTTTTTCATGAAACTGTCTGCCATTGGTTTGTTTATGTATGGGTATAGTTTCATATTTTCTGACAACTGTTTGCTGAATACTGTGTTGTCTATGGACATGGCAACTTTCATACCTTTTACTGCTTCATCAATTGATTCTTTGTTGGATTGTATATTTTTTATTTCGCCTAACAATTCACCGTTCTCAGAGATGAGTTTTATGCCTTTCTTTATCTTACCAACTGTTACCTCCACACCTATTATGCACGGTTTGCTATCCCTGAACATGTGCCCGGGAAGGATTCGAATCTCAGCAGGCCACGGCACTGATTTCATCATCTCTTCGATATCTTTTCTTTTTTCTGTGTCCCTCCATTCTATGTATTTGTCTATTAAGTCATAAATCACATTGCTTGTGATTATTGGTATGTTGTTCTTTTTTGCAATCTCTTTTGCATCATCGTTTACCCTGACATTGAACCCTAATATTACTCCCAAATATTTGTTGTCTTCTTTTACCACTTCAGTGTCTAATACGTCTGTCTTGTTGACAGTGCCAATCCTGACACTTCTAACAGGGATTTCTTTTTCTTTTAACATTTTGATTACTGCTTCAGCAGATCCTAAGGCGTCAGTCTTTACTGTAATGCCTTTATTGTTAGAATCGAAAAGAATGTTTTTTATTTGTTCTGAGATATGTTCAATTAATGCGTCGTCATCACCGCTTGCTACCATGACTGGTGACCCTGATACTGCATCTTCTAGGTTTGGTGCAAAGATCTTGACGCCTACTGCAGCATATACCTCATTTATATACTTATACTTGCCTTCGCCTTTTTCACCGGGCAGTCTGGGCTTCATAATCGCCCTGACCTTTGTTTTCTTTGGACCGTTGGTTGTTCCGAATATGATTTCATCACCCGTCTTTAACATTCCGTCGTATAAGATGATGTCAATAGTGGTCCCCAATCCTTTCTCTTCTTTCACCTCTAATATTGAACCCTTACCAGGGCCTTTGACTTCTATTTTTAGGTTGTCTTCTAAGAATTTCTGGGACAACCCTACTAAATACAATAATATTTCTGCAATGCCTTCGCCTGTCTTTGCACTTGCCGGGATTATCATGATACTCTTTGTGAAATCGGTTATCCTGTCAAATCGTTCTGAATCAAAACCGTATTCTGCTAATGATCCTACTATTTCGTATAATTTATTGTCTAATTCTTCTGTCATGTTGTATTTCATACTTTCAGTTATTGAGTATGTGTTGATACTTTTCCATCCTGGGAGTTTGTCAATCTTGTTTGCAACAACTATGAATGGTGTTTTGTGTTCGCGCAATATCTTTATTGATTCAACAGTTTGTGGCTGGATACCTTGTGTGATGTCAATGACCAGTAATGCGATGTCTGCAATTGAACCGCCCCTGTCCCGTAATGATGTGAATGCTTCATGACCGGGAGTGTCAATGAATAATAATCCGGGGATCTCCATCTTTATCTTGGTGTTTTTAATTATTGATCTGCACACTTCTTTTACAGCACTGCTCCTGATTTCTGATGCGCCAACCTGCTGAGTTATCGCGCCGGGTTCTCGTGATGCAACTGCTGTGCCCCTTATTTTGTCTAACAATGTTGTCTTGCCATGGTCAACGTGGCCCAATACTGCAACTATTGGCTGGCGTATCATTCAATCACCTTTTGGTTTTATATAAAAAATAAAAAATTAGATAATGTTTTCTTTGCCGATCGCTTCAATTATAGTGTCTTTGGTTTCTGGCTTTTCAGGAACAAGTGCAAGTTCAACATAACCGTTAGAGTGGTTTAACAAGTAAACAGCTTCTAAATTTGCACCTGCACGGGCTACACGTTTTGTAATCTTGCCAAGTTCACCCGGCCTGTCCATAATCTTTACAACGATGACATCATTGGTTTTAGTCTGAAAACCTTGTTTTTTTAGAAAGTTCTCTGTTGAAGTAGGGTCACTGGTCACAATCTTTATTATGCCCTTGTCACCTACCCCGTGGGCTGAGATGCCATATAGATTTATCCCAGTATTCCCAAGGGATTCGCAAACCTTTGCTAACACACCAACCTCGTTTGGTGTGATTACAGTTATCTCTTTCATGTTACCACCTCCAGTGGTTTGTGGATACGTCGGGGGAGGGATACTCAAAAAATCCCTTTTTCTTTTAAAAGAAAAAGGTCTTTCTTTGGGATTGAAAGACCCTTTTTCTTAGTGGAGGTTCTTTAGGATGTCCGAAGGACACCGAAAGAAAGTCCAAGGAAAGGGATTTCATTTGAACCCTCGAATGCTTACGCAAACTGGATTAGCAGTCCAGCGCCCTACCAGGCTAGGCGACCCCGACGTCAGTCCCCCACATGTAGATTATTGTTTGAAAAGATTTTTAAACTCTTATTAAGCTTTTTGGTATGTTGCCACAGGCTACAAATATATTTTTAAACACTATATACTATAATTGGTGATGTGTTTGAGTTACGGGCCCGTAGCTCAGCTAGCCTTGGACTGAAGTCCAAGATTTTCAGACAAGGCCTGAAATGGTAGAGCGGTTGGCTCTTATGAATCCCTTTCTTTCTGTAGAAAGAAAGGTCTTCACCCCAAAGAAAGACAGTTTGTGAATGTTCACGAAAAAGAACATTTTGTGAATGTTCACGAAAAAGAATATTTTGTGAATGTTTTTTAATCCAAAGAAAATAAGTTTCTTTGGGGTAATGTATAGGGATTCAAGAGCAACCAATAGGTCTAGGGTTCTGTCCTTTTCTTTCTTTGAAAGAAAGAAAACGACACCGAAAAGAAAGAAAGGATGCCTAAAAATCCCTACGGGCCCGTTTTATTAACTAATTTTGGTTATTTAATTTTTAGGAGGAGATCAAAAGTCCAAATGAATCGTTCAGATTCATGTGTGCATTGAACGTTAGTTCAATAGCATGTTCCCCCGCGGTTCCGCATTATTATCCCATACATTCAGGGGGGATCAGGAATCCAAATGAATCAGGGATTCATTGGTCCTGTGAACGTTACGACGTTCACATGGAACGTAGAACTGAGGGGGATGTTCCCCCGCGGTTCCGTATTATTATTCTACAAATTCAGGGGGATCAGGAGTAACGTAGAACTGAGGGGGATGTTCCCCCGCGGTTCCGAGTTCCGCAACCTTTAAAAACTATGAAGATAAAATAATAACCATGGAAACAGAGATTCGAGTAGGAGATTGCATGCGAAAAGGCGTGATTGCGCTCAAATCAACTAATAGTGTTTATGATGCTGCCAGACTCATGAGTGATTCTGAGGTTGGCAGTGTTATTGTGATTAAAGATAATAAAGCAGTCGGTATTGTGACTGAGAGAGACCTTGTAAGAAAAGTCATTGCAAAGAAGAAGAATCCTATCAAGACCAAGCTTAACAAGATTATGAGCCACCCATTAAGGGTTATAAAGATTGACGCACCAATCAGGGATGCAGCGATTGCAATGAGAAAGTATAATATTAAGAAGTTACCAGTCATGGTCAAGAAGAAGATAATAGGTATGATTACTGAGACAGACGTATTGAGAGCATATCCTTCACTGGTTGACCTTTTGATTGAAGAGGAAATCATAAAACGGTATAATCCAAACCTTGCAGATCTCTCACAGTATAATGCTGAAATTAAAAAATAAATGCTCATGCTGTGCACGGATGGCGGCCCGAGTTTGTGCTATGAAGGTGCAGTCAACAGTGCACGGCTCATCCTACTCTTTTTCTGTTTCCTAGAGGTATAAGTATGAAACTCTGGGTCAAAGTGTTTCCAAAGTCAAGAGAAGATAAAGTTATTGTAAAAGATAATATAATCGAGGTTAGAGTTAAAGAGCCTGCTGACAAGAACAAGGCGAACATTGCAGTGGTTAAACTGCTTAAGAAACACTTTGGTGCAGACGTGAGGTTGGTTAGCGGTGCGACCTCACGAAGAAAACTTGTTGAAGTGATGTACTAAAGTACAATGAAATTATTAGAAAACAAAGAGGTGATGTTATGGGAAAAACGTACATTGACACGTTAAAATATATGATTTATGCAGACGTTTTTGTTGAGGGCATTGTTGAAAAGCCCGACATTGTTGGTGCAGTGTTTGGGCAGACAGAAGGGTTGTTAGGCGATGACCTTGATCTGAGGGAACTGCAAAAGAATGGACGAATAGGAAGGATAGAGGTTACTCTTGAAGTTAAGAATGGAAAGACTTATGGTAAATTGTATATGCCTTCAAGTTTAGACATGGTTGAAACGAGCATACTTGCAGCAGCATTGGAATCTGTTGACAGGATTGGACCGTGTGAAGGTCATATTACTGTTAAGAAGATTGAGGATACCAGAAATGCCAAGCGCAAACTGATAATTGACAGGGCTAAGACATTATTAAAGAACATGTTAGATACTGTTATTCCTGATTCCAGAGAATTGTCAGAGATCGTGCGGGGTGAGGTCAAGACTGCAGAAGTAGTTAGTTACGGTCCAGACAAGTTGCCGGCAGGGCCCAACATTGACAAGTATGATTCAGTAATAGTAGTAGAAGGCAGGGCTGACGTTTTAAATCTGTTAAGGAATGATATACAGAACGTTATCGCAGTAGGCGGCGCGTCAGTACCCAAGTCAATCGGTGAACTTAGCAAGAGGAAAGAAATAACCGTTTTTATTGATGGTGACAGGGGTGGCAATATCATTCTGACACAGCTTTCAAAGATAGCAGAAATCGATTATGTTGCCCGTGCACCGACAGGTAAAGAGGTTGAAGAATTGACTAGGAAAGAACTGATTAAATGTTTAAGGAACAAGGTTCCTTTTGCACAGGCTATTGAGCATTTAGAGAACATACGAAAAACTCACAAGTCTCGTGCTTGGTTGTACCAGGAGCGTAAGAAATCTCACCATGGTAAAGAAGAGATTAGTGAGCATGATGAAGGCATAGAAAACCCTCCTTCAGAACATGAACAACAAAGAGAACCTGAGCCTGAGCCTGTGATTGAAGAGAATCCCTATCTTGCAGTATTGAAAGAAATTGAAAATACATTGCAAGCTAGGTTCTATGACAAGAAATTTAAACTGATAAAAGAGGTTCCAATACGAAGTATGTTAAAGATCTTGGAGAATGAGAAGAATGTTGACACAGTAATTTTTGACGGGATTATAACACAGAGGTTGATAGATGTCAGCAGTTCAGTCGGTGTCAAAAGAATAGTTGGATTGAGAGTGGGCAATGTGTATAAACCCTCAGACAAAATCGAAATGTTAGTCCCAAAATAAACTTTTATTTTTTGTTATTTTGTATTCCTTTTACTTTTTTTCTTATTATAAATATCGCGGCAAACAATAATGCTCCTATTGTAATGTTTATCATAGCATTTGACGTGTCCGCCCTGGTCATCTTAAACGGTCCAATTGTTTCATATCCATCTGCTTCAATGGTAACACGGTTTTCACCATAATCAAGTTTAGCGTTAATTGTCCCGTCACCATAATATGTTTTATCATTGATCTTTATTTCAACATTGTCAACTGGTTCGCCGTATTCGTCATATACTTTAAACACAACATTTTCTCCAGGCTGTGATGGGTATGTAACATATAACTTTCTTTTAATCTTGTTCAGGATTATATCTTTATATGTTTCTTTTCCTCTTGTGGTGCATACTACTCTTATGTATCCTGTGCTGATATTGGTAGAGTCTGCCATTACCCACCACATGTTTCCTTTTATGTTTGGTGTGTATTCTTCACCGTTAATTGTTACTGTTATGTCACCACTAGGATAAACCTTCCCTCTTATGATGTCTTTTGTCTGTGAAACACCATTTGTTTCAATTGCACACGTTGGCGTTTCATCCCATATTTGTATAATGTAAGTGGGGTTATCCTTTTCAGTTTTTAAGAGTGCGATAACTTTAATTTTGCCTGTTGACGTGTCCATGTCAGACTCGACATCTATTGGTATCATCTGCATAGAAGGTGCCAAGTTTTCAATAGATTGCAGGCTGGTAATTTCTCCTGATGAATAATCTAACGTTCCGATTGTGTATGTGTTCCTGTCAGCAAATACTAAGTTGTAGTCATTATACTTATACAAATAATTTGCAACAGACGTTTTCCAATTTTCTTTTATTATGCCGTCAGAACCTATACTGTATGATGAAAGTGTTCCTTTCTTAGTCATTATTATGAGGTTATCATTGATAACGTGCAAATCAATTATTGGCGAATCAGAATAGATTGAATACATGACAGTGCCGTCTGTAATCTTTATAAAATTTATACTGCCTTCAACAGAACCTTCA
The DNA here is from genome assembly GCA_021158105.1 of Microcaldota archaeon. Taxonomy (GTDB): domain Archaea; phylum Micrarchaeota; class Micrarchaeia; order Anstonellales; family JAGGVH01; genus JAGGVH01. Next base: position 35,106 of record JAGGVH010000042.1, read on the forward strand.
CACACTGGAACATTTTTATAAATCACACAGTCGCCTGTAATATGTGGTTCAAATTCCCATAATTTATCAGTACTTTTTCCTGTAAAATATTTGCTGTAACTTAACAAACTATTCTTTGTTTTCACATAAACAGAGTTTGTGCCAATTAGAAGCTTTTCACAATTGTCCGGAAGAGTAGTTTGATATTTTAATAATATATCAGATTTAGTATTGTTATGTTGGACAGTTCCCCTGTATAATACGTTATCTTTGCACCAGATGGCAGTATCACCTTCAAATATTACTCTGTCTGGATCAACATCTTCTACTGGAAAATGTGTGATTTCAAACGAGTCGTCTCTGATGTTATAATAATAAATCGTAGTGCTACTGGTTTCATGCTTTACTCTACCGAATTTGTTGCCTATCTTAGTTAGAGTGAAATCAAGTTGTTTGTTTACTACTGGTTCTCCACCGCCAAATGTATACCCAACAATCTTGTTTGGGTAGACGACATATATTAAATTATTAATAACCTTGATACCTATTGCGCTATTTTCAATGTTTATGTTAGTTTGAGAGCCTGTAGAGTTTGACATGAATAACAGGGAGAATATGATTATTATTAAAAAGGATTCCCTAAATCTTATCATCATATATCCCCTTGTCAATATCTTTAATAACCTCCCTAGGGTCTTTTCCTTCTACTGTTATGCCCATTGATAAGCAGGTTCCTACTACTTCTTTTACAGCCATCTTAATATCTTTTGCCAATGAACTTTCCATTTTCTTCTTTGCGATTTCCACTGCCTGTTCAATCGTAAGGTTGCCCACAATGGCACCTTTTTCTTTTCTTCCTTTGTCAACACCCACGGCTTTTTTGATGAGCTGCGATGTTGGTGGGGTTTTAACTTCAATCTCAAACTTTTTTGTATTTGGATCTACAGTGACAACTACGGGCACAGTCATATTCTTGAATTCTTTTGTCTTGTCATTTATTGTGTCAACAATTTCTTTGATGTTTACGCCCAACGGTGCAAGCGTTGGACCGAGTGGCGGTCCTGAGTTTGCTTTTCCGCCTTCCACCATGAGATTAACTTTTATGTTATCCATAATAATCACCTTCTTTAGTATTCTTTTATGTTATGCCATTTGACCATCAACACTTTTAAACTTATTCTGTGCGTCTGTGCGGGGGGCCGGATTTGAACCGGCGCAGGCCTAAACCACTGGATGGCTTATTATGCATACATTATATGTAGCATGTTTAATCTTGAGTCCAGCGCGTTTGACCAGACTCCGCCACCCCCGCAGTGAGCGAAGCGAACAAGGGGGGTTATGAACGAACTGTCGTTCATCCCCTAAATAAAGGTATATATTATCCATTCACATTTTTAAATCTTTATATAAGTATAAAGAGTTTAAATTATTTCATCTTCGTATGCTAATGCCTTGTAAAAATCTTTCATTTTGTCACATATCTTTTTTTCACCCTTTGCCCATGCGCCTATCTCATCATTTCTCTCAGATAACTTATCAATAAGTTTGCTGAATTGATGTTTATCTTTTAATGTATGCAATATTTTTATTTGTCTTATGTCATGTATCTTCGGAAGTGCTTTTATGATTAATTCTATACATTTGTCCTTCTCATAATACCTTCCAAAGTTATGTAAAATGATTGCATCTTCTAATACGTGATATGCATTTCTTTCATTGATAAATTTGTCATAATTCCATACATTGTTCATCCATTCCCTTGCTTGTGATAGAAATAATTTTTTCATCTTGTGGTATATTATTGGATGGAGCATGCGAAATGAAAATGTTGAATGTTCTGTTAAAAATATATCTGCCCCTATAATCCTTATAGAACTTGATTCTTTTTTATTTTTGATAATATTTCCTGTGAGTGCCATTGTCATGTTATATATTTATGTAAAATAAGTATTTAAATCTTTGTTTTTGACCGTGTGCCGTCATGAATTAATGTCCTCTCGATAATTTAAGTTCATATTTTTATTTTTCAATAGGGTTACCTTTTAATTTTTTCCTATGAATATCTGGCAAGACATTTGGCAAATGGAAGGAAAAAAGATGAAACAAAAGATTAACCACCCAAACTTTCATAATGTTTCAAGCCAATCAACCACAAAAGATATTCAATAAAACCAAAGATTAAAATAACCAATGATATCTTTATAATAAATGGGATGTCCAGTCCTATTTGTCCAGTTAAGGCCTTAACTGGATAAACAGCTACAAACAAAAGGGGGAAAATTGCCATATTTAATACTCTATTACCTATTTTTATTTTATCTAATGGGTTGCGGGAAACGTATAATAGGTTCCATATAATACTTTTAGCATCTTCACCGGTATCATACCAGAAGAGAGATATTATGTAAGGTATAAAGAACAATAGTACCTGCACAAGCATTGAGAATAAGAAAAATATCATGAAAGCCACAATATGGACTGTAACACTATAATGGGATATGATTAAAGTTGCTGAAATAGCATAAATAGATATCTCAAACAACATAGGATACCACAGATTAACTAAAAACAGGTATGATAATGTGTTGAATGGTTTAGTCATATAAAGCGTTAATTTTCTTTTTATGTCTCCTTGAGCGATGAAAAGGCCAAAAAAACCGATACAAGAATTGGCAGTTAGATAAATTATAGATAGTAGAGCCAATTCCATGAATGTCCACCCATTAAACTCTCTGCCACCAGTTAAAAGAAACCAGAATATAGGAGAAAAGATAACCGCTGTTAAGGAAAACAAGAAAACAAAAACCCAATCCATTTTATATTCAAAATTGTGTTTAAATCTCATTTTAAAAAATCTGCTTATTATCTTAACCATACTCATATCTTAACCACCTTGTGATTCAAATTTTCTCATTCCTAATCTGTTTATTATATATCCTATTATTCCAAATACTACTATCCATGTTATTAATCCTAAAACAGCAGTAATAAAATAACTTGTTTTACCGGTTAATAAGAATTGTGCTGGGTAAAATACTTTGTAAGAGAAGGGGAGAAAACTTAACACCCCTAAGGCCCAAGCTGGAAATATCCATAATGGTGCCATTCCACCACCGAAGAGGTTTTCTATACTATTGTAAAGATTTTGGAATCCCCAAATATGATACGTAAAGAAAGCCAACCCACCTAATAAATACCCCACAATTGAATCATATACTATGATAAGCATAAACAACAAAGAAAACATAACAATTGTCAATAGTGAAGTTGTAAATCC
>JAGGVH010000037.1 GCA_021158105.1 Microcaldota archaeon
CTGACGTTTTAGGATATGCAGGAACGTTGACCTCTACAACCTTGCCCCCTCCGTACAAAGTCAATCCTTTATAATTTACCCGTGCGGTCGGTCCTGAAACTGTTGACTCTACAACTGTAACGGGCTTGTTTTCTGTGACGCACCCCATCACACTTAAAATGACCAGACCGGTCACGAGCAATAAAAGGAATTGTTTGGCAATCATAATCTCACCCTTATACTTATCACTATTTCCATTTGAAACATTTAATAAACTACATACAATGACCTTATAAATATTATTGTTATAGGTTTAACAAAACTTAAAGTTTAATAGGTTGGTGGAGGAATGGGATGCGACAAATTTTTTTATTATCTAAACATTTTAATTTTCATAGGATTAATCATCACGATCATAATGTTTATATCGTCAGGCAAACTGGTCGAACCAGTCATACTTTTTATTGTAAGCATAGTGGTTATGCCACCTGACAACACATACGACGCAGAAATTAAAGAATGCAAAATAGTCCTAAGAAAATGGTTTCTTTTAAGTGATAAATTCTCTATCAACAGTGCAACACTGAAACTCTTCTATAAAAACCCTAAATTTCCATATTTATTTAGAGGAATTATTACCATACACAATCATCCTGATGAATATATTATTGCAACAAACAGGTTGTGTTGGGGATGGTGTGTAAACAGTTTTCTTAAGAAATATGTTGAAAATGATGGCAAAGTTGAAGTATACCTTGAAAATGAAATGGTTAAATTTGACAAAAGGGAATTAATCCTTGGAGAACCAGAAATATTAAAAAAGATGTTCAAACAGACTTCACATAAAAAACCTAAAAAATAAGGTAGAGTTATAAGAAATGAATTTAAATGTTAATACTTATAAAATTAATTGATGAGCATAAAAACCAAAATAATACTTGGTACAATGATAGGGGTGGCGTGCGTTGCAGGGATTTCGTCTATAACAACAATAAATACAAAAAAACCATTAGTCGACAGTCCTAAATATGTTAAAATAAAACAAAAAGAAATACGATTTGACATCTCAAAATATATTAAACCATTAAATAATAAACCAATATTAAAAGAATGGAGTTTATATGGGCATCTGCTTAATAAAGATAAAACTGATTTTGAGATATTGGTAAACACTGCAGGATGTAATATGATTGTTTTTGACGGGAAAGAATACTCATACCATGACGTCATCGTTGGCAAGCTCAGAGGGCGTAAACACAGTAAATATGATTTTAGAACACCTAAAAGGAAGATGAGAGTAAGTCATGTAGTATTTAATCCCTGGTGGCATCCGCCACATAGGTGGTGGGCAAAAAAAGAAAAAGATATACCCCCGGGACCTGACAACCCATTAGGACCTGTGAAGATAATACTCAAAAATTCAAGCTACCGTATTCATGGGAACAATATGAAACTTTTTCATTCAGGACACATATCTCATGGATGTATAAGAATGAGGAATGATGAAGCGATCGAATTAGGAAAAAAAATCAATGGTGCACTTCATTATGGTAAAAAGGTCATTGTCAACATTGTTTACAAGCCAGTAGTGTTAGAAACATTTAATATTGAAAACACTTCTTTTATTTTTCTAACAGTATATCCTAATTACTATCATGAGAAAGTAAATTATAAAAAGGAGCTAAAAACACAGGTTGCATTGATACTAAAACATTCACAAGAAGATATATCATTAGATATCACACCATTATTAAAAAATTTAAGAAAACCGGGCACATATTTATACAGAGTAAAAAGAGGTCTGGACAAAATAGTTCTTGAAAAACAAGAGTATGCTCCATTATATGTTGTTAAGAATAGCAAAGATACGATTGATGTTTATGTAAACAGTGGAATGAGTTTTTCAACTAAAAGAAAAATCCTTAAGAGAGGATTGGGCGAAAGATATAACAATGAAATAGCAAACAATATCATTTATAAGAATGGAAAATACAGAATCATTTTCAACGGTGATTCAATCAACATCACAACTTCTCAAAACAGTTTTTCCTGTTTCACAACAACCAACCCTGTTAATTTTTCGTATAATTTTTAAAACAACCCAATGATTCTAAATACCAAAAATTTATTTTGCAAAAGGTTTAAAAACATAATATATCATAATTAATAACATGAAACGTGTTAAACTCTCACAAAATAAAAAAATTATAAATAATGCTAAAAAGATATTGATGAGTACTATAATAGGTTCTATGTTAGTTGCAGGAGTAGGAGGTATCACCAAAAATATAAAACATAAAAAGAATTCTCCTGTGGTATTATCTTTACCTTTCGAAAGTTATGAACCTTTGATTGAAGACAACATAACATCTGGACCTATTAAAGTTTGCCTTACAAACATGTCAGAACAGAAGTTATTTCAGGAAAAGGTCGGTGAATTGGCATTAGAGTTAGCACTTAATCAGACATATGTAGGGAGATATAAATATTCTTATGACGACTGTTATGACTTTCTCACAAAAGTTGCATGGGCTGTAAAATACAGGACACACATTAATAATGTCAGAAAAAAGAGGTGGAATGGTCATAAAAATGTTTATGCTCTCGGATGGAACAACAGGATACAATTCAACAGAAAACAGCTAGACATACAAACCGGTGATTTTATCTATGTTGCACACTCGCCTGTTTCATACCACCATACACATTGGGGGGTGTGTATAAGAATAAACAATGAGATATATGTAGTCCACAAAATAAGTTCTAGACCAACTATCAGCACACTGGACTGGTTCATAAGAAACTGTAAAAGGGATAGGTATGTTAAGATATTACGAAACAATCAAACAGTTGAAGAACCTGTTGTTGTGTCAATACCGTCATTAAAAGATTTGGCAGAAGCCAGTATTAAAAATGATAAACTTTAATTTGTTTTTTCCATTTCTTTAATAAACTTGTTTACTTTGTTTCCAATATTTTCCCAATATCTTAAATGTATCAATCCTGCCAACTTCTTTCTTACGATTGTATCAGTATTGATTGATAAACATCTACAAACCTTCTCAACATTTTTGCACAACCTATCCCCTTCATTATCAATGTCAGTTAATATGATAACATTTTCTGCTTTGATTCTTTTTAATAATTTTTCAATGTTCTCTTGTCCTCTGCTTTGGACAACATAAACATCATTGCACCCAAGCTCACGCAGTGCATCTTTATCCTTTTTACCCTCAACCAGTACAATGTTATTTTTAAGTTTGTTTATCAATGCCTTAAACAGTTTAAACTCATCTTTATGCTTCATGATTATCACAAAAGATATAAGAATATAAACATTTTGTTCTTTATGTAAGAGGCATGAAGAAGATGACTGGCAAACAACTAAAAGAAACATTCTTAAAATATTTTGAGAGCAAAGGCCATGCGATCATTGAATCATCATCGCTCATACCAGAACATGACCCTACTGTCCTGTTCACAACAGCAGGCATGCATCCGTTGACGCCTTATTTGTTAAGCCAACCACACCCGTTAGGTAAAAGGCTGGCTGATGTTCAAAAATGCTTGAGAACAGATGACATTGACGAGGTAGGTGACAACTTTCACCACACATTTTTTGAAATGCTGGGCAACTGGTCGCTTGGAGATTACTTCAAAGAAGAAGCAATATCATTCAGTTTTGAATTCCTTACAAAAGTATTGGGAATGCCCGTAGAAAAGTTGGCTGTGAGCTGCTTTGCAGGCGACGAGCATGTTAAAAGAGACGACGAATCAGCAAATATCTGGGAACGTTTAGGAATTCCAAAAAAGAGGATTGCATTCCTGGACAGAAAAAATAATTGGTGGGGTCCAGCTGGCGAGACTGGTCCGTGTGGTCCAGACACTGAAATGTTTTATTGGTCGAGTGATGAGCCCGCCCCAGAACGATTTGACCCTAATGATGACAGATGGGTGGAGATATGGAATGACGTATTCATGGAATACAATAAAACAAAAGAAGGAAAGTTTATCCCGCTCAAACAAAAGAATGTTGACACAGGCCTCGGTGTTGAGAGGGTGACTGCAATATTACAAGGTTATAATGATGATTATAAAACCGAATTGTTTTGGCCGATAATCCAAGAAATTGAAGCCATAACAAACAAAAAATATGAAACCCATACAAAACTGATGCGGATCATAGCAGACCATTCCCGTGCGATAGTGTTCATATTGGGCGACGAGCATGATGTCATACCATCCAATGTTGACCAAGGATACATCTTACGACGTTTAATCCGCAGAGTAATCAGAACATTCAGGCAGATGAATGTCGGCATAGAAAATAACAGTTTAATACCGTTAGCTGTAAAGATAATTGAGATGTATAAAGATGAATATCCACTGCTTGAAAAGAAAAAGAAATTTATAATTGACGAGATTAAAAATGAAGAACTCAGGTTTAAACGCACGCTTGACAACGGACTGAAAGAATTTAACAGGATAATTTCAAACTTGAAACCTAACGACAAGATGTCTGGCAAAGATGCATTCCTTCTCTTTCAAAGTTATGGTTTTCCAATAGAAATAACTCAGGAACTCGCAAAAGAGAAAGGGTTGGATGTTGACATAGAAGAGTTTAATAATGAATATAAGAAACATCAAGAGAAATCACGAAAAGGTGCTGTTAAAAGGTTTAAAGGCGGACTGAGCGACGCATCTGAACAGACAATTAAACTTCACACTGCCACCCACATATTAAACGAAGCACTACGGAGAGTGTTGTCTAAAGATATCAGACAGAAAGGCAGTAACATTACACCTGAGAGACTACGGTTTGACTTTAACTTTTCGCGAAAACTTACAAAGGATGAGATAAAAAAGGTTGAAGATGAAGTAAACAGAGTAATAAAAAAGGGATTAGAAGTTAAGAGGGTAGAAATGTCATTAGATGAAGCACTCAAAACCGGTGCACAGGCAGAGTTTGGGGCGAAGTATCCCAATCGTGTATCAGTTTATTTCATAGGCGACTACTCCAAAGAAATATGTATGGGGCCACATGTTAAAAACACTAAAGAGCTTGGAACATTTAAAATCATAAAAGAAGAGTCAAGTGCTGCAGGGATAAGAAGAATAAAAGCAGTGTTAATCTAAACCTTTTTGACAAACCGGGTTATCATTGTTTTTAAGTTGGGACTACTTTTCCTTTTTCCTGCTTCTTTCTTGGCTTTTGCCTTACTCTTTTGAACCTTTTTCCTTGACTGTCTCCTCTTTGCAGACTCAAACATTAAACATCACCTCATGTCCTTGACTAATATCTGTTATCTATTACACATTATTTAAAAACCTAACCATTCAAATAAATGCTATGAAATATAAATCTACTGTTAATTTCAATAAAAAAAATAAAAGAAAATCAAAAGGTAGAGATAATAAAAAGGAAAAGGTTGAAGAGATAGTATTAGATATAGCATTAAAGGTTGCAAAAGAAGGCAAAGGTGCGTTGTTTGTAATAGGAAACATTAAAAAAAACAAAGATTATGTTTGTATGTACCCAAACCTGTTTGAAAAGGTTAGGATCAATATATTAAAAAAGAAAAGTATAATACCAATCATACATAACCTTTCAACACTTGACGGTGCAGTGATAATAAAACCTGACGGTACAATCGTTGCATACGGCGCCAGAATAAAAAATGTTAAGAATCTCCAAGGGTATGGCACGCGCCATGCTGCTGCACGCGGGGTGTCATCATTAAACACATTAGCCATTGTAGCATCAGAAGAACATCACATAGTAAGAATTTTTAAGGATGGCAGTATAATAATGGAGATTAACCCATACACTAAAACTGTTGAAAAAAATCTTAATAAGATCATAAGACTGTTAAATTATCCTGAGATGAGTGCAATGGTTGCGGGCGCATTGGGCTCTGCAGTATTGCTTGGCACAACTGCTGCCGGTGCAGTCACTGCCACAGCAGTCCTCCCGGGAGTAATGGTGTTCACAGGCGGTTATGTTGTATCGCGGAAGATTATGAATTTCCTTGAAGAACTTCAGAAGAACAAATCATAGATGTAGAGGTGAAATGAATGAATATATATGAAGGTGATTACCGTAAACTTATGATAGTCCCAATATTATTGGTATTGGTTGCATTATTCTTTATTCCAAACATTAAACTGGGCATAGATTTCCAAGGTGGCACAGTCATACGATTGTACACACAAAACCCTGTTAACATCACTTCATTATCCAACAGTCTAACATCAAACGGATTAAAACCAAGAGACATCAAACAGATAGATACTCAAATCGGCAATGTTATAGAAATTGAACTTTCACAAGATGAAAAACTAACTCGCGCAGAGGAATTACGGGGCGAATTTTATACGCATTTTGACAGGTATTCATACCTTGAGAGTATACTTAACAACCCGTCACTCAACGAAAATGAAAGGAACAAATATCAAAAAGAATATGGTACATTAAAAGCAATGTTCAAAAATTATACAACTGAAATGTTTACAATGAGCAGTTATTCTGGAAGTTATGACGATGCCAACAGTATGCAAAAGATGTTTGATGCTGCTTACAATAAAGTCAAAGAAGATTATCAAGACAGGGTTTCATCAGCAATAAACATCCAATACGATTCAATAGCAGTCAAATCAGTTTCACCGTCATTAGGGATTAAATTTATTGAACGCGCGGCATCTGCAGTAGTATGGGCATTATTGTTATCAATGGCATTAGCATTTTTTGTGTTTAGGAAGATTGAAACCAGTTTAATCGTGTTCAGCGGTGCAATGGCAGACGTAATAATCGCAGCAGGCGGCATGGGACTGTTCAACATTCAGCTAACATTGTCATCATTTGCCGCACTTATAATGATGTTGGGGTTCTCGCTTGACACTGATATGCTATTGACTATGAGGTTGATTAAACAGAGGAAAGGCACGTTGAGGGAGGCTGCATGGAACACGCTTAAAACAGGGTCTACAATGAGCATAACTGACCTGATTTCGTTCAGTGTGCTTTTAATCCTGGGATACATAACACATCTTACTACATACTCTGAAATCGCATCAGTCGCAGTGATAGGATTATTAGGTGACATGATAGCAACATGGATGTTCAACGCTCCACTTATTATGCTGATGCTAAAAGAAAGGTGATTATTATGGACAACGCTACAAATATTAGAGTTTATGTGTTTGCAATCTTTGTATTGTTAGCTGTGCTTTCAATGGGATACAGGTTTTACACCAACGGCTCCCCAGTATTCTTAGGCATAGACTTTGCAGGTGGAACACGGATACCTATACTGTTGGAAAGGCCTGTTGACAGTGCAACAATGGAACAGATTGTCGACACGATCAAAAAGAGAGCATCGTCGTATGCATTGACAGAGGCCAGAGTACGGGCACTGGGCAGTGATGAATTGGTAGTAGAACTACCAAGCAGCAACGAGGAATATGTGTCAAAGGTTGAAGAGATATTGTCATCAAAAGGCGTATTCATTGGCGTGATAGACGGTACAATCGCAGTGTCTGGTGATGAGATATATCAAGGCACCATTCATGATACTACTGCACAAGAAGCTCCGGAACATCGCGGTAGCGGTCCCGGGTTTTGGTCGGTAGGGTTCTCAGTAACAGAGAAAGGCAAATCAATGATGGCAAACGCTGCATTCGGAAAACCGAACTATCCTGTTTATATGTTCCTTGACAGGCCAACAAACGCAGTCATATTAATCCCAAAAGATGCGATGTGGAAGAATGTTGACGAATTAAAAGAAAAGTTTGGTGGCAAGCCAGTAACATTATCAGATGACACATTATTGAACGCTCTAAGGGATGCAATGAAACTTGAAGGGGATGACATCCCAGTCTACATTTTAGAAGACAATAGTTCTTATCAAAACATCAAACCATTAAACAATAAAACTGTTGTCCTTGTTCCTGATACTGTTTCAGATGACATTGTTGAAAACTTGAAAAATAAAGGGTTTAAGGTTGAAAAGAAACCATACAATGATTTTGTTCCAAATTATGAAGTCAACAGTGCACTGACATTTGTTGCTGACGAATGGCCGATTGCAGGACTAATGAATGCACCAGGGATATCACCTGACATGACACATGGCACTGCAGGATATTCTTACACAATAAACGGTGAAGAAAAAGGCGGTTCAATCGCAGAATCAGTTGAACTTGCAAAACAGGAGAAGAAAAAGATTATGTCAATATTAAAAGGCGGTGCACTGCCTGTCCAGATCAGCTTAGGGAACAGAACTATAATCCCCGCACCGTTGGGTGGCAAGTTCTTAGAAATGAGCTTGTTCGGCGCGCTTGGTGTCATACTTGCAATTGCAGTTTTTGTGGGGATCAGGTATAAAAAACCTAAAGTGATAATAGGATTATTATTAACCAGCTTAGGCGAAGTTTTAATATTAGTATCAATAATCGGTGCGTTCTCGATAGATTTAGGTGCCATGGCAGGGATAATTGCAGCCATTGGTACGTCAGTGGATTCAGAAGTAGTAATAACCGATGAACTGCTAAGCAAAAAGGGCAACATAAAGGATAGAGTTGACAGAGCATTCCAGATTGTAATGACAACAGGAGGCATTGCAGTGATAACCATGCTCCCGTTACTGTTCTCAGGGTTAACTGAAATAATCGGATTCGCAATATCAACCATGACTGGCACATTGATTGGTATGTTTATAAGTAGGCATGCATATGCGTACTATGTAAGAAAAGTTGTATTAAAAGAATAATAGGTGAGAATATGGAACAACTGATAAATAAAAACAAAGAAAAAGAACAACTTATCGAAACTGTAAAATCTAAGATTGCTGAGGTATGGAAGAGAAAAATAATTAGCGATGATGAACTGATAAAATTGTGCAACTCGTTCGGTATAGATGTCAACCTTATAACAAGAACTTTAAGCGCAGAAGCTGAGATGAGCTGGTTCGTAGACCCTGAAGATTTACCAGAAATCAGAAGACCAAAAGATCCTACAAAACCGCCGCCGTTTGAATACATAACATTCAGAGAAGGTTATGATAACATAAAACTACTCTCAGATATAAATATAAAAATAAAAAGCGGAGATATCAATAACATCAAAAAACTTATCATCAAGCTTGATGATATACTAAAACAAGACAAACACAACATTGACATTACCAACCTTACACCAAAACCTGTTAAATAACCTTTTATGGTTGTTCTTCAATGTTATTGATTATCCTTATATATTCAGCAAGTTTTCTTGCCCATGTTGGCATCTTATCCATCGGAGTTAGCTTGCGACCCACTATTTTCTTGTGGGACTTCTGATACACAATCTTTAGAATGTTTAGATATTCATCACGTATATAATCAAAATCATCATCAGTTAGTTTGGTTAAGAGTTCTTTATAAAACTCATACTTTTTGAGCTTGCCCCAAAAAACTCTATACCTTATCTTATCAAGCGGATTGTTGAACCTCCTTAAATAAGGTGCACCATAATAATCTGAAGGTTTGATTTCATCACTGCCTAAAGCGTTCTTAATATCTTTTTCAAGAGTAGGGATTTCGTTTGACAAGAACTTTATCATACCTAAGTATACAGTATTAACAAACTCTTTCTCGGTTAAATACGGCAACTGCTTACCTATTGCATAAATCCCTTTATATGATTTCTTCAGTGCTTCCCTCATAACAGATGGCACATACCATTCATCAGAATTACCATCTGTCTTGTAGTAACCTCTATACAAACCGTCTGTGACCATTTTAGCCATGATATCCATTAGTGGCACAAAATCAATGCTGTATGCTTCATAATCCTGCTCATACATCTTCTCATCATACAACATTTCAGCTTCTGCTCTCCATGTGAAGAACGTATCATACTCTTCTTTAAACTGTTCTTCTGGTGCAGTATACAATTCACCAATGTTTTCCCACCTCTTAAAAATAATGCTGTTATTGATTACTTTCTTGTCAGATATGATTACCTTACGGCCTAACACGTCTTTTCCCCCAACATATTTCCATGGGAATTTGTAAGGCGGGTTTTTAACATCAAACAATGAGTCATACCCTTCCAATACCCTGTTATCATGGTATTCTGGGATAACATGGATTAATGTTTTGGGGAATTTGGTAATCTTTACTCTATCAGGAGAGTATAACATAAAAGTAACTGTCTCTAAAAATAAAACCCTTTCCTGCTCACGTTTTAACTCATCACCTGTTACCTTATCAAGCATCATCTTCTGCAGAGTTTCGATCTCATACCTTCGAATGTCAAGAATCATATCATACATAAGGTTAAACGTCATACGAATAGCCTTGTCCGTCTGTTCAGGATTTAATCTTTTAAATTCACTTTTTAATCTTTCACTAACATCAGACAAATAATCTTCTGGAGATGCAGAATCTTCATTCTGGCAAACATTCTTTAGATACCTCCTAAAACCCTCTGCCTCATGAACAATTACAGGAAACACCTTTTCAACAGTGTCAGGATCTCTTATAAACTTATTAACCATCTCAACCCATGGATTGAACGCATATGACTTAAAAATGTTCTCATTTTTTGATTTATCTGTGTCTGATTGCATATCACGAACATCTTTTTCATTTGGTTTCGGTTTCATACAACCACCTCATACTTACTCAACGGTTTGGATTGGCATATGTTTTAGTCGTTTTCAACATCGAAGACCTCTTGGCACCAGTCTGTTCAACCATCAACGCAGAACGGTTAACTAATCTTAACCCATGCAATGGATTAATGCCATACGGCTGGACCTTACTTATCTCACCTAACCCTTGATATGATTTCAGTGCATCAACCACAGATTTACCTTCACTATTAGTAAAATATGGCAAGTCACTCATCCGAATCTTTTTTATAGACCTTATTTCTTCTAAATTAAACCCAGAATTCTTTAAGTATTTCACTGCAGATTCCATAACATCTGACCTGGACGTAGAACTTGAATTGTAATATGTGATAACCCTCATAGCCGCCCGCTCAGCAGGGTCAACCACATGTCCCAAAACAGTTCTTGTTTCTTCAACAGTAGTCACAGGAGTAATCTTAAGTTCTGCACTAATCCCATTAAGATTCTTGTTCATGTTGTACAACCATTGTTTGAAATTTGCTGAAATATCAACATTCTGTGAAGAGGAGATTATATATGTACTCGGTCCAACCCTCACTACCTCTGCTGATGACAAAAGGCCGTCAGGCATACTGTTCTCAGTAATTGCTATCCGATAATTACCCATATCATGTCCCACCAAATTATAATGGATTATGTCAAGCTTGTTAGCTTTATCAACTCTTAACAATCCTTTGCCCTGGTTTTCAATGGACAGACCTGAGAAAGTTTTCTTCAATTCAGGACTTTTGACATAATCGTTAACATCAACAACATAAACCTTCCTACCTTGTTTAACCATTTTTGCAGCATACCTTTCAGCTTCAGATTGTTTCATTGAACCGAGTGACCGGTTGTTCACTACACTACTCTTCCCAAAAATTATAGTGCTCAATTGTTCTGCCTTTTGAGAACTCTGTTCAGCTGCACCTATCAGTTTATTGATTCCTTCATTCTTGACAATATAATATGCATTATCTACTGAAAGCATATTTTTACCTTCCCAATGCACCCTTAAAAAGTCATCAACGGTTTGTTCTGAGATTATACCCTTCTTAACGATAGGCCTTAACGACTTTCTAACTGCATCTTCAAAACCCATAAAATGTTTATTATAAACCTGGTTAAACACGTCGTCTGGTGCAGTAGTAATAAAATAAAGTTCGTCACCACCTTGAAGGTTGGCCATGGTCTTATAACCCATTCCTTCAATTTCCTTTCTAACACGGCCAAACATCTTTTTATATTCTAACAAAACTGCATCTCCAAACCTTTTTGAAGTAGTATTATTAATAGTACTAGTATTGGCCTTGTCAAAAGAATAGATGTATACTTTATCAATGTTAGGGTCAGCATTAAGCTTTTCAAGAAATTTTGTTGTATTCTTTCCCAACTGGGAATTATTAACACTTGGAACCCGCATTTCAGATGTAAAATAATCTATCATCCTGTACTCTGCGACCCCGGCAACAGCTGTACCTGCCAACATTGCTGACTGGATAACAATTGGCATGACAGGACTTTTTCCTTCTTTTACTAATTCTCCATACACCTCAGCGTTCTTTGCAGTACCGCCATAATACAACACACCCATACCTGCCATTTCTGTGCCAGACAACCCGATCTGTAATCCATAACTTAACGTGCCAGACATTCGTGTGGCAGCACTCAACGCGCCAATTCCTGAACGTGCCACTGGCGCAAAACTGACAATCATCGTGCCAAGCTCCAACTGGGTGTCTGCAGATGCCAAATCAAAGGTATTAGTCCTGATTTGTGTGTAAAGTTTTGATGCGCTCTCCAGAGCAAAATAACTCGATCCTATATAAATCAATCCTACGCCCACACTTGCCCCGACACCTGTCGCACTTAACGCTGCACCGCCCACTATCGCTCCAGCGGCCAATACATCATCAGCAGTCATCTCCTTCTTCTTCTCAACAAACGTACCATCACGAAACCCATAAACACCCGGTGCAAACCGTGACACATCAACAAGTCGTTTTACTAAATTGTTAGCAACTTCATTCTTATTGTTCTCACCAACATAATCCTCCAATGCCTCACCAGTCATAGGGTTGACTGCAATAATCTTTGTAACATTTTCTCGTACTGGTGCCATGACACCAAGCCGCCCCAATTCATTTGGCGACCTTTCAACTTTCTTAACTGTCACTTCCCTCAACAGCACTGGAACTGTTGACAATGACAATGCAGTGCCATCAGGATTTTTAGTAAGATATCTAATAGGATAAACAATTATCCCCTTCTCCTTTAAATATTCTGGGCGTATACATCTATTTGTCAAATCACTAATATCTTCCTTGCTTAAACCCAAGTTCTCTAAAGCCTTTATGTATTTTTCCTGTGAAATTAATGAAGCATCAATCAGATTAATCTGTGCAACCGAAGATTTTAAATCCTCTGAAGAAGGCGTATAACCTTTTGTTAGAACATTATCCTTAACCTCATTAAATTTCTTATCAACTTCCTGCCTGATCTGACCGATAATTTCGTTTTCAGTATTAGTACTGACCTGTTCAGTGTAATGAAATTTTGCTTGGATCTTAACAGGCCTAATATTAGAAATCTCACTAATCACATCAGGATTAAGATTAATCTTTGTTTTAGCAGACATTGCAATCTCATTCAGTGCATTAGATACATCATTAGCGAATTCGGTATCATTACGAACAACAGAAGCATTGTTTATTCTCTCGTTAAAATTCTCAATCTTATTTGTTATGTCATTATGACTACCAAGATAACTTTTGATTGTATTCAAATCCCTCATCATCATTTCAAACTCGTCGTTACTGATGTCTACCTTATTCCTAAACAAACTGTTCAGAGCATCATCAAACGTCAACCGGTTTGTAGGAGTGGCATACTTTGTAATATCGATTGATACAGTTTGATTACTGGCGGCCCATTCTTTCTTCCTTTGCATTGCACGTTCTTGAATCTTTTGGGCCAACTCTTGCAGTCTCTTGGTTGCATTTTCAACCTCAGCTTTATCCTTTTCCATCAAAAACGGTCCTGACATGATTAAATTTAGTAAACCACGATTTTAAATAACTTTCTTTTAAAATTTGTTATCATGAAACAAAACAAAAGTCATGACCTACAACACAAAAACCTTAAACACAAAACAAAAAGTGCACCAAAACCAAAAATTATCACACATGACAATAAAAAAATTCATGAATCAGTCGGGGCAGTCATAATAAGAAACAAAAAGGTTTTGATGATTGACCGTGCTAATTATCCATACGGATGGGCGTGCCCTGCTGGTCATGTCGATGCAGGAGAAAAACCTGACACTGCCGTTGTAAGAGAAGTAAAAGAAGAGACAGGGTTAAACATAACATTTGCAAAAGAAGTCATGACAGAGTTTGTTGAATGGAACGATTGTGTTTACGGCGTCAAAGGACACTTGTGGCATGTGTACATTGCAACAGGGGAAGGTGAAGTGAAAATCAACAAAGAAGTTAAAGACTGGGCATGGAAAACATTAACTGAGATTGAACAGTTGTCATCAAATAATAAACTCGAGCCTGTGTGGGCTTACTGGTTTAAAAAGATTAGAAATGTAAGAGTTTTAGATTTTATTGATTCATTATTGATTTAATTGATTTAACAATTCTAAAAACAACTTTTTATTTTGGTCATCTAACCCTGAAGAATAAAGATTACTTTTAAATTCGGATATATCATGGGAAGTAAAACCTAAACCTATATTATTTTTGTGTTTTATGCTTAACTTCAGAAATTTCATAGAATTATCATAGTCATCAAACAAAAAATTTAACTTTGATAATGTAAAATAATCTGGAACGCTCCAACTATCAAGGTCATAATCAGTACTAACATTATTGTTTGCAAAGGCTACAATTTCTTTTAATGATGGCTTTTGATTAAGTGAATCCAACCTTTCAGCAATAGGCGTAACCTCTCCAGCGATGTTAATATATTTAGCTGACATAATAGCCAATTCTCCTGCAGTGCTCATTTTCCCATGTTTCGCATAAGATTGAGCGGCAAAATAGGCAAGATAACTAAACATAGAAAAGCTATCAAAAATATCCTTTTTCCTTGACAACATACCTTCCATTCCTCTCCCAATACTTTCTTCTCTATGAGCAGAATAATAGTTGATTTCTTCATACATATATTTTAGGTCAAGCAACCGGTATTCTATTTCTTTAGATAATGGATTATCAAAATTATTATGATTTTCATGCGAAACCATCTTGTCAATAATTCTTTTAACATAATCCAAATTCTCATTAGTCATATCTTTTGAGAAATTATGTAAAATTATCAAAAAATAGTAAGAATACTTAAACCCGTCCATATCAACATACATGCCGTGAGATGTAGAATCAATTGAGTAATGGTATTCACCAACCATTTCTAAAAATTTATCCTCTTCATTTATATAATACTCAATAGAATCCAATGATGAAGATGTATATAAATCAAAATATTCATCCATGACTAACCTTGTAAGGTAACTTAATTGATTTGGGTCTTTGATTGTAGGAATAAAACGTTTACAAAGTTTAATAAATTCATTACCAGAATATTTTTCTATAAAAGGAACTGCAATGTTAAAATACATACTATCATTAGTTTTCTCGCTCAACATATACAAATATTCTATAATTATAGAATTAGTTCTTTCAATAAATGATGGATCTTCTAATTTTGATAATGAGGTTGTGTCCAACTGCGACCTGATAACATTAAATTGCTTATCAACCTGTTCCACGTCTTCATAAGGTAAAACCGGAAGAAGGTTCTCAATATTGCTCATATAGTTTTCATACTTTGACGTCCATGTCAATAAATAATAAATAATCGATGCATTCTTTTTATCTTTATTTGATATCCCATCCGCATATTCGACCAAAGGAGATGAATCACCAGTTTTAAGATAATAGTCTATCAAAAATTCACCTAAAAGTAAATCTTCTGTTGAAAGACTATTACTTTTTACAATAAAATTATTATCATCCAGTAAAGGTTTGAATTCTTTTATAAAGTATGTTGTATTTTTATGAATAGTTTCTTCCAATGGTGCACCTGCTACTGTTGAAAAAGTCAACATTGCACTGCTTAAACCTAATATCCTCATACCTTTTTTAAACCGAACCATATTATACATTATGTCCACAAACATTTAAAAATAATAAACACAAGATAAATTTATGACAAGAAAAAAACAAACCAAAGATTATGACAGCCCATATTTGAATCTTATAGCAAGACAGGGATATCACATCATAGGACATCATTCTGGGATTAAACCGTGCAAATGGTTTCATGAATCATTGCGCGGGGGGATACAATGTTATAAAAATAAGTTTTATGGTATCAAATCTCATCAGTGTATGCAGTCAACACCTGTCCTGCAGTTCTGTACTAATGCATGCATATTCTGTTGGAGGATGATGCCTGAAAAAAAGAATGATGACCTGCCCCAGCCGGGGTTCAAGTGGGACCCGCCAGAATTCATCGCTGAGAAATTGATAGAAGAACAATTAAAATTCGTTCAAGGGTATAAAGGCTATGACAAGACACCAAAAGACAGGTTAGAAGAGGCATTACATCCCAAGCTTGCCACGTTGTCATTGACAGGTGAACCCACGATTTATCCCTACCTCAGCGAACTAATAACCGAGTTTAAAAAACGCGGGATGTATGTGTTCTTGGTAACAAACGGCACGCTCCCTGAGAGATTAAGAAAGTTAAAAGAACTGCCCACACAGTTGTACATTTCAATGGATGCACCTGATAATGAAACATTTCAAAAGGTATGCAGGTCGCACCTTACAGATGGGTGGGAAAGATATAACCAGTCATTAGAATTTCTAAACACAGTAAAAGGCAAAACTCGGACAGTTCTCAGGATGACGTTGATAAGAGGACATAATGACAATAACCTTAAAGGGTATGCTGAACAGATAAAAGTGGCACAACCCGATTATGTTGAGGTTAAAAGTTTTGTGTATGTGGGAGGAGCACGAAACCCTGACAGGGGACTGAAATTAAGTGACATGTTACGTATTGAAGAGATAAGAAAAATCGCAGATGAATTAAGAAAGATGACCAGTTATATCATAACCGATGAGCATGTGCCGTCACGGGTCGTACTATTATGCAGGGATAAAAATGCAATTGATAACAGGTTCATTGAATAACCCTTCTTCGTTTTGCCATTTCCATAAGATATTTAGTCTTGTGGTTTATTACATTTGAAAGATTCCTTAACAATGCAAGATTAACATTTGTATCGCTTGTGAACAGTTTAGTCTCATCATCAACAGGGAGAGCACCATAAGGATATTGTTCAATGATAATCTTAAGGTCTTTAGGAGTAACATCAAGAAACTTGGCAATCCCAACAAGTGCATTGTTAGAAACATCAATCATTTCCAATGATATGTGGTATGCAAAAAATAATTGCCTAATCTTAGGGTAAACACGTTGGACAAGGATGGTCCTTATCAATTTCATGTTAGGATCAAGTTCAACATTGACACTTTGTATGTCATCGTTTTTTTGCGGTTCAGGAACAACATTTTCAAAAATTTCATTTTCATCCAATAGATTCAAAGGATCAATAAAACCCTTTTCAGCATCACTTTCAGCATCCACACCAGCATCATCTGACAACACGTCAAAAGGGTCCATTAAAAAATCAACCTCCGGCGGTTCAATGATTTCAGGAGATTTATTCTGCTTAGTATCAGTTTCAATGTTAGTTTTACTGGTTTCATCTTCAACCTTTTTTATAGCGTCATCAATAAAACTTAAACGTGTATGAACGTCAACTGCCTCTAATATTTTAATAGTGTGCGACACAGTAAATAAAACATTAGAATATTCCTCATCACTCAAATTAAGCTGTGCCTTGTCAACATTACCCAGCGCATATTCTATCAAGTTTATCATCACCTTTTCATCCTTAACAATCTGTCTGCTCCCGCTGTATCCCAAGAATACATTTCTTATTACTTCTGCAGACACCATTGCACAAAAAACAGGGTTGTCAGCTGAATCATGCTTTATATGGTAAAGATAATCAAAAGCCATTTTTTGAATATTATAAACCAACAAAGAAACACTATACTTTAAACGATCATCAGGATCATCTTTAACCCATTCGTTATTATTCTTAAGTTTGCTCTGTCCAATAGCACCATTATTAAGTCCTTTAAAATAGGTTTTCATGATAATACTACTCATTAAAAATTTATAAGCCTTGTGCTTTGAATTTATATCTTAAACCTTAGCACTGCCACCAAACCACCAAAACCTTTCAACTTCCTGCCAGAATCACTGTCAGACGAGAATAATACATAATTAACATTTTTCTTGTCGGCCATGGTGAGTATTTGTTGTACATCTTCCCTTTTTATAAGTTCTTCGTGAACCAAAAGCCTGTCAATTGCACCGTAATCCATTGCAAGCTTAACCTTCTCAATACCATAAACACATAACCCGTCATCCTTGCCTATGTGCATCATTGCTTCATTCAACAATCGCGCCTCTTCAGCAAGCTGATGCTCTTTAACAACATTTGACAATGAATTCTTGACAACTTCATTAACCCCTGCCCTTCCGGAAACAGAAGTATTAACAAATAACGTCCGTTCTAAGAGTTGGTTATTATTCTTTTCTATATATTTTTTTAATGCGTCTTTTGTAAACCCCGGTCCTCCTACTATAACCTTGCCTTCAGGGAAAACTGTTTCAATCATCTTAACAACCTCACTTATGTATTTTATGAAATTATCAGAATAGTTAGGGTCACGCTTTGATGTGTGAGAATAGACCTCTCCAACATCTTCAGTGCCATAAGCCAACACTTTAGAAAAAACTGCAAACTCATCATCAAGGACTACTATCCCCAGTTTAACCTTTTGCGAATGCGACAATGCCGTTTTTATTATATTCAGATCACTGGAATTAAACTCCTTCTTAATTTTAATACTGTTATTAGGTTTAACTTCAATAGTATGGTACTGCCCGACCTGAACAAACTCTTCTGGTCTTCCAGATGCAATCCTCCCAGTGACACGGAGGCTGACACCGTACTTTGAAAATTCAACCTTCTCAGCTTCAATTGTTATGTACACCGGCTTGCGTTCGGCGGGTGCATCAGGCCTGGGCCTGAACAATCGCAAACTCTTACCGCTAACCATAGCCCCAGGCGTTATAACCTTTTCTAAATACCACAAATCCTCAACACCTTCTGGGGTTGCTAACAATGTCTGTTCTTTCTTGTTGATCTGTGCCTTCATGATAGATAAAAAGAAGAAAAGGGTTTTTATACGTTCTCATCAGTTGCCAGATGTTTCTCCAAAGTATTAATAATATCTTCTGCGTCTTGTTTTAATTGTTTACTCTTATGTTCATACTCGTCTGCCCTTTCCAATAAGTGGTCTGCGTATGACAAAAGGTCCTGGATTAACTGTTTAGCATGTTCAACTTCTGTTCCAACTTTTGTCCTGACCAGTCGTGTGAACAAACGATTAGGAGGAGATGCATCTTCAAGCCTTTTTCTTTTCTTTAACACCCCTACCATTTCTAAAACTCCTATGGACAACATACTCAACACTGATAACCCTGCTAATATTTCTGATGCAAGCAGGTTGTTCAACTGATAAAAATAATATAAAGACGCTCCGCCAGTGATTATTGCAATGGGTAATCCTATAAATATAGAATTCCTTTGCAAGTTTATTATGTTTTTCATGTTTGCAAGAATATCAGTTTCATAATTCTCACGGTCAGTTATAGCATTATCCAACTTAATCTTTTCTTGTATGTTTTTTTGGTCATCAATCTTAACATCAACACGATCCTCAACCAGTGTTGCCATCTGTTTAAGCTGTTCAATCATCTTTGATGCTTCATTATAATTTATATACATCTCTTCAACAGACATATTATCAGAAAGGTGTTTCATCTTCATAATTTCATCCAACAATAATGTCGCCTCACTGATTTTGCCTTTCTTAATATCCTTTTCCGCATAAAAAACCATCTTTCTAATCTTCCTTAACATCGCCTTATCATATTTTTTATGTTTTTTTGTGTTCAATTTTGCCATACAACCACCAAATTACATCAGTCCACAAATAATATTATGTGTGAAAATGTTTAAAAATATTGAGTATGTTGGGAGATTTAGAAAACAGAAAGATTTATTTAATTTTATATAGTTAAATATGTGATGTTTAACCCATTAAACTCAGTAGGATGGATAATAAAGAACGGAATAAAAGTTTTAATATTAATAGTCATCATTGGTTTAATCCTGTTCTTTTTGTACTCACCAGATAAAAATAAATATTTAGGATCTCTCCCAAATTTTTTAAACAATGGTAATGACGAAAATGCTGATATAGTTTCTTTTGAGCCTGAGAAAGTTAAAGAATTTTATGATGCTGTATTAACAGAAGACACGTTAGATAACCTAAAGGGTAACATCCCAAAAGTAAAAAATATTAGTTGCAATAATGATGAATGCAACATAACCACAGAATATAAGACAGAGAATGGAACAATGACTGAAAACATTACAATGATAAATGGTAACATACTAAATCCATCATCAGAGTATATTATACCAGACCCTGAACATGCAATTTATACTGGCAACGGCGACATTTCAGAAACAGACGAGTATTCTAATCCTTCAATAGAAAAGAATACATTAAACATTTCTGTTGAAGGTGATATTAATTGCGGTATTAATGTTTCTGAAGTTATTTATTCATTATATCCGAATGGAAATGTTTACATTGTCATATCAGGAACGTCAAAGCAACCAGAAGATTGCATCACTCACAAAATATATTCTGTTTCAGTTCCACTGCCAAAAGATTATAAAGTCAGAAAAACGTATGTTACATTCCCTTATGGAAAAAAGGTGTAAAACACTTATCTGATTACCATTGGTCTCCTCTTCAAAACTGTTCCAATCCTGTTTTTTAATTTCTCAGGAACATTATACTTTTCATAACATTGCTGCCATAAATCGTTTAAAGCCTGCTTAGGATTATCAGAATTCTGCACTTCACTGTGCAAAGAAAGCAAATTTGACAACATATTGATGTAACTTTCGGATATCCTCCTGTGGACATACCACTCGGAAATCATCTGGTCGAATAGATTTTTTTCAACAGTACCATTATACCTGTGCTCTCTTTTAAAAATATTGAACGCCGCAATGCCTACCCTTTCTACGTTTAAGATATCTATACGTTTATCACCAGTAAACTTCATAAGATATGCTGCCAGATATAGATATTTCCCATGAGTTTCAGCCAATTCTTCTAAGCATTCAACCTTGGTTTCTATGTCAATCTCTTTGTCGCCCAATATAAAGAAGGCAAGAGATGACGTACCAGGCGTTTTTGCCATCTCATCTATAATCTCACGATTGTCAGACCAAATCCCTTTCCGTAAAACATTAAGAATTCTTTTTTTAGCATTATACTTTTCACTGTTTGTAGCATCTTCAGAAACCCAAATCTTTATGTCATCTTTTGGGTTATAGTTGTCAGCCATAATTTTATTTTGAAAGTATAAGTTTAAAATTCTTTTGAAAACAGTACAAAGGTTTAAATAATGTTTCACACATAAATACATATATGGCGACTAAAAATAAAACATTATTGAAAAAATATAAAAAAAGTAAATCAAAAATTATAAAATATCTTTTAATGTCATCGCTCATTGGAAGTGTAATGACTGGGGGATATGTTGGAATTAAAACATTCTATAACCACAAAAAATACATTGAAACAATGAATAGTATGAGGATAAACGACCCAGTATTGAAAATGCACACTTTTAATGAAGATACAATGTTTGTTCATATCAATGAAAAGGAGGAATATAAATGTTTTATGTTAAAAATGATTGTGCGTAAAGTCGTAAATTCGGATATCTTAGATGGAGAAGAAGAGATATACTCAAAACTTGGGATAGACTTAAAAAATGAAGATTTGACACCAAAAACAAATGATACATTATCACTGATTTTTCCGACATATCATCAAAATAATCGTATAAACATTTATCCTGATAGGAAATTAATACTGATAGGTAAGCTTTATGAAAAGTTTTTTCCAGGTGATTCATTTTATAATGCAATAGGCAAAGGAGTGTTTTATACACTGATTCCCGGTCCTGCAATAAGTGAGCTATTTGATAGGAATACTCAAAAAAAATATATCTCAGCAGCTTCTGATGCACAATTTAATAATGTGTTTGATTTGTTTAAACAGAATGGTACTTGTTATCAACAATCATTAGCCATAGTTTCAATCCTTCACAGCTATGGAATAAAAGCAGGAATCGTTGGACTGCTTAGCCCTTTTGACACTGAAGGTCATGTTGTAGTGTTCATACCTGATGAAAACATAATAATTGACCCAACTACTGCATTGACAGGCAACACAGTCTATCATGGATTTGATAAATATTTTAATGATGTTGGCTTACCAATTTCAAAGCCACAGATATACATGATAAATAGTGTTTCTTCTTATGATGATGAATATTATGAGTTGGCAGATATCAAACATTCTAAAAAGATTATCAAAAAACTTGAAAAGATTGGCGCGCTTGCGAAATATGTATCCATCTTTAATTTGGAAGATTAACGATAAAAGTTAACTTTTTAAACTCTTTTAAAAAGAATAATACAATGGGCCCGTAGCTCAGCTTGGATAGAGCGGCAATCGCGTTGACTGTAAGCCTTCTAAGCTGATGGTCGAGGGTTCCGACCTTTTTTCTTTCAAAAAGAAAAAAGGTACGTTATCAAAAAAGAAACGTACTGAAAACTGAAAAGAGAAAACAGGTCGCCTAAAAATCCCTTCGGGCCCGAACCTATTTATGCTTTTTCTTTTCCAATAAAATATAAAAAAGAAGAAAGGTTTAACCACAGGTTGCAGTTGAACCTGATGATGAACTGCCACTGGCCACTGGACCAAAACTGGGTGCTGCATTGCCATAACTGCTCAAATCTGTATCACACTCAGGTGGTTTGTCTTTAAGGCGCGCGCATATAATTTCTTTTATTTCTTCTGCATTTCTTGGCATTTGAACCTTTTTACCGTTTAAAACAGACGTTGGCGACCCTCTAACACCATACTCATCGTTTTCATCTGCATATATTGGAAAAGAGGTTCCCTGAATACCGTATGTATCTGTTGTCTCGTTTGCACATTGCGAAATGACAGTCTTGTCAATCTCCATCTTGTCCATACAATCGTCTGCTTTGCCAGCCTCAACAAAACACTCTAAGTAATCCCAAAACTTGTCAGGATAATTCTTGTTGATGCAGTATTCGTCCAAATTGTCACTGGTTTCCTGTGGACCGTGCATAGTATACTGTACAAACTTATTATTTATACTGACACTTGAAACGTTTTCAAACAGTTCTGCCACTGGTATGACTGCCTTTTGCATTTGCAATCCAAAAGGACAATGCGACATTATGTATATGTCAAGTGTAACATTGTTATACCCATCCCCGATATAATTCTTCAAATCAGGAGACTTCAGTTCAACTGAAAATGCATCGTCATTCTCATTGACTGTGTAATACCGGGTGGAATTAAGCTTACTTATCATTTCTTGTTTGTCATCACTACTGATGTTTGTTATCTCTAAATATGGAAGATAATCCGCACTAATGTTATCAGTTGTAGAGTTGTAGGTTTTAGTAGTGTAATCCAACTTTATACCAATATTTTCTAACCCATCAAAATATTTCTCATCACCGGAAGTCTTAACATACAATATCCCCTGTGCTTCAATCACCTTTCCAAGGTAATGGTCTGCATCACTCAATAAAATCGGCTCACCCACATATTCATTGTCCATATCTTTAATGCTCCAACCAATTTGCGGGGCAATTTGTGGATTAATCAACTGAGGAAACACTAAATCAACTGCGATTTTATTATCCTTGTCCAATTTTGTCTTATCAAGAACAAAAACAGGAGCATGCTCAACACCATACCTTTCAAGCTCCTTTTTAGTGTCATCATCCAGCGTAACGTATTGATAGTCAAATGTCAACCCATAATATTGTTTCAATGAATCAAAAAAGTTTAATGCTGACTTGTCGTCATCATTAACTATGTAGACTGTTGCATTGACAGGTTCAACATCGGGTTTTGTACATCCCGAATAATCGCACATGTTGCCAGCAGTTATCGCAGGATTGGCTGACATCTGAACAGGAAGGTAGTTGCTATTAAGAATATAATACAGAAAACTACCCTTTTTGTTTTTGATATTATCCTGCAACATTGCAACGTCCTGGTCATACGTCGGATTTTGCTGTTTACATATTGTTTCAGCATCACTAGACTTATTATAAAGCACCTTGCTAAAATCAACACATCGTGTTTGTATGTTTGCACCGGTCAACTCGCTTAAACGCGAAATTATTACAGCACTTGAATTGTCCCTCGGGTCAGTAAACAGAACAAAGTTGCCTGCCCCGGATCCAGACAGGTTTGTTGAGTTAGCTCCTGGCGTGCCAGGCCCCGGACCTATGCCCGGGATTGTACATCCTGACATAAACATCAATCCAAACGCTAACGTAAATGCTAAAGTTAATAGGATTACATTTCTCATGTTTTACACCTCCAAACTTTTCAAATTCAGTTCTACTTACTAAGAATAAAGGCACTCGCCCCCGTTACTAATACTCATTATGATAACTTTAAATATGTTTCGATATTGTTCGGCTTAAACTTTATTCATTAAACACATAATCACACTGTTCTGGCATGTCAAGCTGTGCTGAGAGGAACAGCTTAACATAACCAATTATAGGTATACGGAAAATAATCCTTCCTTTAATATTATCCTCAGGAATAAGATGATTACCACCGTAACCCGGATAATAAACCTGAAGGTCAGTAATCTGGTTATTATCACCCTTTGTAAGATAATATATCCCCTTCTTTGTCTTTATCTTAACAACTGCACGGTGGACGATGTCGCCAACATAAGAAAACAAGTCGCCTTTGTTAGGCTGATAAACAACAATACTACCATCATCACTGTGGGGATAAAGCTTAATTTCCTGGGCAGTATCAACCTTTTTTACTGACACTACACACGGCACATAGAACATATCACCATCCTTTATGTTACGCCTCTCACATTTTCCATAATGAAATTCCAACTGTCCATGCCGTTCAACAAACTTATCAGGATTAGTAACATACAATGCACAGAATGGGTCATCACGGTTTAACATACAAAAACTGTCTATTGAACCATTGACAACCTTTGAAACGTTGCCTATTGTAACCACAGCCTCAGGACCGATATCAGACACATCATCAAGGTATAGCGTTCCATAAGTATTAAATTCATCACCGCGCACCAATACCATGTCACCCCTCTCAAGATTTGGAAGCATTGAACATGACACTACTGCACTGATAGGTGTTGATGTGTTCAACAAGAATGATATGCCATACCAAATACTAACCGCTACAAGCAATCCGACTACCAACTCTTTAAGCTCAGACTTGATCCCACCAGTCAATACTCCTTTTATCACATCTTCAACAACCATTAAAACAAAAACCAATCCCAACATTAAACCATAAAAATTCCCATGGAATATGATAAACATCACAGCAAACAACAAAAACAGTATTATTAATACATAATATTTATCAATAACTTTAAAGAAATCCAAAATCTTTTGTTTAGTATTATCCTTCAAATAATTCACCGTCACTTAAAAAGTTAAAACAATGAACTTTCTAAAGAATCTATAACCTTATCGAGTTTTCCCAACCCTTTCATAATCCTATCAATCGGCTTGCCCTTCTTTGTCCTAACCATTAAAATTACATTTTCAACCTGTGGATGCTCCTGCAACGCCGAAACAAACTCAACATCACTATCTTCTGCGAGCACATCCCTAAGCGCATAGAAGATTGAAGGGTCTTCATCTATAAATTTAAGTTCAACATAATTGTCTTCATTCTTAACTATCTCAATGTTCATCTTATCACCTTCCTTCTTATCCCTTCCCCTTTTATATCTAATCATTTTTTCTTCAACATTTTCTTTATTTTGTTAACAACCTGCTCGCGTTTACTGTGTTTGGTTTCTGTTTTACCATAAACCCTCTTCCTACGATTTGTCTCGTACGACTTTTTATATTTTGGAACTTCACTGTGATTACGCTCATGTTCATGACCCCTATGAGTTCTGCCGCGCCCGGCTGAATGGTCGTTGTAACTTGTCCTGCGGCTGCTTCTCCTATGACTTAAACTACGTTCTCTACTTCTATGGCCTGTTCCGCGGTCACGACTTCCACGGTCCCTGGCAGATGAAGATGATTTAGGTTTAATCTTGCGTCCAAAACGCGGGATTACCACGCCCAACCCTTTACCTTCCATACTAATATCAACAACATTCTTACGCGGGCTATACTTTATAACTTCTGCACGGATTATGTCGCCTATCATCAATACGTCTCTCATCTCTTTAACATAACCATAACCCAACTTTGATATGTGAAGTGCTGCCCAAATGTCAGGGTTGGCATACCTGACATCTTCTTCATTCTCTGCAGGTATGATGGACACAATAGCCATTGAACCTAATATGTTTTCAACCATGCCATAAACGACTGTGCCCGGCGACAGGTTTAAAACCCTCTTAACAGGATTAACATTAACTTCACCGCTCTTATTCTCAGACTCGCCGACCACTAATGAATATATCTCATCATTTTCTAAATAGGTATACTCGCCACTCATAAATTCTTCTGACGACCCTAATTCTGAACCAGGATAAACTCGCATGGGTTATGTTTAGTTAAAATGGGTTTATAAACGTTTTGATAAAAAACAAAAGGTCATCTGACAACAGTTCCCCTGTGAGCTTCTCCTCTCAACGCCTTTGCCACATCATTCACGTTCTTTGCACTTATAAAGTGCAGTTCAATCCTGTGCCTCTTTGCAAGCTTAGCAGCCTTCTGGTCAAAGATTATGTTCTGACTGGGAGCATACCCTTTATTTG
The DNA here is from genome assembly GCA_021158105.1 of Microcaldota archaeon. Lineage (GTDB taxonomy): Archaea > Micrarchaeota > Micrarchaeia > Anstonellales > JAGGVH01 > JAGGVH01. Next base: position 26,727 of record JAGGVH010000037.1, read on the forward strand.
TTACAATACTAACAAGTTCATCGTGTGACATTGTTTTAATCTTAACTGCATTCTTATGTTTGCGCGGGTCCATGTTATACACTGCATCAACATTACTGATGTTTATAACTTTTAAAGCGCCAGAGTTCGCTGCCAACCTTACTGAAACATAATCTGTTGTATGGCCGGGTTGTGTGCCCCCCATGAAAACATAGTCATGCCTCTCCATTGCACGCGATGCACATGATACTGTCCGGCACACATCATGAAAAACGTTTAAGCCGTAACCGGCAAAACAACTTAACACTGCCTGTGCATTGACACGTGTTGAATATATGCCAATCATATCAAGGAGGTAACTGTCATCATTTATCCTTCTGACTTCAGCAACCATATTGCGCGCCAGTCGTCCGCCACCGATGACAATCCCAAACTTATACATCTTAATACCTTTTAACAACTCACAAAAATGCGTTATAAACTGGATATTAAGCCTTCCGGGATTAACCACGCTCCCGCCCAACGAAAAAATTATCCTTTTCTTCATTAAACCACCTTTTAATACAACAATCCAAAAACATAAAGCGGAATTTCATTATCTTTGAACATAATGGTTTCCTTTACTAAATAACCATTCTTTTTATTTTTAAGTTGTGCCCACCTCTTTGCCTCCCCGCCTATTTCAAATATATTCTCCCCTATGATGTAGTCAGGAGTTCTCCGTTCTACTCCGGTTTTCAGATATTTTGCATTACCAACATGCTGTATAAAAAAATCTTCCCTTATCCCACCAAGGGAAGGAGTTATACCATAACTTTTACACAATGCACTCCTGAAAGATAAAGGCATTAAAAGTTTATCTTCACTTCTTATTGCTTTGTGCCCAACACCTTCTGGAGGTATGACATATAATAATCCTGAATATGACAACATCTTTACAATTTCCTGAGCAACCTTTGTGCCTCTATCAATACTGTTTGCAATACGTGTATAACTTACCTCTCCAGGTGGAGAACTTGCAATAAATTTTACTACTTTAAACACTGAATCAATATAATGCACATCAACCTCCCTCAAAGATTGCAGGTCATACCTAACAATCCTTTCCAAGATATTAATGTAAACGTCAGGTTTATCATTAAAAAAACAAGCAGGAAGTGCATTCTGCTGTGTGTAAATCCCAAATTCATTAATGTAAGGCATAATCTGTTTAACGATTTTTCTAAGTTTGTTTGGAGCAAGTATATCTGAAAGTTCTATTCTATTTATACCCTTCTTGACTTTGAAATATAAGTATTCCCTGAAAGATAATGGTTTGAGTTTAAATATTGTTGCACGCCTGGACAATTCTGATCCTTTTGTTTTAAGCGCAACTGCTGAAGAACCAGTTATGACAATATTCGAATGTGTTTCATCATAAAATATTTTAATATCCTTTTCCCAGTCAGGAATAGAATGAATTTCATCTATAAGAAAAGTAGTATAGCCCATAATCTCAAAATAATGCAATATATCCAACAAATTAACACCATACTTAAGAATGATGTCGCCATTCAGATATATAGATTTTTCAATAGAATATAATAAAGTTGAAAGGATAGTCGTCTTGCCAACACCTCTCAGCCCAGATATAATATACAACCCTTTTTTAGATTTAATTTGCGAGATAATTTCTATGCTAGAATACCTGAGGTTATCTACTCTTGCCTGTTCTGCAGTTTTCATTGACATTGTCATTATATTAGTAAACAAAATTTCCTGCATATGTATTTTAAGAACAATAAGGTTTATATTTGTTTCCATGTAACCATAAACTTATAGTTTTTTGTGCTTTATACAACATAAAATAAGACACATCTTGACAGTTTGTAACATTTAGGATACAAACTTTTACTATTTTATGGATACTGTGACACAAATTTAAATAAATCAACAAACCACTTATAACACTCTATTCTTCTCCTTTAAAAACCTTTACGACCTCACTCGCAGGCGCATCTGTCCTTATACCTGTCGGAGTAAAATGTGTAGGCGCTGCATAATACCCCTCACTCGTGAGTTTATCAATAACATCATTATTCTTAGGAGATGACAACCTTAGAACCTTTCCCATGTAATGCAGATCATAATACAACAACCCTTTTTCGTTCAACATAATGTTGATAATCTTAAGCGCTCTGTCTTCTTTTCTCTCAATTGCGATCTGTTTCATCCTTTTTAATACCTCTGGACTGTGTAGTTCACTCAAATATATTAGGCCGCCAATGAGTTCATCGTTATTCTTTTCTAACCCTTGTGAATAAAACTGATTAAGAGGTATGGAGTGGTATTCAAACGTCTTAGGATTAAACTTCACATAGCCCAAATTATTTAATTCCTGCTCCCTTGCACCAACTGCACCGCGAACAACATAACATATAACTTTAACATAATGCCTGTGAGAAAAACTCATCAACGGCATAATCTTATAATCATACTCATGTGCAACCCTGGCAATGTGCGCAAGCAAGATCCGCGTGCCAAACTCATACAAGAACATGTCATGAATAGGTTTGGAATGGTAAATCTTAGGTGTTGCCCTGCGATGCGCGCCATGTAGCACTGCTGTATCAGTGGCAGTCACAGACAACACTGCCTTTTTTGTTGAAGAATTTGAAAGGAATGAACTTACACTCGCATGAAGATAAGGTGCAGGCGTGCCAAACGGGTCCAATTCAATAAAATTATATTCATGATGAGTGCTAAGATGAGTCAATATATTCTCACAGAACACACCAGCAGAAGATGAAAGATTATTAAGCATAATATTTTTTTCTATGACCGGACAAACACGTCGGTTCGCTTCAACAAAATTAACAAGCTCAACATTATCATTCTCTTTTACATACCGCAAACCGCGAATCCCAGAAGCTGCAAACCCGTCACAGATCTTAAGTTTATCATTAAGGTTGCCAAGCGCACCCACCAATAATGACGACATTGTCCTGTTCAGCTCCATCTGCGGATTGTAGAATGCTCTACCTATAACAAATTTCACATTACCCTCTACTAAAATCTTATCACTGTTTACATTACCAGTATTATCACTCATCACAAATAATAAAAGCCACAAAATTTAAAAATTAATGATATGATATCCACATTGATTTTGTTTTATAATCCAAAAATATTAATTTGATTAATAATATATAAACATGTTAAAAAAATACATTGTCTGTTATAAATAATAGTTTAATAAGTAATAAATTTATCTCGTAAAAAACTAGTTATTAAAAAAGTAATGAAAAACAGGTAAACATTTATAAACAAACCTTCAGACATGAGTTACAAGCTATATTAAAAAACCATAAATCATAATGTTCAATAAAAACATGTTTAGAGGTTATAATATGGAAAACCAAAACATAAAAGATGAATACACAGCCAAAGAAATAAAAGTTCTGGAGGGCATGGAAGCCATAAGAAAACGACCATCAATGTACATAGGTGACACTGGAATAAGGGGGCTCCACCACCTTGTCTATGAAATCGTAGACAACTCTATTGACGAAGCAATGGCAGGATACTGTAAAAACATTGAAGTCATAATCAAAAAAGACGGGAGCGTGGTAACAAAGGACGACGGCAGGGGAATACCCACAGACATCCACCCAAAACTGAAAAAGTCTGCACTTGAAGTTGTAATGACAGTACTACACGCAGGTGGAAAGTTCGAGAAAAAGGCATACCGGGTCAGCGGCGGACTTCACGGTGTCGGCGTAAGCGTAGTAAACGCATTATCAGAATGGCTAAACGTTGAAGTCCACAGGAACGGCAAGGTATGGAAACAAAGGTATGCACGCGGTAAACCGCTCAGTCAAGTTGAGGTTGTGGGCGAAACAAATGACCATGGAACGATCATACAGTTTAAACCTGACGGTGAGATATTTCAAACATTAAACTTTGATTATGACATATTATCATCACGATTGAGAGAACTTGCATACCTTAATCCAAAAGTTAAGATAAGCATATTCGATGAAAGGTCAGGAAAAGGCGAAACGTTCTATTCTGACGACGGGATTGTAGGTTTTGTCAGGTATCTCAACAGGGGAAAGGAAAAGTTGCACGATATCATCCACTTTTCAAAATCTTACAAGGGCATACATGTTGAGATTGCAATGCAGTATGCTAATGTGTATTCGCCTACGATATTAAGTTTTGCGAACAACATTAACACGATCGAGGGCGGAACGCACATGACAGGGTTCAGGACTGCATTGACACGTGCAATAAACGATTATGCACGGTCTAAGAAGATTAAAGAAAAGATCAGCGGTGAAGATTCTAAAGAAGGGTTGACAGCAGTAATATCAGTCAAAGTGCCAGAACCGCAGTTTGAAGGGCAAACCAAAACCAAACTGGGCAATTCAGAAGTTAAAGGGATAGTCAGCTCAGTATCTTATGAAAACATTAAACGGTTCTTAGAAGAAAACCCGCAAGCCGCTTCTATCATTCTAAACAAAGTGCTCAGGGCTGCAAGGGCAAGAGAAGCTGCACAGAAAGCTAAAGAATTGATACGCCGGAAGAGCGCACTTGTATCATCAATCCTCCCGGGCAAACTTGCAGACTGTGCAACCCATGACCTGGAAAAGAGCGAACTGTTTATCGTGGAAGGTGATTCTGCAGGGGGCAGTGCAAAACAGGGCAGGGACAGGACTACACAGGCAATCCTGCCGTTGCGTGGCAAGATATTAAACGTTGAAAAGGCGCAGATCAATAAGATATTAAACAACATGGAAATCAGGACACTGATAAAGGCAATAGGCACCGGGATCGGCGACGACTTTAACATGGACAAGTTAAGGTATGGCAAAATAATCATAATGACTGATGCAGACGTTGACGGTGCACACATCAGAACACTACTGTTAACATTCTTCTACAGGTATATGCATCCGCTGATTGAATCAGGACGGATCTATATTGCAATGCCGCCTCTGTATAAAGTTGCAAAGGGTAAACTTGTCAGGTATGCATACTCTGACGACGAATTGGACAAGATATTGAAAGAGATCGGAGACAATGTTACTATTCAAAGGTATAAAGGTCTTGGCGAAATGAACCCTGAACAGTTGTGGCAGACTACGATGAACCCTGAAACGCGCACAATCATTAAAGTTACGATTGAAGATGCAGCATATGCCGACCAGTTGTTCAGTATTTTGATGGGTGAAGAGGTTGAACCGAGGAGAGAATTTATATTTTCGCATGCCAAGGATGTTAAGATGTTGGACATTTAATGCGGTGATGTATAGGTGATTGATAATGGAGATAATAAAACCTGTTGAAAAAGAGATGAAAGAATCTTATATTGATTATTCTATGAGCGTAATCGTAGGCCGCGCACTTCCTGATGTGAGGGACGGATTAAAACCTGTCCACCGCAGGATATTGTATGCAATGTATTCAATGGGTAACGTTCACAATAAACCGTACAAAAAGAGTGCGAGGATTGTCGGCGAAGTGTTGGGTAAATACCATCCGCATGGCGATACTGCAGTGTATGATTCCATGGTCAGAATGGCACAGGAATTCTCGATGCGTTATGTATTGATAGACGGTCAGGGCAACTTCGGGTCGGTTGACGGTGATTCTGCGGCTGCGATGAGGTATACTGAAGCGCGGTTGTCACAACTCGGAGAAAGCATGTTAAAAAACATTGAAAAGGATACGATTGATTTTATTCCAAACTTTGACGGTACATTGAACGAGCCGACAGTGCTGCCCACAAGAATACCAAACCTTATCATTAACGGGTCATCAGGAATCGCGGTCGGTATGGCAACCAATATGTTGCCCCATAACTTGAACGAAGTGATTGACGCGTTGATACTGTTGATTGACAACCCAAACAGCAGTCTTGATGACATAATAAAACATTTGCCAGGGCCTGACTTTCCCACTGGCGGAATAATAATGGGGAGAAGAGGAATATTAAGCGCTTATGCTCATGGCAGGGGCAGTATAACAGTAAGGGCCAAGACTGAGATTGTCGAGACAAAGAAAGGAGCACAGATCAGGATAACAGAACTACCTTACCAAACCAATAAGGCCAACATGATTTCTAAGATTGCAACACTTGTCAAGAATAAAAAACTTGAAGGGATAAGGGACATCAAGGACATGTCAGACCGAAGAGGGTTATTGGTCATTATTGATATTGAAAAAGGGTATGATGCAAACGTTGTGCTCAATAATTTATACAAGCATACCGACCTTGAAAAGAATTTTGGAGTTATTAACTTAGCACTTGTTAATGGCGTGCCGCGGCTGCTGAACATGAAACAATTGTTGACAAAGTTTATTGAATTCCGAAGAGAAGTCGTGCTTAGAAGGACAAAGTTTGACCTTGCGAAGGCTGAAGAGAGAAGACATATCGTCCAAGGATTAATCATAGCAGTTAACAATATTGATGACACTGTCAGGATTGTTAAGCAGGCAAACGACCCGAAAGATGCAGCAGAACAGTTAATGGCACAGTTTGGGATAACTGATAAGCAGGCAAAAGCTATACTGGACATGAAACTTCAGAGGTTGACGGGACTGGAAAGGAATAAACTTGACAGTGAACTTAAAGAACTTGAAGACAAGATTAGAGAGTATAAGAACATTATTGAAAATGATAATGTCTTGATGAATGTGATAAAAGAAGAGCTTGTTGAAGTTAAAAATAAATTTGGCGATAAGAGAAGGACTGAAATTTCAGAGGATTTTGAAGAAGTTATCGAAGATGACGAACTTGTAAATGATGAAGCAGTTGTTATAATATTAACACAGAACGGTTATGTCAAACGTGTTCCGCTTGATGAATACAAGGCGCAGGGCAGAGGAGGAAAAGGAGTCATAGGAATTAAAACAAAAGAGGACATGGTCAAAGACATCATAACTGCTAAGAACAGGGACTGGTTGTTAGTGTTCACTGACAACGGCAAAGTATACTGGTTAAAAACGTACAGGATACCTGAGATGGGACGGTATGCGCAGGGAAGGCACATCAAAAACCTGTTACAGATTGGAGATGCTAACGTTCGCGCTGTCATCCCGGTCAGGGAATGGGACGGTTACCTGTTCACTGTAACAGAAAAAGGCGTTGTAAAAAGGACAAGGTTGTCAGCGTACAGCCACCCGCGGGCGACAGGCATAATCGCATTAAAACTTAAAGAGGGTGATAGAGTTGTCGACGTTAAGAAGACAAGCGGTACTGATGACGTGATAATAATAACACACAATGGCATGGCAATACGGTTTGATGAGAACGATGCGCGGGAGATCGGACGGACCGGGCAAGGCGTGAGAGGCATCAGATTACGCGGTGATGACAAAGTTGTGTCACTGTGCATTGCAAAGGGCCAGATATTAACGATTACTGAACAGGGTTACGGCAAACGGACAAACGTTGACAATTATAGGAAGCAACACAGGGGCGGCCACGGAGTCATCGGGATTAAAACTGTAAAAGGCAGAGTTGTGTCAGCGCATAATGTTTCTGATGATGACGAGGTTATACTGTTAAGTTCATCAGGCAGGATGGTCAGGATACCTGTGAATTCAATAAGAGAAGTAGGAAGGAACACAATCGGTGTAAGATTGATGAGGTTGGACGAAGGAGAAAACGTTGTAGCCAGTACAGTGATCAAAACCAGTAAGTAAATTTGTTTATTTTAATGTACGCAAAAACTTATTGACAGCAGTGGTGATGTCTGTTTTCTCAGATATACCTTTCCATTTATCAACATTGCGCACAAGATTCACCACTACTATGTCTGCACCATTAAACACTGCACTTTCAGCTTCCTTAAAACTGATCCCGCCAGCAGCCGATATCACAACATTAAACTTGCTTCGTATCCTCCTAACATGACGATATTCAATAAGTTTACCCCATACATTCTCTTCATCTCTACCTATGTGCAACTCAACAACATTTGGGGGCGTTTTAAGTTTACGCAGAACTTTTAACGGGTCATCAACATGTATCATATCAATCACTGATGACATATTAAACTTTTTGCACTCTGCAATAAACAAATCGATTGTTTCTTTTGATGATGTTCCCAATACAGTGGCAGCATTTGCACCACTTAATGCAACTTCCTCAACTTCCTGAACTGCACCGTCTGTAGTTTTGATATCAGCAAGGATTAATCCATTCCACAGCTTCCTAACATTTTTTATTGCATCAGAACCTTCAAGTTTAATGTATGGCGTTCCTACTTCAATAATTATGTTATCCTCTTTAGGGATCTGACAAAGAATTCTTTCCATGAATACTGTATCATAATTGAATGCGATCTGAAGATATCTTTTACTTTGAACTATGACGTTAGACTCCAACGGTTTAGAAAACAAACTGTTTGCTGTAATGACAGAACTGGCATGTGGATTCATCTTATGCACCAGAATTATATTTTATTTGCCCTTACCTTTAACGGTTTCTGTTAACAATTTACTCAATTCCCCAAACTGGGTGGGTAATAATATAACTATCTTCTCAGACGGGTCAGCTGCAATATCAGACACTGTCTGCAGAGTCCTAAGCATTATCCCGCTGCCGGCCGGGGACGATGCCAATTTCTTGGCGGCATAAGTTAAGTTCTCAGCAGCATTCTTTTCACCCTCTGATTTGATAATGATGGCGCGCCTTTCCCGTTCAGCTTCAGCTTGTGCAGCCATTGCACGTTTCATCTCAGCAGGCAGTTCAATGTCTTGCATGCGAATCGCTTCAATGTCAATGCCCCAAGAGTCTGTTTCAACATCAACTATCTTACCGATCTTCTCACCAATCTGCTCCCTTTTTTCTAACACTTCATCAAGCTCAACACCGCCAACCACATCCCTTAACGCAGTCTGAGCATATTGGCTGACTGCATATGTATAATCCTGTATCTCAATAGTCGCTTTGACAGGGTCTTTCACCTTAAAATAAACTACACCGTTAACCTTCACTGGAACATTATCAGAAGTCATGACTTCCTGAGTAGGAATGTCTATCGTTTTAATTCTCATGTCAACCTTGCGCATCGTTTCAAGCAGTGGTATTACAAAGTTTAACCCGGGTTTTAACGTGCCAACATATTTGCCAAGCCTGAATTTGACTCCGCGCTCATACTGATAAATGATTTTAATTGAATTTAACATTATACCCAACAATATCAAAAATAATGTGCCAAACAAGTATACAAAACCAATCAGAACACCACTCATAAAATCACCAATCAATCTATCATAACAAAGTTTATAAATCTTTATATAAGCTGTTTTAATGTGAAAAATAAAAATGGGAAAATGTATTAAAACAAAAAGTCAGATGGTTCAATAGAACGAATTATCAATTTATACATAGGTTTATTAGAAGTGCTACTCTTAACAAATGCAGCATACTTGGGACTAAAAAAGAATGAGGAATCTTTAACAATAAAATCACCTGTGTTTATCAATTCTTTAGCCAATTCTTTTGATCTGTCACGACCAATGCCACTCCTTTCTAATATCTCAATAATTTCGTCTAATGAATACCATCTATTTTTTTTAAACATCTTAACAAGATTAAGATTAGCTTTTATACATGTATTTTTTGGATAATCATAATTATCCGGTGCAAATGATTTCAAATCAGTTTCATGCAAAGGCGACATTTTTTGCCAACACCATGCTTTAATAGGTGTTTTTGTCTCAAGAATTTCTTTTATTGACATATCATTAAATTTATTATTAGGGTTTTTTGCTAACCTGTATTTGTCAGGAGATCCAATCCTTATAATTTTTTCAAATCCCACATAGATCGGCGTATCTAAAATAAATCCTATCACAAAACCCCCACATGTGATCAACTCTTCAGATAACTCTTTTGACCTAGGATAACTAATATTATTCTTCTCTAAAATGTCGATAACCTCTTCAAATGTATAAGGTTGCGACTTTACTTTAAACGGGTTCTTTGTCAGTCCAAACATCTTTACAAGCTTAGCATTGGCCTTAAAATATGTTGAAATTTTATTTAAGTCTTTCCCAGGAGCAAACAGAGCCACCTCTTCTTGGGTTAAAGGAGTCAGTTTTACTGTACCAATAGTAGAGTGATAAAATGTATTATCCCTTATATCTTTTGAAACTGCCATAGATTGCATTTAAATCCCCATTATAATAATACATAGTAATGTTTATAAATATGTTTACATATGTATTTAATATGAAAATTAAAGATATATTTTACGACAAAATTAATAAGTATCCAAAACTCCTAACACGACCCAAGAATAGTGCTGCTGTGTTTACTAAGAATTCCTTATTCATAATAGAGAAGAGCAACGGAACTAACGGTTTTGGGAATGGCGAAATAATATCAATAACAACTTTTAGAATGTCAAGACTTGGAGAACCTACACAGTTTGGGAAGTTTAAAGATGCAGTCGAACGCGCCAAGTCAATGGGGTTGAAAATTAAAGGCCTGCCAAGGATGCTGATCACCATCGAACATGATAAGAAGATTGAAGTTACAACTGATGAAGAAGTCATGTATTACACGTTTTCTGAGAATTATTGGAACATGCTATGGCTTCCTGACACGTTTGCAGACTGGAAAGATACTTCAAACTATTATTATAAAAAACAGTTTAATTATTGGTTTACGCTGCACAGGAATGATAATGCTAAAGGTATAGTGTTTGTCAACCGCGGCGTCATAATAAATGACATATCAATGTCCAGTTCAACATATTCATACAACGTCCGCGGGTGGACTGGACTGACCAAGTATGGACGGTCTGAATACATTACACTGGTCAGGATTGACGGGGCGCACGGGTATTATCATATACATTTTAGCGAGGTCAAGAATGGTGGGATGGTATTACTACCAAGTTATGACGTTCAGAATATTGAAGTGAGAGTGTCAGAATCCAAGCTGAAATACCTAAACAGAAAACTTAAACGGTTGAACGAAAAAGAAAAAGGATTAGTAATCGTTGGCTAAATTATTTTTTGCATATTATCATAAAATGTTCACTGATTCCAACAATGCTGGGTTCTGTACATGTATTGATATGCGTTTCCCATAAGATTGCATTATACTTTTTTAATTTGTAAATTTTATTATACCTCTTTTCATGAGTTGAAAAGATGCCTTCAAGACCAACCATTTTCACAACTCTTGTTTTAGTTTCAAATTCTCCCTTCAATTCTTCAGGTGAATAAAGGTGGAGCGGTGCAAATCCATACCCTCCATAGTAATCCCCTTTTAGAGTATACCTCCTATAAACATCCGGTTTTTTGAGCATTTCAGGCATTAAATAATTGATTGAATTCATGCATACTGCTAATCTACCTATTACAGAAACAAAAATTGGAGCATTTTTCTTTGCAACCCTTATTAATTCACTTATTGCTTTTTTTCTCTGCCTTTTATTTACAAGATGTGATAGTGCTCCACCCAAACAAAGAACAGAATCAAACGTATTATCCTCAAACATTGAAAGATTGTCAATAGAACCTTGTACAACATTTTTTACTTTGTCCTGGACGTTTTCTTTTTTAATTTTCTTCTTTGCAATATTTAATAATTCTGGGGCAAGGTCCAACAAAACAACATTATACCCCTTTTTCGCTAAATAAATAGTATACCTACCCGGACCACCACCAGCATCTAAAATCAAACCTTTACGCGGAAGGTAATGGTTAAGAAAATGTTTAGTTGTTTCAAACTCTACCTGGTTATATGGACTTTTAATTAACCTTCTCCATTCTTTAACCCCATATTCTTCATAAAATTTTTTAACAAGTTTTTTTGTCATGAGGATATTTAAATCAAATAAGTTTTTAAAGTGGACTTAAAATATTTGAACATGAAATATTTCATAAATACTATTTATGTTATGTCAATTCATACTTTTCAACTGGAAATTCGTTAAACATAAACCGGTTCTTTGGCACATCTAAAACATAAACAGGTTTGCCATACTTTAACCCGAATTTTAAAGTCCATAAACTTCCACTGTTTGGTCTTGCCTCAACAATTATAACCTTATCAGCAAGCTGGACCATTAATTCATTCCTCTGGACAAAATGATACTTTTCAGTTTGTACCCAGTCATCAAACTGGGACAGGATTAAAGCGTTATGCTCAAGTGCATGCTTAAACATACAGATGTTTCCTTGCGGCGTAGGCCTAGTGATCGGCACTGGGAAAACAATTATTTGTCTGCCCAAGTATACAACAGTCATCTTTATAACTTCAAAATCTATCCCTATCGCACCGCCAGTGATTATTATGTTTGATTGCTTGATTTCGTTCTCTGCAATATCAACAGCTGCAAGACGTCCGCTAAAACTTGCACGCCTACTTCCTGCGATCAATGTTTTTGGAGAATCTTCAAGAATGTTAATGTTGCCAAGATAATTAACCTTGACAGTCCTGTTATCACATCTTAAACGTATTTTGCCCATTGGCATAAAACGTATAAATCTGTTCCAATCATTGATTATATGGCTGTGCGAACGAGTCTGTGAATAAGACATAAACATGTTATGTGTGAAAAAGTTTAAAAGTATTAGCACATCGGTTGGGGCATAGATATAAAACTTGTATTTTGTAAAATCATTGGACAAAATACATTACATTTTGTAAAACTGTTGAACAAAATACAAAAGTTTAAAAATATATCTATATAAAACAACAAATATGAAAACTATGGATATTGAACTAATAAATGACATTATTGAGATGGATGCTAAAATGCGGAGCAACGTCCCAAAGATTAAAAGGTTTGATTACCCATCCATATTTAAACAAAATAAAGCGTTTACCGGCATCGCAGGACCCAAAGGTGCAGGAAAAACAGTCATGCTCAGACAAAAACTTTTAGAAACTGAGAATGCTTTATATATCTCATTAGACAGTATAGAAATAGATGATTTGTACAGTATTGTGAATTATTTTTCAGATGAACGAGGCATAAAAACCTTTTTGTTTGATGAGATACATTACTATCGCAAATGGGAAAGAGATCTTAAGAAAATTTATGATTATCTCAATGTAAATGTCTATTTCACATCATCAGTCTCATTAAAGATATATAAAAGTTCATACGACTTAGGCAGAAGAGTTAGAATAAAAAAACTTTATCCCTTTTCATTAAGGGAATACCTGTTTTTTAAAGAGAATGTTAAAAAAGAAAAACTTAACATTAAAGATATATTCTCAAAAAAGAAAATAAAAGATATATTAAAATATGATTATCTTTATCCTCCGTATATAACTGGAGGATTATACCCCATGCAATTGGAAGACAACGAAGACCAAGATAAGTTTATGAACATAATCAAAAGCATCATCGAAAGGGATATCCCAAGAGCGTACAATTATTCATTGGAAGATGTTTTTAATATAAAAGAAGTATTAAAATTTATAACAACATCACCAGTAGAGGGTGTATCATATTCTTCTATATCAAGAAATGTAGGAATAACAAAATACACTGTTATGAAGTATATCAAAGCTTTAGAAGATTCTTTCATCTTATCAGTAATTGAACCTAAAGGGACGAACATAAAAAAAGAACCAAAAATATTAATATTTCCGCCATTCCGTGAAACATTTGCAAAAAATAATAATTTCCTGACCGGTTCAGTAAGAGAAGACTTCTTTATCCTATCAATGAAAATAGCAGGATACAATGATGTATACTATCTGAAAGGGATAAGAGGAAGAAAAACACCCGATTATTATATACCATCGGAAAATATGGTATTGGAGATAGGAGGGAAATCTAAATCGTTTACTCAGTTTAAATTTATAACTAAAAATATTAAAAAAGTAATATTGACCTACCCAGGAACACTAAAAGAAGGGACTGCACCGTTAATATCTGTTGGGTTTTTATAATATTATCTATTGCAATCTGCATTTTGTAAAATCATTGAACAAAATACATAACATTTTGTAAAACTGTTGAACAAAATGCAAAATATAATATGTTTATTATACCCGATATGCTTTTTAAGTTTGAATTCACTTATGCATCTTTAATTTGTGTCATTTTAAATCACCATATAATCGATTTTATGTTAATTACATTATGCATAAATTTTAGAAATATTTATCTTTTATTCTGGCAGATAGTTTCCTTTTGAAAAGGAAACTTTTGTGCAAATCTTTCCTTTTTA
>JAGGVH010000002.1 GCA_021158105.1 Microcaldota archaeon
GTCCCAGAACCTTGCAGGGAGTTAACTCAAATTTTGTCTCTTCTATTCCTTTGTTTAGGGTGTATCTCTAAAACATGTTTTTTAATCCTATACATACTGCTCTATCTGATTTTTTCTTAAACGAGCGGGCAAACAAAACATAATCTTTCTTCATATTAGGGTATACGTTTTCTGATTTTCTTATTAATTCATCCATTATTTTCTCAGGATTTGAAATATCCTTCCATTTGACTTCGCAGAACGTAACTTTCTTTTTATTTTCATCCAAAGTTACAATGTCAATCTCATCCTGTTTATCCCACCATTTTCCGATGCGCGTGAACTGCCAGGGTTGTTTTTTCACAATATATTGGTATGCAATCTTTTCAAATATGAATCCCAAGTAGGAGTTGTATTCTTGTTTAAAATCCTTAAATCTTAATATTCCTTCCTCTATTTCACTAAGCCTAGGATAGATAAACCTAAACCAGAAAGTTATAAAATTATCTGATAAATAGTATCTCCCTTTCCTTGTCCTTTTCGTTTCTGTTATTGGGACCATTCTTGTTATCATACCTACTGTTATGAGGTTTCTTAAGTAAGGAGTGACATCTGTCTTTTTAAAACCACAATAATTCTTTATCTTCCCCATATCAGTGTTACCGTTTGCAATAGCTTCTAAAATATATTTATATGTAGATGGTTCGTCAAATTCATACCTTAATAAGAAATCTATCTCATCCCTGATAAACGTTGGGTTGGCAAGTTCATTATCAATCCATTTTTTAAAAGGGGGTTTAACCTTTTCCAAGTAGTATGGTATTCCATCTGTAAATCCATATATATTAACCATTTCTTCAGGAGATATGCCTGAATAAAATTTAATTGATTCAAAGACATCTAATGGTTTTATTTTTAGTGATAACGATTTGCGTCCATACAGTGGACTTTGGTAGGACAGAACCTTGGAAGTTATCATAGAAACTGATGATCCTAAAATCAAAAGTTTTGTTTTTTTAAGGTATAAATCTACGATTGCCTGAAATGTGCTCAGTATCTCTTTATTTTCTTTGATCAAGTTTTGAAATTCGTCTATTATAATGAGATCAACCTTTCCATCTAAGAACCTAAACAACATTTCCCAGTCCTCTTTTATGTTTGAAATATCAGGGACAGTATCTGCAGCGGTTTCCATAAATTTCTTTAGGTTGCCAGATTCTCTGGCTAGGAAATATATTTTTTTCTTGTTTTCTGAGAATCGCAGGGCCAGTGCGGTTTTTCCCACCCTTCTTCGTCCGTATACTATCATGAGCGGTTCCTTCCTTGCTATTGATTCAGACAGTCTTTTAAGCTCCTTTTCTCTATCTATAAACATATTAGTCACCCCTCCTTTTTTAATTACCTAATCTTAATTACCTAATCTTAATTATACTAATCTTAATTATACTTTATAAATTTATCTGTGCCATTTTTATTTGCTTGGTTTTCTTGAGTAAACTTAATTTTTACTTAATTAACAGTAGATAAATGGTTCGCCTTTGGCTCACCCCAAATTCTTGCTTCGTTCGAACTTTTCTTGGTCGCACTTACACTTTTAGTTTATCAAGCAACTTCTTAATTTCTGTTTCAATTTCGGGCGACAACCCTAATATTTTTGTGTCAAGAAACCCGTGCACTATTAAAGATATTGCTTCATCTTCGGTCATCCCGCGCGTCATTAAGTATTCAACTTCTTTCTCAGACAGTTTACCTATCGCCGCCTCGTGCGACAACTGCGCATCCTTTGAATGCGATACAAGTTCTGGTATGGATTCAACTACTCCGTCGTTTAACATTAAAACGTCACATGCGTTGTGGCCAACTGACTTTTTGTTTCCTATGATTTTCCCGCGCGATATAAGTTCACCTGTGTTAAATATGCTCCTAAGGTTTATTCTGCCCTTTGCATTTTCCCCCAGTTTAATGACCGTGCCCATGTCAATCATTGACCTGTCAACATAAACAAGCGAATTACTTTCAGCGACAGCATTCCTTTCAAGTCTGATCAGTGGCATTGTCTGGATGTGCGCCGCGCGGTTCAGGTTAACATAATTATAAACAAATTTTGAATTCTCACCAACATTTACGAACGTGCGCGGGTAAACTTTGGTATCTTCTCCCCAATCATGAATCATTGTATAATTGAGTGAAGCATTTCTTCCTAATATGATTTCAGTTATCGCACGATGTTCGCCGCCGTTGTCGCCGGTATGGGTTGTGCATCCAGTTATCATAAAGGCTTTTACATTATCATTTACTATTATCAGGTTGTGCAACCTCTGCACTGAATCGTTTGATAATATCATACATGACTGGAACGGGAATGTTATATCTTTTTTAAATATTAAGTATAACCCTCCGACAACATTTTCAGTTTCATATTTCTTGATATCATCAATGATATGATCCTTGTCCTTGATTAACGACCATAATCTGTCATCTTTTACTGTTCTGATGTCATGCAATTCAACCTTGCCGTCAAATTGTGAAGCTAACGATTCATAAATTATGTTTTGGTTCTCGATGATGTATGACGCATCGCTTAACCCAACCCTGTTCAGTTCATCCAATGCCTTATGCGTCTTGTCAGTCAACATGCCACATCACTCATCTGTTATCCTTTCATTACAATCTATGCATGCCGAATACCCTTCAGTCATGACAGTTTCTAACACCTTTTTTGGGTCTGGGTAGCAGTAACTAGTATTCTTCATCAGCACACATGCCTTTGAAACATCCATATATTCCAATATCTTAGCTTGGTGGGTTACCAATATCCCACTGGCGCCAGAATCTTTAAAATATTCCATTAACACGTTTGCAATCAACTTAATACTTTCAATATCAACACCCGAGTCAATCTCGTCAAGCATTAACAACCTTGGCCTGCGCACAATCGCCTGCAACACTTCCAACCTTTTCATCTCGCCACCTGAAAAACCTATGTTTATGTCTTTATTGATATGTTCCCTGAGTTTAAGTTTGTCAATATACTTTTCAATTTCATTGTGTGGTATTTTTGATATCTTTGATAAGAACTCGGTTATTTTTACCCCTTTAACTTCTTGCGGGTGTTGATAACATAAGAACATTCCATTCTTGGCGCGTTCAGTAATGTTCATATTTTCTGATTTTAAATTTAAGTATTTTACATCCCCTTTTATGTTATAACCTCTAAGTCCTATTAATGATTTTAATAATGACGTTTTTCCGCTCCCGTTCGGGCCCAACAACACATAACTTTCGCCTTCTGAAATGTGAAGGTTAATATTTTCTAACACCTTCTTTTCATTGACTAAAACGTCAGCATTATTGATAGATAATATGTCCATGAGTTTGTTTTAGGAATCAGATTTTATAAATTGTATGTTTCGTCATTTGCCAATATATTCATCCACGTCAACTTTTTTATACTTTGCCTTTTCAAACTTTTTCTTTTCGTCAGGGTTTATCGGTTTAGTACAATCCAACCCAACCTTTGTTGTTAATCGTGTGTTCGGGTCTGCGCTCGGGTCCAGAGAGGATCCCTTGACATTCTCAAAGACATACAAATCTTTGCTTGCCTGAAACCGTGTGGCAATTGCCCATTCCACGTCGTTCGGGTTGGAAATGTCAATGTCATCATCAACGATTATTACATGCTTCATACTTTTATGTCCTTTGAATGCTGCTTCAACAGCTATTTTACCGTCATCCTTCTTCTTTTTTTCGATTGATACTATCCCGTGCAACCACGAACACCCACCGGGCGTGATGTTAACGTTTTTGACAATTACTCCTGCCTTCTCAACACTTTTCCATATTGTAGGTTCTCTTGGCATACCCATCAATATTTTATGTTCTAACCCACCGGGCAATAAAACATGATGTATAGGATTTTTTCTGTGGTAAACCTTTTCAATCTTGACAATTCTTTGTCTCCTGACAATGTCTAATGTTTCTGTCAAATCAACAAACGGACCTTCATCATGCATATTCTTTGTTATCTCTCCAATGTAAACATATTCTGCATCAGAAGGCACTTTGATCCCGTAATCAACCTCTACAAGATTGACAGGTGACAATGTGTTTGCAATAGCCATCTCATCCTGCCCTAACTCAACAGATGTTGCAGCAGCCAATAAAACATTAACCGGCAACCCAACTGCAAATGCTATCTTGAGAGGACCACCCTGTTCTTCTGCCCGTTCCATGAAAGTATGGAGGTGACGGGGCAACATCCTGATTACAACTTTGTCATTTGATATGACCATCATACGATGGAACGATGCATTCTGTCCAAGTTCTGGGTCTTTCGCAAACACAACAGCTGATGAGAAATATGGGCCACCATCCTTTTCTGTGTGCAAAGGGATTGGCAGTTGGGACAAGTTAGGTTCAATCTCTACTTCTAATACTGGTGCCTCCTCTTTGCTAATTATGTTTGGTTTTGAAGGGTTATCGATTGCATGTTTCATCTTTAAAACGAGTTCATTAGGTTTGCATCCCAGTGCATCTGCCACGAGTTGCTTATCACCAAAAATGTTGCACGCAACAGTTAACCCAGAATCTTTATCTTTAGCAACGATTGGTTGTTTTTTATTCTCAAGTGCTTTGAACACCCCTGCCATTTCCAGCTTTTTTGATAATGGTTTTTTGATCATTATTATCCTGTCCTCAGTTTCCAGTTTTTTTATAAAACTACGTATATTCATATACTCACCTATTCCCATTTAATCTTTTTTTCATGTTCGATTCCTACAACATTCAAAACCTTTTCAACAACATACTCAATCATATCATCAACGCTTTTAGGATTATGGTAAAACCCCGGAGATGCAGGCAATATTACTCCTCCAGCAAGTGTAACTGTTTTCATGTTTTTTATTGTTATGTATGACAGAGGCGTTTCCCTGACAACTAAGATGACTTGTTTTCTTTCCTTTAAGCATACCTCTGCAGCGCGCGTTATCAAATCATCCCCAATACCGTTAGCAATTTTGCCCAGTGTTTTGATACTGCACGGTGCAATTATCATGACGTCTGGTGCGCTCGATCCAGATGATGGCGGGGCGGCAATATCATTGTAATCATAATCTTCATTTGGCAGACTTACTCCTTCTAATTCTGCAACCGTTTTAGCGTTTTCAGATATAATTAGTTTTATATTATGACCCAACCTTTTTATTTTCTCATACAACCTTTTACCATAGATTACTCCTGATGCTCCGGTGATCGCTAAAAGTATTTTCATA
>JAGGVH010000023.1 GCA_021158105.1 Microcaldota archaeon
GTTTAGTATATAGTTCAATAAAATCATATAACAACACTTACAGTACTATTAATATGAAAATTTGCTATTCTATCAGCAAATTATTTAATTTTTTGCTATCACAATCGCAAATTATTTAAATTTTTGCTACCAAAAAAGAATATGGCAATTCCAACCCTTGATGATGTAAAGGATTACATGTGGTTGGAAAGTATTTTGATATAATAAAGAAAGACAAAATAACTATTTATGTAGTTCCATTACCTCTGTTTCTTCTAATAAAATTCTGATGTTTCATCTTTATTTTTTCTTTTTGTTATTTTATTCTTTATTCTGTCTGCAATCGTTCCCATTATCGCACCAAGACCAAATATAACCATTCCAGAATATGCAATTATTTTTCCTATATAATGCTCTGATCCTATGAATACTGCACCTATCCATAGATTGGTAATACCTATTATGACCCCAGCAATACCTGTTTTGTTTAACCTAC
This sequence comes from Microcaldota archaeon, assembly GCA_021158105.1. GTDB lineage: Archaea > Micrarchaeota > Micrarchaeia > Anstonellales > JAGGVH01 > JAGGVH01. Next base: position 476 of record JAGGVH010000023.1, read on the forward strand.
GAACAGTATTGATTTTATGTTTGATTTTTATGTGTTTCATTTTCTTTTCATATGATAGTTTATTCTGTGGAAATGTGGGTTGTTTTTTGTCCAGGGGATTTTCGATCATTATATTAATCTTTAAAAAAGGTAAATTATCTGTTTTGTTTGTTTGATTGTTTGGTTTTGTATCAAGAGGAGTGGTAGGATATTTATTTGGATGTTGATGTTTGCTGATTGCCATATTAAAAAGCATGCCCCCAAGGTTTAAAAATAGTTTAGTTATACTTAACAGAGGATGTTGAAAAATGTCCCATAGATTGTTGGCAACAGCCAACAATAGTTTTTTAAATATTCAACACCCTATCAAAATAACAAAATGATAGAGGTGGTTTTTTGGCTAAAGAAAAGACTGAGAAAGATCCGATCATAGCTGGATTGTTATCTTTCTTATTACCAGGACTGGGTTATCTATACATTGACAGTAAAAAGTATATGAAAAAAGCTCTCATATACATACTGGGAACAATCATTGCATGGGTTGGGATAACAGTGCTGTATATTGGAATAGGGATGTTGTCACTGATAGCAGGAGGGTTAGGATTCTGCTGTGTCTTTGTTTACATAATACCATTCATATACCATATTATTGTTGCATATGATACTATGCTCTTTGCCAAGGGTGAAAAGACATACTTACCTGAATTTTAACTCTTTTCTTTTTTGTTTAATTTTTAGGTGATGTTTTGGCATGGGTTGAAGAGGTTAAACCAAAAAGAAGGATTAATTCAATTTTACCATCACAACCTCAATTTAAGCCGTTGAATTCTGTTAAACCTATAAGTATTAAAAGCCAAGATAAGGCAGTTACAGCAGTTTTGATTTCTATAATAGGTTCGTTCATTATAGGTTTTCCAGGAGGAGGGTATATCTATCTTGGTAATATACCAAGGGGAGTAATATATGGTTTTCTTGCATGGGTTTTTAGTATTGTATTAATTTTGTTATATCTTCTGGGTTTTATATTATCTCCTGTATTTTCAACAATATATTTTCCAATAATGTTCTTGTTTTTCTTATACGATTTAATAGTGGTATATGATACTTATTTATATGCAAAAACAGGAGCAGGCATTCTACCATAATACTACCTCTCTATTTTTTGATAACTGTAAAGAGAAGAAGGCCAGCGCACAACGCGCTGGCGAGGCGACCAGGTTTTGATTATAGAAGCCGGGTCAGAAGAGCCAATTAAACTATCACCATAATCATATTTAAATGTTTCGGTTCAAAAATGAACTTACTTATTTTTGAACAGTGATTCTTATGGTTGCAAAGGAAGATATTGAAGGCATGGATGATATAAAATCAGAGAGGGAGATAATATTAGATGAGATTAAATCGTTAGAGGATGATAAGAAAAAGCTTATTGATAAGGTAAAAAAGTTCAACGAGAAAAAACGATTAAAATCTTTAGAGCTTAAAGCAATAGAACCATATTTGGCAGAGAATAAAGATGTTACTGCAGTTCCTTTGTTGAGACGTTTAAGAAGGTTAGAATTTAGGTTATCACAAACAATGAATCCAAAGTCTGAAAAGGATGTTGTTAAGGAAATTCAAAAGGTTGAGAAGGAATTAAAAGGAAGATTAAAAATCGAAAGGATGAGGAAACGAAAAAAACTGCTTGAAGGCGACCTTAATAAGATTGACAAAGAGATAGAAACAATTAACCAGAAGTTAAAAGATATCAGAGAAGAATTAAAGGATAAAAGGACTTATTTCAAGTCAATCAAAAAGAAAAAACAGAAATCATCTTCTAAACCTAAAAAGAAAGCCGAAGATGATTATGTTGCACTTGAAGACCTTATTGTCATCGATAAAAAATAGAAAAAGATTTAAACAGTCTTTGTTTTTACATGCTTATGAAAGATATAAATGTGTCAAGAAAGTGGGCTTATGTATTAGAGTCCTCTTATAAGATTAAAGGTAGGAAGTCTTATGTTTCTCTGTTATGCTTAGCTAAGACCATATTTGAGTTGTATGCAAGGTATGACCCTTACTTTTATATTAATGCAAATAATATGACTGATAAGAATGTCCAGAAATTAAAAAGTGAATTGTTAGAGCTTACTGATGCGGGCATTGGTGTTGTTACTAAGATTGATACTGTTAAAAAAAATGTTTTAGGCAAACCTACCAATCTTCTTAAAGTGGTATGCACTACACCGTCAATAATCCCAAAACTGCAGTCCTACTTGTCGGAATATCAATGTTTTGAGTATAAAATACCGTTTGCTTTGCGGTACCTTTTAGATAACCAGATTGAACCGTTGTCTTTGGTTAAGTATGAACGTTCGGGCAGGCTGATTAAGAAAATCTTGGACAAAAAAGAACATTCACTCCCAAAACTAAAAGTTGTATGTTTTGATATTGAAGTTTATTCTAAGGGTTTGCCCTCCCCAACAGGCCACGACCCCATTATTATGATAAGCATATCTAAGAATGGAAAATCTAAAGTGTTGACATATCGTGAAGTTGATAAAAAGAATGCTGTTGTATTGAGTGATGAAAAGGAGATGTTGTTAAAGTTCTTTGATGAGATAAAAAATGCGCACATTTTGACTGGATATAATACATCTGCGTTTGACATTCCCTACATAATCAAAAGGTGTAAAGTCTTAGGTATTGACCCTGTTTTTGTAAATGGTGTGCCGCAGGTAAAGAAGCATGGCATGATAACGTATGCTCATGTTCCAGGGGTAGTGCATATAGATTTATTTCCAATGGTTAAGTTTTTTGATAGGATCGGTGCGATATCAGTTTCCAGATATACTCTTGGTCAGGTGTATAAGGATTTGTTCAGTGTTGGCGAAACCACAAAAGAGATTATGGAGGACGGTAACTTCATTGGTGCATGGGATGATGATAAAAAAAGGAATATGCTTTTTGAATATTCTTTGGGCGATGCAGACATGACTTATAAGATTTTTGAATATGTTTTTCCGTTGATGGTAGAACTTGCCAGAGCATCAAAGGCATCATTGTTTGACGTGTCTGTTGCGTCCAGCAGTAAACTTGTAGAGAGGTTATTGATGTATGAATCTATTAAATGTAATGACGTCATCCCACCAATACCAAACGTTAATGCAATTTCTGAACGCATGAAAAACCCCATAGCTGGTGCATATGTCAAATTGCCTGAGCCGGGGATATATGAAGATATAGTGGTGTTTGATTTTAGTTCGCTTTATCCAACCATTATAGTTTCACATAACATCGATCCTGCCACAGTTAATAATGAGTGTGATGAATATTATGAAAGTCCTGTCGGCCACAAGTTCTGTAAAAAACAAAAAGGATTAATCCCCACAGTCCTTAAAAAATTGATACAGACAAGATTAAAACTTAAAAGCGAATTGAAAAAATATGATAGGAACAGCAAAAAGTATAAGGAATTGTTTCCAAAGGTTCAAGCATTAAAAATCTTGGCAAACAGTTTTTATGGTTATTTAGGATATCCACGTTCAAGGTGGTACTCTCGTGAATGTGCTGAGAGTGTTACTGCATGGGCAAGGCATTATATAAAATGGGTTATGGAAGAAGCTGAAAAGTACGGGTTCAAAGTTATTTATGGTGATACTGATTCAACATTTTTATTGCTTGGAGATAAAAAAATTTCAGATGCCACCAAATTTTTGAAATACATTAATTCTAAACTTCCCGGCATGATGGAATTAGGGTTTGAGGATTATTACCCGAGAGGCATTTTTGTTTCAAAGAAGAATACTGGTGGCAAGGGGGCAAAAAAGAAATATGCGTTGATTAATAAGAAAGGATACATCAAAATCAGAGGGTTTGAACTTGTTCGCAGGGACTGGTCATCGATTGCGCGTAAAACACAGAAAAAGGTTCTTGAGATTATTTTAAGTGAAGGAGATAAGAGGAAGGCTGTCAATTATGTTAGAAAGGTCATTGAAAACCTTAAGAATAATAAAATTCCTGTGAAAGATACGGCAATACGGACAGTGATACGAAAAAGATTGGACAAGTATGATGTTACATCTCCTGAAACGTCTGCAGCACTTAAAGGCGTTGAAAGAGGTGAAAAGATAACATCAGGTGCGATGATTGATTATGTTATCACAAAGGGCAGCGGTTCCATATCAGAACGTGCTGAACTTTTAAAATACGCAGAAAATTATGATCCTGATTACTATGTTAATAACCAAATCTTGCCCGCAGTGCTTAAGATATTAAAAGAATTAGGCGTTACAAAGGATGAATTGCTTGGCAGGGGCAAACAGCAATCATTGTCAGGTTTTTTTGGTTGATTCAAAAACATATCATTTGTTTTGTGATAGTCATAAGATTGTTTTGGATAATCATCACATTTAAAAACCTTTCTTAGAATAAGAATGAAAAGATTAATGAGGTGTTATTTTGGGAGCTCGACCACGGAAATGGAAAAAGAAAGGACGTATGCGCTGGAAATGGTTAAAGAAGAGAAGGCGGAAATTAAAGAGGAAACTTAAACGGCGCGCAGGCAAGTTATAGGTGATATTTTGTCCCGCAAGGGTAATTCTCATTCTTATTTTTCTGTTCAGGATATTGATAACCATATTCTGAAACGTGCAGAGAAGGTCATGAAGCATGTTAGAGGCAGGATGATTGTTGCAGTTTCAGGTGGCAAAGATTCACTTGTGAGCTCTATCATGTTAAAAAGGTTAGACATTGAACATGAGTTGTTCCATATCAATTTGGGAATACCTGTGTTTAGTGATGAGAGTTTATCAGTTGTTTCAGAGTTTGCAGAACAGTACAGGTTGAAGTTGAACGTTGTTAATATAGAAGATTATGCTAAAAAGACAATACCTGAATATGTTCCGTTCGCGAAAAAGATGTATCATAAGGATAAGCCGTGTGCGTTGTGTGGTCTGTTTAAGAGGTATATAATGAACAAGTGGGCATGGGAGCACAATTTTGATTATATAATCACTGGCCACAACTTGGATGATGCTGCATCTACAATCATAATGAATATAATGGGGCAGAACATTGACCAATTATTCCGTGTGGCACCGGTAATTGAAAGGAAGGAAAATGTTAAAATGGTTGGCAAGGTTAAGCCATTATATTGGGTGAGAGAAGATTTGATTAAGCAATATGTATCAAAAAATAATATTAGAACTGTCCAAGCAACTTGTCCTTATGCTGCGTCTGTTCACCAGAACAGGATAAAGGATGCACTGAGGACGTTTGAAAAGACTGAGCATAATTTCATGGTTAATCTTGTTAAAACAATCAAAAAGATTCAGAAGATTAAAAATATTTCCATTTCAAAAAATGTTGAAGTATTGCCATGCGAACGGTGCGGGTTTGCAACAACATCAAAAGTTTGCAAATTTTGCAGGATAATTGAAAAGGTAGATTAA
>JAGGVH010000024.1 GCA_021158105.1 Microcaldota archaeon
ATGTTGACAATGTACGCAAATACAATGCACCAGTTGACTTTTCAAGGTTGGTTGCAGCCTTTGTGAAATTCTTAGCAGATTCGAGTTCACCGCTTGCTTTGATGATTAGTCCCCTCTTTTCCCTTTCGGCCTCAGCTTGCCTGGCCATCGCACGTTTCATAGTATCTGGGAGTACAATGTCCTGGATTTTTATTGATTCAATGTCCAACCCCCACTCATGCGCCATCCTATCAACGATGTTTTCAATACGTTTTGCGATTTCTGTTCGTTCGCTCAATACCTGGTCAAGTGTCATCGTACCTATGACTTCTCTCAAGGCGGTTTGTGCATACCTTGATACTGCATATCCTGGGTCATAAACGTTCATTATCGCCTTTTTAGGGTCTATAACGTGAAAATATGCCACTCCATTGACATACACAGAAACATTATCCTTTGTCATGATCTCCTGTTTTGGAATGTCAACGGGTGTGGTTCGCATTGATGCAATGTAGACTTCTTCAATGAACGGGATTGCAAAGAACATTCCCGGTCCAACATCCCTAACATATTTTCCAAGACGCAGGACTATGCCTCTTTCCCATTGAACATTCATCCCTATACCAAAAAATGTAAACTTCTTTCTTACGATAGTAGGAATGTTTTCTGCCATCCTGTTTCCAAAATTTCTGAAGAATGAATATCTCATCTCTATTTCACCTTCCCCTTCTTCTTTAAATCCAATACGCTCAAGTTGTCCAATGGGATTACAAAATTAAATGTTGCAGCAGAATCTCCTGAAACGTCTGAAATGAACGCCAACGTTCTAAGGTTGATTGCTGAATAGTTTGATGCCAAAATCTCAGAAGCTTTAACTAAGTTTTTAGATGCTTCAAGTTCTCCGCTTGCTTTGATTATCACTGCACGTTTTTCCCTTTCGGCCTCAGCCTGTCTGGCCATTGCACGTTTCATTTCAGTGGGCAATTCAACATCTTGAAGGTTTATTGAAACAATGTCAATGCCCCACTTGTTCATGTCATCTTCAACAATTTCCCTAATCTTTTTTGCAACATCTTCCCTGTCTTGCAATACAGTATCAAGTGTGACGCCCCCCACAACATCCCTTATGGCAGTTTGCGAATATAATGCAACCGCTGAATAATAATCTTTAACGTTGAGCACCGCCTTTTCAGCACTGACCACTTTAAAATATACAACTGCATCAATCTTTACTGGTACGTTGTCAGACGTCATGACCTCTTGTTTTGGAATGTCAATGGTTACTATGCGTTTGTCAAGTTTTATTGCTTTATCAATAAAAGGAATAACAATGTTTATGCCCTTCTTTAACGATTTGTTAAACTTTCCCAACCGTAATACCAACCCTCCTTCCCATTCCCTAATTATTACTATTGGAAGGAAAACCCAAATGATGGGTAGGATGAAAACAAATAATAATATCAATAAGAATATTACAGGGATAAGTGTTCCAAACAGTCCAAAGCATATATCCATAATACCACTTTTGTGCTCCTATTTTTTGTCGGTTCTTCTTTATCATTTTGTAAGATAGTTTTATAAACCTTTTTCATAATAAACTTCGATAATACATTAAACATGTTTAGAGTGTTAGAATACCTGTGGCAAAATATAGTCTGTGGCAAAAAGCCATAAGTTGTATGGGCTGGTTTTGCCCGTTATACTGCTGTTAGCAGGAGGGGATTTAATGGTTGATTATAAGAAGATTTTGCATTCAGTTAATGAGGTATTAAAAGAGAAAGGCAAACGTAAGTTTGTTCAGACGGTTGATTTGGCAGTAAATTTTAAAGGTATTGATTTTAAAAAACCTGAGAATAGGATTAACATTGATATTGTTTTGCCTAACGGCAGAGGGAAAGAGGTTGATGTGGTAATATTTACTGATGACCCTCAAAAGCAGTTGGAAGCTAACAAGTTGGGGGCAAAAGTGTATTCTGGAGAAGATATAGAAAAATTGGGCAGTGACAGGAAAAAATTAAAAGAATTGGCAAAGAATGCAGAATTTTTAGCTGACCCTAAGCTGATGGCATCAGTAGGTAAAAACTTGGGTCGCGTGTTAGGTGTAATGAACAAACTTCCAAGGCCTTTGGTGGGTCCGGTGTCGGTAGCCATTAAGAATGCTAAGAATAGGATACGATTATCAACACGTGGCAAATACCTGCCTGTGTTGCATTGCCCGGTTGGCAATGAAAACATGAGTGCAGAAGATATAACTCGTAACATTGAACATGTCCTTGAGAAGTTAAAATCTAAAGTTAATGACCAAAATATAAAATCAATGTATGTTAAATTGACAATGGGAAAACCTGTTAAGATTTAATGGTGATTATTATGAGTAAAAGCGAAAGGAAAAATATCATAAAAAAGAAGAAACAGGTAGAAGAATTGACTAACCTTTTAAAAGAATATAATAATTCAGTCCTTATTACTCTTCGTAATCTTCCAGATTCTATTTTGCAAAGCATGAGAAAGAAGTTAAGGGGTAAAGCATTGTTTAAGATTTATAAAACCACTGTGGTGAAAAGGGCGTTTGAAAATGTCGGCAGGCCCACAGAAATATTTAATCATGCAGAGGGCGAGCCGATTGGTGTAGTGTTATCAAATGATATGTCGCCATATCAATTGTCAAAGTTTTTTAATGAGAATAAGGTTAACGTTGCTGCCAAGCCCGGGCAGGTTTCACCAGTTGATATCATGGTTCCTAAGATGGAGACAAACATTCCTCCAGGGCCTGCGTTATCAGAGCTTAAAGTTGCAGGGTTAAAAGCGGCCGTGCAGAAGGGCAAGATTGCAATCCTTGCAGATAAGACTATTGTCAAAGCGAATGAAAAGGTGACAGATGTTGTTGCCAAGGCATTGCAAAAGCTTGATATAAAACCGTTCACTGCAGGAGTGACTGCGATAGCTGGAGTGGATAGTGAAGGCATAATATTTTCAAAGGAGGTTTTATCTTTAGATCCGTCAGTGTTTGTAGGGAGCATTTCACAAGGAGCAGAACAAGGATTTTCATTATCTGTCAATGCCAACATCCCAACAAAATCCAATATTGACTTAATAATCTCAAAAGCATACAGTCAGGCAGTTGCATTGGTGTTAAACAAAAATATAATTTCAAAGGCGTTTGTTAATGACATTATTTCAAAAGCTTATGTTCAAAGTATGTCTGTTAAAAAGTATGCAAAACTGTGATTTTGCATGAATAAATGTTTAAGGGTGATATGAATGGAAGTTGATCCGTATGTACATGCAGCACTTGTGCTGAAAGGTTTGGGAAAGGATATTACAAAGGATAACATCACTGCTGTTTTGAAATCAGCAGGCGGTGATGTTGACGATGCTAAGGCAAAGGTTTTAGCTGATGCGCTCAAAGATGTCAATTGGGATGAGGCATTAAAGGCACCAGCAGTGGCAGCAGCACCAGCAGCACCGTCTGCAGCGGGCGGCAGTGGCGCAAAAGAAGAGAAAAAGGAAGAGAAAGCTGAAGAGGATGAAGCTAAGAAGGAAGAAGAGGCCGCAGCCGGGTTAGCCAACTTGTTTGGTTAATTAATTTATAATTTTTTACTTTTTTCTATTTTTGTTTTTTCTGTTTCAGTTAATCTTAATTTTGTGTTTAAACCAAAGAAGCATATGGATTTCTGTGATAAAACCAATTTGGGTTTATACATAACAACAGACGCTGGCGGGATAAGCAACCGTGCAGGGTTCTCTGATTATCTGACTGATAAATCTTTTATTTTTATAATTTTTTATAATACACTTTCAATTATTTATATTTTTCTGAAAGTCTGGTTTCAATATTTAACAAAGATTTATAAACTTTTTGGTGTATAATTTATAATATGGATATTTCAGATTTGGCAATACATAATCCTTGGTGGTCAAAGGATAATTGGGCATCATCAGATTATCATTTGAATAGACTTAATCAGTTTAAGTTTGTTTATGAAAGAGAAAATTATGTTCCTTTATCGCATGGTGTTAAAATAATGTTTGGTCCTCGTCAAGTGGGTAAGACAACATGGATAAAACAGAATATATTACGTCTCACTGATAATAAAAAAAGTACAGACATTTTTTATATAGATTGTGAATTATTTTTTGACAGGTTTGAAATGTATAAAACATTATCCACCCTATTGAGTATATACAACCCTCATTACTTGTTTATTGATGAGATAACATCAATCAATGAATGGGAAAAATCTATCAAACTTTTTGTAGATTCTGGAAAGTTTAAGGATAAATGTGTTATTCTGACTGGGTCAAGTTCTTTAAACTTATTAAAGAAAGCTGAAAGATTACCTGGAAGGCTGGGCAACGGACAGAACAAATTTAGATATTATCCATTAAATTTTAAAGAAGTTGTGAAATTATATGGGTTGAGTGTTTCATCACCAAGTGATGCATTGACAAAAATAGATCGGTTAAACATCATTCTGCATAATTATTTTATCCATGGAGGAATCATAAGGGCAATAAACAGTTTTGCAGAAACTGGTAGTCTTAATGAGGACATATTTTCGATATATTCTGGATGGATAGATGGCGAATTGGCAAACATTAGGCGTTCGTCTGAGAATGCAACACATATTATGGACGCCATTGCAAACTCATTAACAAATGAAATTAATTGGCATTCACTCGTTAAGAATCTTTCACATCCTACTGTTGCAGAATATGTTGAGATTCTTAATAATCTGTTTGTTCTTTTATATATTGAAAAAT
>JAGGVH010000047.1 GCA_021158105.1 Microcaldota archaeon
AAGATTAAATCAAAGAAAGACGGTGAAGTGCATGGAGCTGCATGAATATGAAGTGGCATTGTTAAAGTTTTTAGAGCCTGGGAAGAGGTATGGACTACTGCCCACGGACGGTTCAAAGTATTACATAGTTGGACAGTGTAAACTTAATGCTGATGCAATAAAACGGACGGTTGGATGGTTAAAAGAAAAGGGATTGATAACTGTTGAACAAAGGACTCGTAAAAGTGTTAAGATAATCACTGATGAGGGTAAACGTTATCAGAAGGAAGGTTATCCTGAATACACTCTAACAAAAAAAGTATTGCAAAAGAACGGGATTTCACTTAAGGATTCTTCAATCTTGACGCCCCTTGAAAAAAGTGTTGGGATACCATGGGCCAAAAAGAAGGGATGGATTACTATTAAAGAAGGCAAGATCATTCCTTTGATTGATTCGCTTCCAAAGGTATACAAACCGTCTGATGATGAGAATGTAAAACGTAAACTCATTATTATTAAACAGTCTTCAAATGTTTTATTATCATTAACTGATAAGGGCATATCAGTTAGAAATATGATACTTAAAGGGAACATAAAAATTGGTGGGGTAACACTGTTAACAGATAAAATGCTTAAGACTGGCGGATGGAGAGGTAAATCTTTTAGAAAGTATAATGTTACTGCTGAGAGCAGTCCAGTATATCCTGGGAAGCGTCATGCATTGTCACGGCTTAGTGAAACGATTAAAAAAATATTCATTGAACTTGGATTTGAAGAGATGGAAGGTCCAATTTTAGAATCTAGTTTTTGGGTGTTTGATGCGTTATTCCAGCCGCAAGATCATCCCGCGCGAGAGTTAGCAGACACATTCTACATTAATAAAAAGTTTATGTTGTGTGATAATGAAACACCTAAGGAGATAGTTGATGTTGTCAAGTCAACTCATGAGAAGGGATGGGGATATAAGTGGTCAGAAGAAGTGAGCAGGAAAGGAATATTGCGATGCCATACTACTTCGCTGAGTGCAAAGACATTGTTCCATAAAGTCAGGGGGACAACTGGGCCTAAAAAATACTTTGCAATAGGCAAAGTTTACAGGAACGAGGCTGTTGATTATAAACATCTTGCCGAGTTTCATCAAGTTGAAGGCATAATCATTTCAGAAGACATGAAATTTAAGCATTTGTTGGGTGTGTTGAAGGAGTTTTACAAAAAGCTTGGATTTGATAAAGTTAAGTTTTATCCGTCATACTTTCCATACACTGAGCCAAGTGTGGAGATTTATGTTTATTTCCCTGAGAAGAAAGAATGGATTGAGATGGGGGGTGCAGGGATATTCAGGCCAGAAGTGAGCATACCATTGTGTGGCAGGTATCCGGTGTTGGCTTTTGGGTTAAGCTTAGAACGACCGTTAATGTTGTTAACTGATTTGAAAGATATAAGGATGCCGTATTATAATAGGATTGATTGGCTTAGAAGAATGACGTATAAAGAAATTGAATAATTAAAAAAGGTGGTGGGTAAAATGGGAAAGGCAACATATTTTTTTAGCGGGCTTGGATTGATTGCGATTGCGTATGTTGGATATCTTTCATGCACTACTCAGTGGCCCCTGCAACCGTTAAACTATTGCGCCACTTTCACGCCTTTTCTCCAGCCGTGCAGTGAAAAGGTTGCGATGATTGGAGATGTCATGTTTTATCTGATGGTGTTTGGGGGGTTGTTAGTTCTTTATTCATTGGTTAGATTTTTGTGGCCGTCGCTGAGTGCTATTGCTGGCGGTACAAAGACAGTGGTCAATGAGAGTAGTTACTATGCCGGTGCAGTCATTCCCACTAACAAAAAAAATGATAAGGTCCCAACAGAGATCATTGCCAAGACTGAAGACAATAATCATTATACTATTATTTTGCAGAGGGTGGACAATACTGAACCGCTTAGGAATAAGCCTGTTAGGGTAACTATAAAAAATAATGTATTGAATTTAATGACAAATAATTACGGCCAAGTATTCCTCGAATTGTCAAGGTATATCACCGGCCCTGACGAAAAAGAGTTTACTGTAGAATTTTTGGGTGATGAATATTTCAAGTATTCAATGTATAAGTTGACACAGAACAAATAGAAAAGTGTATGTTGGAACAGGTGTGGTTAATGGATATCAGGAAAGGCGGGTTTTTAGCAGTTGTTATTGTAGTTTTATTCTTGGCTGGAACATTGTTGATGTCTTTGTTGACCTTAAATAGTGAACAGGTCAGGAATGATTACAATACCACTGTTAACATAACAACCGAAAAGTATGGGTTATTATCATACAATGAACAGAACATACCTTACATAACTTTTAACACTAATATTACACATGTCAACCGGACATCAATATCATTATTATGGTTTTACCAAAAACCGTTAACTAATGTTTATTTTGTTACTGGGCATTCTGTTGAAGCAAACAATATGAATAGTGTAAAAGATGTGTTGCATAATTATATAAAAACGTATGAGGGTTTAAAGTTTGCCACCTGTTCACCAAGTGATACAGTAAATCTGAGAGATAGTATAATAATAATCTCAACTGGCAGGATGCCACAGGTTATATACAAAAACATGAAAGACATCATAAAAAGAGGTAACGTTATAATATACATCGGTGCAGACATTGATTATGTTATTGATGACACTGGTGCATTGGTTGAAACTCATGATCAAAGAAGTTTAAAACAAACCAATTATGACTGGGAAGTTAAAAAGGGTGAATGGAATAAGATTATAGTTAAGGAAAACAATACTGTAATAGGTTATATGCTCAACATCCCGCTTGCTCCTGACAAGGTAAGCCGATTGCCTACTAAACTTTTTACTGCTGTGATTTATAATGTGTGGCAAGAGCCAATCACTCAAAAGACGTATACTTTCAAAGACAGCAAAGGATATTTAACACTTTACGGCCTGCCCGCAAAAATGTCCCATGGTTATCTGAGAACTATAATATCAATAATCTCACAAGATAAATCATTGTACAGGATTGATGATAATGAAGTCAGTTATCCATTGGTTGGCAGGATTTATTATGATGATATAAACGTGTTGAAGGGCAAACCGTTTGATGTCAGCATGAAGCTCAGGGCAGGATATCTCCAGCCTGTAACATTAATAATGAGTTTAGATTTTATACATAACAATTATGTTGTTGATTCAGAACAACTTGCAACGATAAGACTTAAACAGGTTTGGAAGTCAACGTCAACAGTTCAGAATAACCTTCATCCCGGTGATTATATTGTTTCGTTGCGTGACCAATATAATAACATATGGGCGACAGGTTATCTTCATGTGTCCGGGTTATATGTAACATTAAACGAAATAAAAAATGGGAATGGTGTGTTATGGGTTACTATTGACGGAGAGCCTTTGAATGGCATAGTTGACATGTACATAGATGATACATATATGGGCACATATAAGGTCTCTCACGGATTTTTGTCTGTTAAGTTGCCAAAGGGCGAGCACGACATAAAATTTGTGTACAATGATTCAGACTGGGAGTTTAAATTTAACAATGCTTCAGAAACATTGTTTGACAAATACATAAAATATCTTGGTACTGCATTGGTCATATTTTTAGTTGTTTATGTAATATTTAGAAAAAGAAAACCTGTCATGTATAAGATGATTGTCCCAAAAATAACCGAGAAGAAAACAAAAAATAAAATAGTTAGAAAAGGAGATATAATTAACGTTTTTAATGGTATATATCATGATTTTGAATGGAACGTGCCATTGCCGATAACAGTAAGGGAGTTTATGTATGGAGTGCAGAAGTATTTGGATAATAATGAGGTTTATATAACAGAAGGCAATGCAATTGAGATATTAAACAAATTAATCCATGAAGGTGTGGTTGTAGGGTTTGAAGATTATTATATGCTGAAAAAGGATGCCAAGATTTGCAATAAAGACATAAAATGCAATGTTATAAAACGGAAGGTGCACGATTTATTAATCTCAAAAGGTATACAGTTTGATGAAAAAGATAAATATACTAAGACTCGTGATTTGATAATATTCTACGGTTCAGAATATACAACGTCGCTGGATAATATCCAAACAGTTCTCCGTTCACACAATAAAAAGATTGTTATAGTATTCAACAGTATTTCAGATAAGAATGCTTATATGAAAAAGGTGATAACAAGCACTGATAAATCTTTATTATCTCTATCAATTGCTATCAGTGTGAAAAGAATAATCCTTCTATCAATCAGAGAGTTGGAAGATTATGTATGATGTAAAAATTGTCATAATAACATTATTAATTTTGGCAAGTACTATGATGTCCAGTGAGCATCCGGCATGGTGGCACAGCGTAAACAAAATATCGTACATTCACCCTGATTTTAAAGAGGTTCAGGAATATAACAGCGGTAAGTTGGACAGCCTGTTCGGGTTTAAAAAGAATTATAGGCACATTGATGAGTATGATTATGTAGGATATAATAATCTATACAAATGGACTGATGCGGCAATCGTTTCAGTTTACCCGTCAATTGATGAATATTCAATATCTGATGCTAACAAGTCTTATGTGTATTGGGTTTGGGGCGAGCAACATATTAATCATGCACGCAAAGAGTTTAATGGTTCTGGGTTGTGTGCGAACTACACCAACATTTATGAACAAAACGTTGTCAATGGCAGAATGTTTTACCCTGCACACATGACGTTTACATATTATAACCTGTCGACAGAAATCCCTATAACATTTTTTTATGAGATTGAGAAGTATTGTCCGGATGTTGATGTGGACAATTGTCAGTATTATACAAACAATGATGGCGAATTTGAGGAGGTGTGGGAAGGGGGTTATGATGGTTTTTTTGAGAATTATATCATTCCAGATATAAACAAAAGTGTAAGTTATCTTAATGAAAGTGAACTTGAAAATTATGTCAAATTTAAACAGATACCAAGGCATGATTTTGAAAATAACCCGTCAGGGTGTGAACCGCCAAACTGTAACATTGTGTGGTATTATTATTACATTAATCCCGTGCCTGTTCCTTACAATCAAACACAGTATAATAACCTGTTTAATAGGTATAATAATCGGACATACATGGCAGAGCCGCGGTTGAACATAACATTGAAAGGTAGTGTGAAAATAAGAGTTGAGGATTATAAAAAGGAGTATGTATATGATATGAGGTATAACCAGTGCACTGCTGAAACCACTGTAAAATATAAATGGCTCTCAAGATCTCCTAAGACTGAAGAGAAAGATTATTTTGTTGAGCTGGGGGATATAGAATGGTTTCATATCACGCCCGTGCTGGGTGAGGAAATCAATCATAATCCTGTTGAAGAGTTTGTAACATTTGCAAATCGTAGGATGCAGAGAGGGTATTCTTTGATTGATTCTGAACCGTTGACGAATTATTATGTTAAGCTGTTTGATATATTTAAAGATGAGTTTGGAATAGAACATGTTGGAACTACTAACATTAACAAAGCAGATTTTATCCCTCCAGAAGATGATCCATTGCTACCTCATAGTTTTAACATCCCACACACCACAAAAGTTAACAGTAGCGAAAAGTTGTATGCACCGTATCAGATAACGCGGTCAAACCATTCGTTTAGATGGGTAAACTATTATAATATCTATTTCAAATATCATGAGGGCATGCATAATTTCACTCATACGTTTTATGACGTGTTTGGGAACAATTTTACTTTGTCACGGAATATTTATTTAAGGTTGCCTACGTGGATAATAAATAATAAAGTGTATGCTTACAAACGTGGGGCGATAGGAGTCCCACATGTGAACAACACTGGTTTTGGAACAGTTGAATCGTATTATGGTGATGACAGTAACAGGCCGAGCATGACAATTATAAATGAACCGGGTATTAGTTTTCCAAATGTTGCAGTAATTTTTGGAGGAATAGTCGGTTTAATAGTTGCTGTCATGTTGATAGGGAGGAGGATGATATGATTGAAAATGAAAAGGTTATTGAACAGATTAAGAAGGATAATGGGATTACAGTACGGGTCAAGCGAAGTGGTATGTTCCAAAGGATAACACTTAAACTTTCTTATGATGACACGCCAGGGGGCAAAGTAATGCTTCTTAAAACTGACAGGTTGATAGACCTTGGTGAAGTTGAGAGATTAGTAAGTGAGATTGGGTTGCCGATCAAACTGCCGAACGGCATATTCATTCCAAAGGGCAAAAAGTTGAGCGATTTTATAAGTAAATGATAGAAAAATAAGAATTTTGGCTAACGCATTAGCCATAATTCAGAAATATGGCTATTAAAGTAGCCATTTTTCCACATTGCTTATAAAGGTTATTAATGGCAAAACAGTTATTGTTTTGCCTTTATCAAATTTGTAAGTGTCAATTGTATCCTTTGATATAATAATACCTTTTTTAGTATTGAATTTGTCCATAAAGGCTAACATGTTTTTACAATCGTTTTTGTTAACATTGCCCGACTTTACCTCAATAGGAATTATTTGTTTTTTCCTTACAAAAACAAAATCAACTTCTTTATATTTCTCCCTCCAAAAGTATATCTTTCCATAATTCTGAATATGGTGATAAACAATATTTTCATAAACTCTACCTTTGCTTTGTGCAACCAATACATTTGCTAAAGAAGGGTATGCAAAAATTATCTTTTTTAATCTTCTTGTTGATGTTGATATTCTTTTTGAATATACCGGAATTAGTCTTATTAAGAATGATTTTTCTAATATGTTGATATATTCTTTGATGGTATCTTTTGATATCTCTAAATCAGAAGCAATGTCG
>JAGGVH010000015.1 GCA_021158105.1 Microcaldota archaeon
CCGTCTAGTAAGTTTTTTATTAGAACGTGTCCGATCTTGTTGGGTGTTCGTGATGCACCCACTATCGCAACACTTTTAGGCTCAAGAGCATACTTGAGATGGTTTATCTGTTTTTTTGTTGCCATTATCTCACACCTTTTATTTTATTACTCTTGCATCTACTACATAATACCCTTTCTCGTCTGCAAACAACGGGTTAAGGTCAAGTTCTTTAGGTTGTTCATTGATAAGCAGTTTACTGGTCTTCATCAATGCATCGACCAATGCATCCTCGTTCACCGGTTTTTTACCCCTCATTCCTGCTATTATCGGGTGTGCTTTGATTTCTCTTATCATTTCAATCGCATCATCCTTTTCAATAGGGCAAATCCTTGCAGAGATATCCTTAAACACTTCAACATAAATACCGCCCAGCCCGAAAACGATCATCTGACCGAACTGGTCATCCTTCTTGCCACCGATGATTAATTCATATCCTTTGAGTTGTTTTTGGAGCATCATACCTTCAAATTTAGTATTATGCTGTGACAACCGTTTTCTTATTATCCTCCATGCGTCTTTCAAGTCCTCATCATCCATAATGTCTAACCTGACAATGCCGTAATTTGTTTTGTGAGTTATCTTGTGACTGATTGCTTTTAGCACAATGGGATAACTAATATGCTTGGCTTTTTTCAGTGCAGTGTCAACATTATCAACAACTGCGTACGGTACAGTATTAATCTTATACTTCCTCAATAATTTGAACGACTCCAGTATTGATAACATCATACCCCTCATTTCCCTATTCAAACCAGATTTAATAATTTCATGATTAGGAATGACAATCCTATGACGATTATGATTATTGTTAATGCTAACACCCACCAGTATTTTTTAAAGTAAAATTCAATTTTGCTTCTCAGCATCTTACTTCTCATGCTTTGGATGTCTACAGACGTTTGTCCGGACTTTTCATGCGACGCCTGTTGCGATTGTTTTGGTTGTTCTTGTTGTCCTTTCAACTTTATTTTTTCATGTTTATTTTTTGTGTCTGCAACACTCTTCTCAGGTTTATCATCCTTTTTATCACTTTTAGTCCTTGGTCTGACTACTCGCACCCCTTTGACTTTTGAAAACCCTTTTTCTGTTAAGCGGATGATTATCCTGCCGCTCTGTATAAAATATTCTAAATATCCCTTTTTGTATAACTTATAAATGTGTAATGCGATGTCGAACGATGCCACGTTAACCTGCTTTTCAATTTTGTTATGGTTGTCTGCACCGTTTGAGACGGCGGTTAGTATTGTTTGATCGAGATTGTTAAATTTCTCATCACATTTCTCTTTTAATAGGTTTAATATCGTGTGAGCTTTATGTGTTAGTTTGACAGGGCTGTGTCCGCTGATTGATTGTTCAAATGATACTAATCCTTTGACTTTTAACCCTCCTAACAAGTTTGCAGATTCAAAAAATGAAGTATTAATCTTTCCTCCATAATTTTCTAATGTGGTCTCGTCATCTATTCTGGAAATCAGAGCAATATCTTTAAAATTTATATCTTCATCCATCCTACCACCGTTATTCATTATAATTATTGATTTCCTATCCACTGTCATATATTTAAACATTACGGGTGAGAATCAGACTATGTGATAAGGTGATACAGTGAAACATTGGAGTTTCACAACTCACTGTTTTGTAAACAGCAAAAGGTGATCAAATGAAATTAAAATTCTTAGGTGCATGTAATGAAGTTGGGCGGTCAGGAGTATTGATTGAAACTGACAAGAAAATCATAACTGATTATGGTGTTAAGATTAGGGCTGAGACTGTTGAAAAATATCTTCCGGTCCACCCCCCTGCTGACGTTGATATGTTAGTGATAACACATGCCCACCTCGACCATTCGGGTGGCGCGCCGTTCATAAGGGAGAACACTAATGCAACAATTGTTACTACTCCACCGACCCGCGACCTTGTAAAGTTATTGTTAAAAGATAACATTAAGATCATGGGCAGGGAAAACTTGCCATACTCAATGAATGCATACAAGCAAACTATTAATAAGATGTACACAACACCCCACAACAGAAAGATGAAAATTGGAGAGACAGACATTACATTGGTTGATGCCGGGCACATAACAGGTTCTGCCATGGTCAAGATAGAATATAAAAATAAAACGTTATTGTACACTGGCGATTATAACACGATTGACAGCCAGCTTCACAAGGGTACAAAGTTTGATGAACATGTTGATTATCTTATTACTGAGAGCACTTATGGCAACAGGGAACATCCTGATAGGCGTAAAACTGAGCTTGAGTTTGTCGAATCGATCAAAGAGGTGTTAGATAACAAGGGCAATGTTCTTGTCCCTGCGTTTGCAGTTGACCGTACTCAGGAAGTCCTTTCAGTCATTCGCAAACACATCCGTCATGCTCCTGTTTACATGGACGGGATGAACATTGACGCTTCAGAAATCATGTTAAAATATCCCAAATATGTTTCAAATTATAATGAATTTGTACGTGCACTGAAGACGGTCAACCTTGTCACTTCAAACAGGACAAGAGAGGAGGCAGTATCTCATCCTTCAATAATCATATCAACTTCTGGCATGTTAAGTGGTGGCCCTGCGCTCAGTTATCTTCATTCTTTACCACCCAACTCTGCAATATTCTTGGCAGGGTATTGCGTAGAGGAAACTAATGGGTGGTATCTGATGAACAAAGGATATATCATGCAGGATGGCATGGCGCTCAAGGTTGGCCTACCATGGAAATATTTTGACTTCTCAGCACACATCGATCATAAACATATCTTAAAGTTTATGAAAAAAGTTTCACCTGAGAAAGTGTTTACAGTTCACGGTGATGACACTAAAGGGTTTGCAGAAGATTTGAAGGAGCAGGGGTATGATGCAGTCGGTCCTGACAGAGGACAGAAGTTTGAACTATAATAAAACATATAATTTTAAAGGTTATAAGTTGTTTTCTAAGATCTCCCATTCATCTTTAAATTTTGGGACATATGGCAAGAATGATTTGAGTTCCCTGTTCCATATCTTTTCAAACTTATGTTTTCTTTTTATAATCAATTCTTTAAGTTCTTTTGTCTTAACTTTTTCTTTCCAATATTTTAATCTAATATTAACCTTCTTTATATCAATATGAACACCTTTTTTTAAGATGAAACAGATGTCAAACAAATCCCTGGCACTTTCTCTTTTCATAAGTGCTATTATCTTGTCAGCTAATATCTCTTTAAGGTCTGCCACCACAAGATAATATTGTGGAATGTCCGGATATTTTGGATTGATCCCGATAATATTTATATCTCTCGAGTTAAAGAATCTTTTGGAAAAGTCAAGTGAGACAGTACATAATGAAGATTCTTTTTCTTGATATAATGGTCCTTCTATTGTTATCTTATATCTTACTGAGAGTTCCCATTGTTTGTATTTTTTAATGTTATTATTAAATCCATTGTAATTTATAAATTCTGAAACATGCTCAACGTATTCATTTACATCATTTTTTTTATTGATTGAAAAATCTAAATCTTCTGAAAACCTGTTAAGGCCGTAAGCTTTTTGGAGTGCAGTACCGCCTCTGAAAATAATGTTTTTATCAGGTTTAGAATATATTGCTGCTAAAATCATGTATTGGAAGTAATCTTTTTCCTGTTGGTAGATAGTAAAACCTGTCATTTTGCTTGCATTATAAAGTTCATTTAAAGTTATCACCATACCACCCACTTTTCATTGAGAAGTTTTTTAGAATAAGACTGTATTTTAGTTTTATTTATATTTGTTTCATTGACAGTTTCCTTTATCAAATATGGAGGGTAACCATATTTTTTCATGTCAACCAAACACCTCTCTATATCCCCAACAAAAATATCATGCTTTCCATACCTTACCTTGCTAAATCCAAACATATACTTCGGTTTAACAGTATGAAAAATAAAAGTTGCATTTTCAAATTGAATATTCCTATGTCTTCTTGGTGTTATGATGTCTATAGATCTTGGTATCTGCGTTGTAACATGATGAATAAATAGTCCTGCTAAACATGATATGAATGAAGGTGATGTGATGTATGACGCTACTGATAATGGATCATGCATTGTTGTATATTTTCCTTTCTCGATTCTAAATAATTGTTTATTTTTGACATATCTGCTTAATTCCACACGTAAACTGTTTTCATGGATATTTGTAAAAAGTAAAAGTTCATTAAAATTGA
>JAGGVH010000031.1 GCA_021158105.1 Microcaldota archaeon
AAACTCATCTGAAAACTCATTAATCATTGTCTGAAGGTTAGTATCAAGTTCATCCATATAATTTGAAAGAGTTTGGAGGTCACTTATAAACTTATTGTACGTTTCGTCATTCTGTAATCCTGCAGAACTAAAAAGTTCTTTTGCAAATTTCGGGTCGGAGATAATATCTTCAAAAGTTATCCGGTTTTGTGCCCGAGCATATTTCCAAGGATTAACATTCACTGCAACATCCTTCTGTTTCCATTGGCTAACCTTCTGTTGCGCCCGTTGAACAAGTTGCTGATACATTTCTTGAACCTCTTTGCTTTTCTCGTTAACCTGCTCTTTTGTCAGCATCATAGGCCCTTCAGCCACAAACATCACCTACACAGATAATACAACCAAACCTATTATAATTATTACTATCCCTGCAATCTCCTTTAAAGAATATGATTCGCCTAAAAACAAAACTGATAATATCATTACCATTAACGGTGCACTACTGACAATTGCTGCAACAACTGCACTCTTGCCGCCTCTCATCGCAAGGTATGACAAACTAAAACCTATCAACGCAGTCGCAATCATTCCAATGACATAATACATGTTTGGCGACTGGAAAAACAAATCTAACCTACCAAAAGGAATCGCACTAACCTTTTTCAAAAGGATTGTTGATGTTGCAAACAAAACCATTGCACCCAATGCTTCTAAAATCATACTACCACCATCAAAATCACCAAACAATTTCTCTTAAAGCATACACATTTCCCTTGTAAAGTATTGATTGGTTGTCAGTATAAAATTCCCGTGTATGTTTATATATGCAATCATTAATATATGTTTCATTGTTATTGTTTACCATGCATAAGTATGGGTCAATAACATAATACCCATTACTATTCCTTAGCAGTAAAAACCTATGGTATGAATACTTGTTAAGTTTTGAATACGCTTTATAAATCGTTCCGTTAACCACAGGTTTACTGCTCAATAATCCACGAATGAACAATCCCGTAGAATCTAAACAATGATATGGTGAAATGTTCATGACACATGAATAAATGTCATATATACTTCCCCCCTCTGCCCCAGTTATGCAATCGTCAAACCGTTCCAACCTCTCTTGATCATAATAATAAAACAAACTTTGTTCTTCTTCATCATACCCCCCGGGCTGTTTATAAGTTATGTTGTCAAACGGGTTGAACACAAAACTGTCAAGCTTTGTTATTGTAACATTTTCTATTGTGCGTGTGCAATACTTGATAAACCCCAACCTGCACCTAAAATCAGACCTGTCAACTTTAACCACTTCAACTGTATGATTTTTATACTTGTTAAATATTGGCTCATCAAACATTGAAGAAAAGGATAAATACACAAACAAAAAAAGGATGAGCAAGAAATATGTTTTCATTGTGCCACCTAATCTATTCACTGTCTACTGTTCACTACCAAACATCATCTGATAGTGTCCAACACAATCTTTTGAAGTTCAATCGGGTCAAGCCCGTTCTCGTATGCTTTTATTGCATAATCCAACTTCCCTTCACTTTCTGCATAAATCTCAAACAGCACATCACCTTTATGAACCTTATCACCCTTCTCGCAATGTAAGTATAACCCTGCACTTTTATCAATTGGTGCACCGGCCGCACGGGCCAGATGAGAAAGTATTTTGTTGTCAACATGGCTAACCCTGCCAGAACGTCCAGCCAATACTTCATACTTATATGGCCCAATGGAAACGTCTTCAACCTTGACATTACCGTTCCCTCCCTGTGCGTCAATGATTTCCCTAAACTTGCTCAGTGCTTTGCCAGAATCAATATACTTCTGCGCCATGTCAAACCCTTTGCCAACCTTAACCTTTCCGGTCATCTCAAAAACTTTGCCTGCCAATAGACAACTCTTCTCTCTCAAATCCCGTGGTCCTTCACCTGATAAGACTTTTAAAACATCAACGGCTTCAAGTGCAGGACCTACACCGTTGCCGATCGGGTCTGAACCATCAGTTATTGCAACTTCAATCTTCATGTCTAATCGTGAGCCGATGTTAATAAAATCCCTTGCCAAATCTTTTGCAACCTTGATATCCTGAATCTTTGCACCCCTGCCAACTGGCATGTCAATGATGACATATTGCGAACCTACCGACTTCTTCTTTGCTAATATGCTTGCCAACAGTACACCTTTAGGGTCAAGACTGAACGGGTGCCTAATCTTAATAAGTTTGTCGTCTGCAGAGGCAAGGTTCATCCCCCCGCCCCATACTATCGCGCCATGAGTCTTTAAAACAATCTTTTTCAGTTCATCTATATTTATGTCAACAGGTGCAAACACCTCCATTGAATCTGCAGTGCCTGCTGCACTCGTTATCGAACGTGAAGATGTCTTTGGGACCCATAACCCTGCTGCTGCCAAAATCGGAACCAATACCATCGTAACCCTGCCGTTGACTCCCCCTATTGAATGCTTATCAACAACAGGCGACTTGCCAAGGTCTAAAATTTCACCAGAATGTGCCACTGCATCTGTTAAATATACAATCTCATCATCATTCAATGTTCTGATGTAAACAGATGTGATGAACGCTGCAAGTTCTGCCTGGCTAAGTCGGTTCGCCATAAGGTCATCAATTATCTGATTGATTTCGTTCTGTTTTAATGTTTTACCGTCCATCTTCTTCTTGATATAATCTAATGACGGCGGGCGAGGGATGTGTTCAATCTTAACCTTGTCGCCATCTTTCAATCCCAATGCGTCCGCAACTTCTTTAAAAACACCAATCTCGCCAGGCGAAACAAACTTCTCGCCCAAGTCAACTGATGCGACAACAGACTGTTTGCCTTTGACAAGTTTTACTCTGAAGTTGGGATATACACCGTTCATGTTGGCCTCTTTCTCGTTCAATACTACGATTAGCCCACCAGCGATTATGTCAAAATACCTAACCTTAACAGTCCATTCTCTCAAATTTAATATGTCAACTTTCTTATTCATGACTACCACTCATCACTCAACCAATAAATTTCTTAATTCCTTTTTTGCAATGATTGGAAACCTGGCCGGACGGATTGCTCCCTTCTCAGTAATGTATGCCTTGACAAGTTCCCGCGGGACGATTTCAAATGCCAGGTTTAAAATCTTGACATCCTTAAAAAGTTTAGGGTCGATAACTTCAGACGGATCCCTATGTTCTATCACTATCTTGGGCCGCTTGTCATACTTGTAAAGTTCTGCCAACACGTACAACGGCACATTATACTTTTTTGCGATCAGTGCAATGGTGAACGAGCCTATCTTGTTTGCAAAGTTGCCCCTGCCATCGATCGCATCTGCGCCTATCATTATCTTTTTAACATGATAATCTTTTATGACTGTCCCGACCGCACCGTCGGGAATGAGTGTAACGTCAATCCCTGCGCCCGCTAATTCTTTGACAGTCTTGTGCCCCTGCCACCGCGGGCGTGTCTCGGTTGCAAACACCTTAAACTTTTTGCCTTTAGCTTTTGCATGGATTAACGATTCTACAACTGTTGATGAATGGCAATGGGTTAATATGACGTCATTGTTCCTTATCAACTTGGTGGCATACTTAGCAATCTTAACCTTGTTTGTCCTCATCATGCTTTCAATCTGTTGGTTTGTAGTGTAAAGGATTTCTTTTACTTCTATGACCGAACCGCCCTTCTTAACACGTTTAATGACTGTATCTAAAAAGTTGAACAACATCGGTTCGGTCGGACGCAGTGATTTAAGATAATCAGACGTGTTAATAATGAGAGTAACAAGTTTATTCTTATCCCTGCCTCTGTAACTCAACCCCTGGATCACTAACGCGCTCAATCCCATGATTGCAACGTTCCGTGCGCCTTGTATGTTAAGGTTTTTTATGTCACTACAGATTTTCTTAACTTCTGGGGCAAGCCTAACATTTATCTTTTTTGTTTTTGCCATGATATTTAAGAGGATTATAAGGTTTAAAAATCATTCGGATGAAACATGTATCATGGAAATATTTAATTATATTCAGTCAAGAGCAAAAAATGAAATCGAACCTGTCATGGAAGAAATTATACCGCGCGACGGCAAGCCCGAGGAAGTTTATAAACTGATTTGGGACTTCTTAGACCGCGGCGGAAAACGGTTCAGGCCTGTGCTCACTGTATTGTCATGCGAGGCAGTGGGTGGCAACAAAAAGGAAGCATTATACCCAGCTGTAGCGATCGAACTGTTTCACAATTTCACATTAATACACGATGATATTGAAGATAATTCTCAGATGAGGCGTGGCAAGCCATGCTTGCACGTTGAATATGGCGTGCCACTGGCGATCAATGCAGGCGACGGGTTGTACAATTTTGTATGGAATGCACTGTTGAACGCTGACATTCCAGACGATAAAAAGATCAAGACGGGCAAAATACTTTCAAATGCATACCTTGAGGTATTAAAAGGGCAAGCAACAGAGATAGGTTGGGAGCACAATGACGTATTTGATATTACTGAGGATGATTACATTAAAATGATCGGTGGCAAAACAGGTGCACTAATCGGTGCATCATGCGAAACCGGGGCATACATCGGCGGAGCAGACGAAAAAACTGTAAAAGTGTTCAGGGAATTTGGCCAAGCAATAGGGTTATCATTTCAGATACAGGACGACATATTAAACATAACAGGTGATTTTGAGAAGTATAAAAAAGAGATATTAGGCGACCTAACAGAAGGCAAACGAACACTGATGATAATCAAAACATTAGAACGCGCAACGCCTGACGAAAAAGAATTAATCATTAACACGCTTAAAGAGCACACTGATGATAATGATAAACTTAACAAGATTGTTGCGCTGATGAAGAAGTATGGCGCGATAGATTACGCAAAGCAGAAGGCATACGGCATAATAAAAAACGCAAAAGAAGAACTCATAAACAATACTGATGATAATGATGCAAGGAATAAACTGTTGGAAATTGCCGACTTCTTTTTAACACGAGAACTTTAATTTAAAAAAGAGAATCAAAAGGATCAAGAGATTGGGCTTGGCTCTTCTCGTTCTGACGGTGACGGTGTAAACTCTTCAAGTGTAAGCGTCACCATGTCAAACCCTTGGTTGACACCATCAGAACAGTAAACTCTAATATGGTTAACACCATAATAAAGGTCGATTGGAATGTCCCGCTCCTTGCCCGAAACGATCCCGCCGCTCCACACAGCATGACCATTGTCTTTTATGTTGCATACTAACCTGTCTGCATGGTTGTCGTCGGCATAAACTGATAATGTTACTGGTGATGAATGGACTGTTGCACCGTCAGAAGGATTGGTAACTTCAACCGTTGGCGGTGTCCTGTCAACATAAACCTCTTTAATCACTGAATGTTCGCCCTCATTGTCTGCACAGTCAACTGCTGTTATATAATATTGATACACTCCTTCGCTTGGATGGTCAGAATAAAATGTATTGGTTGTCTCGCCAACCTTGGCAAAATATGGTGCACCACCGTGGCCGCCATCACTGGATTTTGAAGACCTGACAGACATCCTATAAATATAATATTTGTCTGCATCAGAAACACTGCTCCATCCAAGATAAACATAACCTGGATAAATTATTACATTAAAATAGTCAGGACTGCCAGGAGGAATGTCATCATAAACTATGCCGTCGTTGGCTACATCGCTTTCACCATGGTCATTCCTGCACTTATAACTAACTGTAAACACCCCACCGGACGAGCCGACTTCAACAGGCAACCGAACTGTTGCAGAAGTCGTGTACGGCTGCCATGACTGCCAAGGTTTATAATCTGTTTTGTATGTGCATTCATCAGCATACCGGGCATGAAGTGATAATGTTACATACTTATCATTTGTGCATTCTGCACCGTTGTTTATCTTAATGCTCAGGTCATACGGCGGGCCAGAGTATTCCTCGTGATGCTCTTCTTCATGCTCATGAGCAGGTGATTCTTCACTGACAGACTTATAATATATTGAATCAAACGACGTGCCAATGACCTGTCCGTTTAATGTGCACATAACGAACACATACTTCTTGCCAAAACTGTTTGTAAGTTGCCAGTTTAATGTTATGTTGTCACTGGCCGGAGTAAATGTGTATGGCGCACCATCCTTTAATATTGTCGTACCCGAGAATTTAATATTGTAAACCTCACAACTTATGTTTTGAATGAACGGGTTGAACGTTATTGTAACATTAACATTTTTGTCATAGGTTGTATCATTACCATTGTTTATGACTAATGACACTGTCCCTGTCTTTTTAATAATGAGTTTGCCTGTGTTCGTAGCAATGTTGCCTGCTAAATCTTCACATGAGAATACGTATGATACAGAATTATTAAGTGTTCTATTTATTGAAACTTCTGCTGTAACGTTCCCAGACCATACAACATCATTGCCAAAATATAATCTGCACATGGAAGGTTCTGAGACTGAAAACCTAAGATTAACGTTTTTATTAACATAATCGTCTGACGGACTTAGCCTGGTAATGTTTGGTGGAGTAATGTCATAAGTCAAAACAAAATGTGTTATGCTTCCAATGTTGCCCCATTTATCTTTACACCTGAACATAAACAGGTTGTCACCTTTGGTGAGGTTTGTTGTTAGTGTGTACATGCCATAGTATGCAAACCAGCCAGTATAATTTATGATTTGGCATTCGACAGCATCAGAATCTGCTACGATGTAAAATATTATTTTGTTCTTGTTGGTCGTTGCACTGTTGCCAGTGTTGAGTTTAACCTCTTTTATGTCAGGACCTTTCAAATCATAATAATACGGAACCTGCTCATTGCTTAAACTCTCATACTGGCCATCATATGACATGACAGTGTAATAATATGTTGCGTCAGCTGTTGGGTGGTCAATATACTTTGTCCCGTTAACAGTTGCTACCAGTTTGCCCATGTCACCAAACCGTTCGCTCCTGTACACATTATATCCTATAACATCTGTTGACAGTGAAGGGTCCCATGACAAAACAACGTTGTCCGCCTGCCTGGCAACATGCACATTCAAAGGAGGCGAAGGTGGACGGTTGACAACAAGCAGTCCTATGACAAATATCGCCATAACGATTACACTAACTATGACAAACAAGATCGCTACATACCAGTATTTACCTTCATCCATATTACCACTCTCATCTTATTAGTGAAGTGTTGGCGTCGCGCCATACAATGACTTTGAGTATTGCCGGCTTAATTCCCTCTCCTGTTGAAGTAAAGTTCGCTGCACCGATCCGTGTGTAAACAGTCGAGTATGCACTGTCAGGCAATGTGCAGTTTCCTGCCATATCAGAAGAAGTTCCAGTGTTTCCCACAGTTGTTATGTTTATGCACACATGCCACCCTCCAGAATTGAGTTTTTCTTCAATATCATCAGAAGTTTGACCACTTAACTCCGTCCACTTATCTTCTGAGATCACAGGATTGGTATAATTTGTCGCGAGACCGATCGATTGCGCACTTGAAAAATCACTTTCCCAATTTTCTGGTATGCCAGGAGTCATCAGAGCATTACCAATCCTCTGTGCAACGTCTTGTGATGACGAATATTGTGTTTCCATGACAGAATGAATACTGAACCAGTATGATAACACAAACATGAACGTAAGCACAAACAAAGCAAGCGCTACGATAACGTCAAACGAAAAATATTGCCCGCGCATAGATAGAATAAACACACAAGAGTTTAAAAAAGTTGTGTAGGCGCACTACTTTGAAAATGTCATCTTGCCATTGTGCACCCTATAACCTTTACCTCCTTTTTTTATGTCCCACCCCATGTCACCCATCCAACCCTGTTTATACATATCAGATATGTTCATCCGAAGAGTAAGAGGTTTAACATTAAAAATTTCAGGATAATTTTTGATTAGATCGTTAGCAAGTTTATTTATTTTGCCTCTGCCGACATATCTTTCCTTGTTTTTATTAAAATAATCAATAAATGTGTAATACCTTTCCCAGCTGTTGAATGCTGGCTTTTCAGCATAAACAACAACATGTTTCAGTGCTTTGTAAACTGTTAAAGGCAGTACTTTTTGTTTGTTTTCAAAGAATTTTTCACCAATCTCTTTTGCAAGGTAGTATGGCAGTTCATACGACGGGACATACTCAAATGAAATATTAAACAGGTGTAACAAATCCTGATTGGTTAGTAAGTTATATACAACTTTAAAAATAGAAGTGGGCTGTTTTAAAAACTGTTTCCGTATTTTTTCTCTCTTTTCATCATCTGACAACTCTTCAATCTCATTATGTTGGTTTTCAGATTTTATAAGAAATACTATGTTATGATAGTCTTTATCAGACAGCTTATCATTCTTGATAAACATCTTTAACAGGCCAAACAGTTCATCATCTGAAAACGTATGCAACGGTTTTATCCTTAGTAAAATGTTTTTGAGACCGTTTTTGACTTTAACCTCACGTAAAATGAACCGCAGTCTTCTTAATTCGCTTTCAGGGATGTCTGACAAGCTGTGGTATTTTGAAATGAGGTATGATAACATGTCTGATGCCATACTAAAATAATCCTTCTCAACCTTTACAATGAACTTGTTATAAAATTCATTGCCGGGTCTTCTATGGTTAGCCTGTATAGTTTTGGTTTGACGGATTGCACCGGGCATCATATTATATATATGTTAAAATGATATATAAAATTATGCCTTTGATTATGGCCGTACAGTGATCGACCCGTTTATGTTGATAACCTGAATATCACCACCCATTGTGGTTGAGTTGTATGTGAATGTATCACTGCCTACATCATCTTTAACATCACTTGTAACCAACGGCATTGAAGACACCAAGTCGCGGTCATACCCGTGCGAAACGACAATAACATGGGCATTCTTGAATGTAACATCATACTGTGCACCTGCAACATCAGTCGGCACGTCAAACGTGCCATTGAACCCGTTGCCTGCAACATAAGATGCATGAATGATGTCAGCAAACCTGGCAGCAGTCTCGTCAACTGAGTATGAATCATACCGCTGTGATTCGTTGCCTGCAATGGACAAGAAGATTGTCATCACAACAGCCAGCACTAACATAAACATTGCGAGAAACGTATAAAATTCTACTGCTGCCTGTCCTTTATTAATACGGCTCAATACTCACCACCTTGCCTCCTCCACTGTCAACAAGTGAAATCTTAATCTTTTGCAGTCCTGACACCATGTATTCATCGCCCGGGTGGCGCCGGAACGTAAACAGTTCACTGTCCTCAACTGGTGCAAACGTCTTCTGGTAAACTTCAACGTCGCCGTCCCTGGTGTGCATGACAAATATGATTTCGCCGCCAGCACCAGTACTTTTCAGTGTTACATTTTTACAATATTGCGGAACTGCAATCGTTGTAATGATCTGTGCACCTTGGCCCTGTGCATAAACCTTGTTTACGTTGTCTGCCATGATTTGGACTGATGCGCGCGCCTGGGCAAGCGCAGAACTTGTCCTGTCAACATTAAAGAATATCATTAGGATTGGGATTGTCAAGAGCATGACAAACCCTATCAATATAATTGATTCCATCGCGCTCTGTCCTTTCAATGTTTTTATCCTGTTGAGTTTTGTGTTATGCTTTATCATTTTTCCACCTAAACATGATTATTCGCACGGTGCCGCAACATCCTGTCCACAAACAAAATAATTCCAAACACCATAGAAATTCTTAGCTGAATCTTCATCTAAAACAAAATGCCCAACTCCGTCCTCATTTGCCTCGTTACTCGAGCACATCTCCTTATTTTTACATCCCGGCATGCCCTTGACTTTATACGCGGTAGGACAACTTCCCCCCCTCCAACATTTATGATAAATGAAATCAACATTTGACCATTTCACGTCAGGGGTAGAATCATCATCGATCGCCCATTTGCCAACTGCAAACGATTCAATGCCAAGGCTGCCATCTGATTTCTCATCACCGTTGACAACCATCCTCTGGAAGAATGACGGTGCGCGACCACTCTCAACAAAGAACCCGCACACTGCCATGTCACGGAGTGGTTCAATGTTGTAAACATTTGGCACAACTAACAAATCAAACCAAACATCACGAACCTCATCTGAAGATGCAGATCCAAGGTTATATGTAACATTAGTATCATTCTGTGCATTAATAAGAATTCCAAAGTGCGAACTACTATCAAAACTTTGGTATGGATAAAATTCATTTTCATTGTAAAGCACTGAACTCGGTGAATAAATATTAATATCGTCAGAATATTCGCCTTTGATTTTTATATAAGGTTTAGAGGTATGGTTTGAAAAGGTGTATTTCTCACTGCTTAAAATATTAGAACACCAAGGATCGCAATACGTTGGAGAAACGCCTGAACATCCATCAGGTACATTCTCATTGAGACTAGTATCACAAGAACCTGCTGAGATATTGTAATAATAATCAAAACAATCAAAAAGACAATCAACTTCATAATCACGACAAGTATTATAAGGTTGCGAACAATCAACTCTACAATTTCCTGCATTTTCTAGGAAAGACGTTGTTGCTGTGAATGGCCCAACACAATCATCAGGATCACTACGTTCAACCATCTCAACAATGTATGCACCGTATGCATCACCACTCTGCGCCCATGCATTTGCAACATGCCCCCAATCTCCTACAAATATATATTTCCATGCCTTGCTCGGGTCAACATCTTCATCCCTGGTGGGTATGCCATAAAAGAAACCTTTTGATTGTAAATAATTAGAAACAGAAACACCCTCCAAATCAGCAGGGATATCATCTAATCTTGTGTACTTTGGACTTTTGTATATCAACCTATAATAATAGCTCGGGTCAATCAGGCCACCGCCCGCAGGCGCACCAGCCCGCGACAACTGGGTAGTCAACGGGTCTGGCATGCCAATGATTGAAACATTAACAGAAACATTAACAGGCTGCGCATTGATTGAATACTTGCCAGTCGGGTCGCGGATCGTCTTATTAATCGTGAAATTAAACCTGACACTCCACGGCGAATCCTGATAAATGTGAACGTTGTACGGTTCTGAGATGTTGCATTCCCACCCGACCGCATCGCACACGTTCTGCGCATTATCCCTGAACGATTTGAACGTGTAGGCCATTGACTCGTTAGTATAATTAAAATCGCCACCTGCATTGAACAAACTGCCATGAGCAGAACCGTTGAACATTAATCCTGCAAGTGCTGTTGGGACATCATTTTCTGTTTTCAACCTATGACTCTCACTCGTGGCATTCGCATACGGTGAAGATGTATAATTTGCAAGCTCAAACACTGCATGCCGTGCAGCAATCTGTGAAAATTTTTCAATCCGTTCATCACTCAATATCTGCGACGCAGTTATAACTGAATCGAGATACACATGCTTAGACATGCGGTACTCGTGCATCTTAGACCCCTGCGACCATTTGACAAGTGCCAGACTGAGCGCAAACAGGAACACGACCATCACAACTGTAAAGAATACTCCTTTCCTTGCCATTCACATTCACCATTATACACAAACGCCTATCCGCACCACGCCCGTAAACATCTTAGGCCTTATAGCCATGTCAGTGTACGGCTCGCACGGGGTATTAGTACAATTATTGTCGCCCAAATATGACCCGTTACCCTCATACCCATGGCAAGAGATATAACAGTATGGCATATCACCAGGGTTATAATCCTCACCTATGTAATCCGCAACCAACACTGGTGCATAAACCTTAAACTTCCTATACTTTGAACATGATATTGAACTGTCATAACTCGCATTATGTGAACACAACTCCTGCCATTCATCAGATGTTGCATTATAATATTCAACAGTGTACGCATACTGTGGCGGGATAATACTACTCAATCCCTTATTAAAATTATAACACATATCAGGATACCCAACCTGTGTAACAATCTCCTTTGCAAGCTCTTCAACATAAGTTTCATTGTCGTCCCAGTTTGCATGATACATCATAAGTCCGGTGTCCCGCGCCACAACATACGCCTGTTCAAACTCGTTATAATACCCGTACGGCACCATTATCACTATCAATAAAGTATAAATTATCGCAAGCGAAACCAGGAAACCCAGCAGTGCATCAAACGAAAACATGTATGCCTTCATTACCCTTTATTTAAAAGGTGAAATTTATAAATCTGTTCTTTGTAAGAAAATTGGTGGGACCATGGGATTGAGTGATATAGATTATGTTTTTGAATCATCTTCAGAAGTTGCGCACAAGGTCGGAGGGATATACACTGTACTACGGACCAAGGCGCCTTATATTCACCACATCTTAAAAGATAAATATGTAATGATAGGACGGTTATCTTCTGAATCATTGCAAGAAATTAAGCAGGTTGACCCGCCCGAAGAATTCAAGAAAGTGTTCAACACATTATCACGAGAAGGCATAAAAACTGCTTACGGCAGATGGGTTTATGCTGACAACGTTAATGTCATCTTATTAGATTCAAAAGAATACATGGAGCAGAGGGTGTCTTATTACCACTCGGGAATGAAAAAGAATGATACAATGTTGAATTATGTCAAATACCTATTATGGCAGGAATACCATATCGATTCATTACACTCATCATGGGATTTCAATGATAATGTCGGCTGGGCATGGGCAGTCGGCATATTCCTTGAAGAGTTTTACAACCTAACCAAAAAAAATGTCATAGCACATTTCCATGAATGGATATCAGGAGCGGGAGTGTTATACTGCAAATATAAAAAGCTACCGATCGGCACAGTGTTTACTACTCATGCAACAGTACTGGGGAGAACGATATCATCAGCAGGAAGGGACGTGTTAACAGAATGCAGCGGCAAGGTTAAACATATCAACGTAAGCGAAGCTTACAGGTATGGTGTTGAAGCAAAACATATGCTTGAAAAGGCTACTGTACAATACACTGACATATTCACCACAGTAAGCGAAACTGTTGCAATGGAAGTTGACTACATATTAGGAAGGCAGCCTGACGTTATAACGATCAACGGAATGGACTTCAGAAGCAAGACAACCGAATTCAACCCGATCGTTGCAAGGTATGTCCATGATGAGATTAAAGAGTTTATCGAATCATACTTTGCACCATACTATGAACAGGACTATTCTGACCCGATATTTGTGTTCACTTCTGGGAGGTATGAATTTGATAATAAAGGATATGATATTTACATTGAAGCTTTAGCAGAAGCCAATAAAAGGTTAAAGGTTGCAGGACTGAAACGGCGAATCTTTGCATTCCTGTTCGTGCCGAGCACCATCAAAGGACCTAAACTTTCAATAATAAAAAATTACCTGACAACTGATAAGATTTATGAATTGTTAGAAAAGAATGGAGTAAAGGAATATCAATACTCTAATATTTATGAAGCGTTCAGGCATCTCGATGGAAAAACTAAACTGTTCTTTCATTCACTGATAAAGAATTATGTCAAAGAAGGCGACACGCCGCCGTTGTGTGCATACGACTTAAACTATCAAAGAGATAAGATTATTAGGGAACTGCAAAAGAACGGACTGACAAATAAGAAAGATGACGTTGTAAAAGTAATATTTTATCCTACATATTTAGGCCCTGCTGATGGATTGTTAGAACTTCCATACTATGACATCATAAGCGGGATGGACATTGGCGTTTTCACTTCAAGGTATGAACCGTACGGCTACACACCTGTCGAAGCCGCATTAAAAAACAGTATTGCTGTAACATCTGACATGTCAGGGTTTGGTAGGTATGTCTTAAAAAAAGACATAGCAAACGAGGGGCTCAGGGTTGTTAACATGTACAATAAACCTAAACACATCGCAGTCAACCAGTTGGCAGACATATTTGAAGAGGCATACATTGCCTCAAGGGACACGATTGACGATTATAAAAAGATAGCGTATGACACAATCAGGGAACATACTGACTGGGCAAAACTTATCCATTTTTATGTTGAAGCATATGACATGGCGGCTAAAAGCATGCTTGTTGCAACACAATGATATACATTCACCCTGCCATCTTCCAATCGTTAAAGAACTCTGGCAATAGCCGGTCGTCGTTGCACATGATTATGGCTGCAAACTCCCTATTCTTATGAAACGCGCTCCATGAAAAATTAGGACTGCCTATGAACACCTTTTTCCCGTCAATGAGCATAAGCTTGGCATGAGTTATCCGATAATTCTTTGACGCCCAACGTGTTTCCACACCGTGCGATTTAAGGTAGAGGTATGCGTCCTGATTTATGTCAATGCTGTTCTCAAGGATGACTCTAACGTCAACACCGCGGTTGTCAGCATCTGCCAATGCCTCCATGATCCGTTTATTAGTGAACACATACATCTCAACATAAACATAATCCTGTGCAGAATTTATCATGTCAACCACTGTGTCATCACTTGACGGGTATGCTTCAAAAGTTACTAAGCAGTCACTTGACATGTTTTGAAAAGAAAAGATGTAGAAAATGAGAAGACCAATGACAATACCAAATACAAAAAATAACAAATTGTTCATGTTAATTTTCATTTTACTCATCACATTACATTATTTTATTTTTGTCATTAAAAATTAAAATTAAAGGTAAAAAGGTTAAAGCTCAACTTTAAGTTTCAGTTCCTTCTTAAGTTCCCTGTACCTGTTACGTATTGTAACCTCTGTTACGTTTGCAACATCTGCAACCTCTTTCTGTGTCTTACGTTCGCCTTCTAATGCTGCTGAAATGTAAACTGCAGCTGCTGCAACACCTGTCGGTCCTCTCCCCGACACTAATCCTTTCTTCATAGCCTTGTTAAGTATCTTTATCGACCTCTCCTGCACTTTTCCTGAAAGTTTAAGTGCAGCACAGAACTTTGGCACATAACTCTTAGGATTGGTTAATGGGACATTGAGTTTAAGTTCTCTCCTGATAAACCTGTACGCCCTTCCAATCTCCTTTTTTTCAATGCCTGCAACCCTTGCAATCTCGTCAAGCGTCCGTGGAATGTTCTGCGTCCTGCAAACTGTGTATATTACTGCTGCGACTAACGATTCGATCAACCTGCCACGGCCAAGCTCATGCTGGACACATTTCCTGTAAAGCAGTGCAGCTTCTTCTTTTGTCTCATCAGAAAGACCCAAGTATGAGCATATCCTTGCAAGTTCTGTCAATGCAATCGCAAGGTTGCGTTCCATAGAAGTTGCTATCGATGCGCGCTTGTGCCATTTCCTCATCCTGCTAAGCTGGGCAAGCTTCTTCTGTGATATCCTAGCGCCCCTGATATCCCTATCATACTTATCAATCTCAGTAACCAGTCCCTTGTTTGGACTGGTAAACTTGGTAGGCGCACCGCCGCGCACGCGTGATTTGATCTGGTCACTGTCAAATGCGCGCCATTCTGGGCCCAAATCCTCTATATTCTCGCTAATAACATAACCACAATCAGCGCATACCAACTCACCATGCTCATAATCCCTGACAAGATTAGTGCTTCCGCACTTTGGACATTTCTTTACTACCATATTACCCCTCCGTTCCCCAGGATAAGAAGACAAACGTTCCTGAAGGATAGATTTATAAACATTGTGTTTAAGTTTAAAGAGGCGAAAAGTTTAAAAAGGTTTTGCCACTGCTTTATTTGCCTTCTTTCAGCCATCTCCAGAAAAGAATGTTGACTGTTAATGTCCAAAAAACCAAAATCAACATGAGCCCATACCGTACAATGGCCTGAATGATACTTCCAAAACATAAAAGGCAGCATGTTAATATGCTGACAGCAAGGGTTATGCCAACAAACACTATGCTAACAGCTATATAAACAATTATGAGAAGAATGAAGAATATCATGACATCTACAAATCTTCTCATAACCAGACTGGCAGATTCTTTGATACTTTCAAATATGCTGAGTTTTGTGAGAACATATTCGTTTGCCATAAAAGCTAAAAGCAGACTTAGGATTATGTAAACAGGAATGGTTAAAAAACCAAGTACAATGAAGATGAAGGACATGGGCGCAAGAGCCTGAGTATACTCAGATAAAACTGGAAACATTGAACCGAAAAACCCCAGTATTGCCAATGAAAATGGCAATGCTATAATAAGATTTAATATTAATTCAATAAACCATATGACAATTCCCTTTACTGCAACATTACCTAGTTCAAAAGGAATTTCCTTTTCTGCTATCAAAGACCATGAAATCTCCCTAGCCCTAACATATAAAATACTAAACATAGGCCCCAGAATAAAACTTAAAATAAACATCATCCCATACGTGATACCTATACTAGCAAATTGTGCAGTTTCTTCTTTAGCGCCAAGAACATTCGCACCAAATGCACCGCCGAGATAAGCAACATAGTACAAAATGATTGATATTATAGAAATTAAAAAATATAGAATAAGTGCTATTCCGCCAACATAAAGATATTTCTTATAATTATCTTTCAGTATATATGCTGCAGTCTTGAATATTTCAAGAACCTTGTCAAAACTACCCACAACATCACCTTTTCTCCCAGTTTATTCCATAATCTTCACAAAACTTTAAAATTTTTTGCTTATGCCTGCTCTTTACACCTTTCCAGTCAAACACAACCTTGCCGGTTTTTAGTGTAGTCTTTTCAATCCCTTGAACAAAAGTATCATAATCAACATCATCAATCTTATACGACGGCAGTATGTGCCCTATTAAAAAGTCATCCTCGGTCAATTCAAGCCTTGTGAACTTTGGCGCATAATGCGGTCCGCCGACGCCGAACACTCCAGTCCCAGGAACAGGCAACGGATTTTTAACAGATTCTATAATAGTATTTAAGATGACATCCAACGCATTTTTATCGTACCATTCCTTTTCTGTGCTGCCGATTTCAATAAAGGTTATAGGAATATTATAAGTAGGGCCATGGTGGTCAGCTTCCAATGTAACATCCCACTCAGTAGTATTATTTTTGTTAAGGTTATAAAGCAAAGTTTTAATCATTTGATTGTTAGCATACGGCAATGTTTTGGGTTGGCCACCCATCTCTGCAAGTGTCCAATTGCCAGTGGTGTGGACAGTCAAGCACGGTTTTGCCATCTTTGACCTATGTGTACTTGGAACGATTACCATGTCAGCATCACCGGGCGGCTTGGGAAAATCCAACACATTAGTATCAGTCTCAAAAATTCCAACATTCTCAGGAAGTGAAACTGTAGACAACATGTCGCCGATTATGTTGCTAACTACATTTTTTTTAGCATGAACGATATAAATCATGTAACCACCCATTATACTAATAAACCTCAGTTATACTAGTAATCATCAGCCAAATAATTATCATATTTATCTTTGCGCTCTTTATAAATCCTATACAACGTTTCAACAGTCTTATCGTTTATCCTGCCGCCATTATACTTGTGTGGTAGGAGCGCACCAGAAAACGTTTTAGGAACATGCATCAGTTCATGTATCAATACTTTAATCTTCTCATCTTCTGGCAACGGGTCATAATGCTCTGATAATACTTCGATTATGTAAAACGTATGAATGTCAAGTGCGACCTGCCAAACCTTTGGCATCTCCCAAATCCGTGCATACGCATTAGCTTTTGACCCGCGCGAACGAACACACAATATCCTGCTCTCTATAAGGTAAGGTTTGCCCAACACATTTATGATGTCGTCAATCTTTTCCTTAACATCATCGGCCTTTTCAACGTGCATAAGTATAAAATCACAAATTAGATTTATAAGCATTGACTTCTTATAAGGCAATCATGGAAGATTTTGAACAAAAAAAGGTCATTAAAGATGTTTATAAAGCAATAACATCAATCAAAAAACCTTTGCCCGGTGCAGGGTTTATAACAAAGTTGTATGACATGATAAAACAATTGGGCAAGGCCCACGGGTTTAAAGTTGAAAACAACGGCCCGTTCACACCAATCAAATATTATAAAGATGAAAAGTTCTGTGCACAGGTCGAAACACAGTTCGGATCAAAAAGGGACAGTTATAGGACAATATATTCATTATCACATTCGGGTGCAATGGTCGGCGTATACATTACAAGTTCAAAAAGCATGGGCTTTCCAATACATTACATAATAAAATTATTGTCACGTTCTGAAGATTCTACTACTGACAAATTCATAGTATACGACATTGAAACTGGAAAACATATGCTTGAAAACATTGATCCACAATACAATAAAACATACCTGGCACACCCTGTCAACCTGTTTGGCGGTCCAAAAAAATATAAAAAAGGATATTCATACACAAGAAGAAAAAGAGTTTATGGGAAAAAGAATTGATCACTCCCAATCTTCAGAATCCCAATCCTCATCAAAATCTTCATCATCGTCCCATCCTTCATCATCCCAATCTTCATCGTCCTGAATCTTAAACATCATACCACCCCAATCTTTATAATAGATCATTGCGGTTTTTATTTAAGAAAGGTTTATATAACCTTCGCAACGATTTAGAAATATGAAAAATGCCAAAGAGATATTCACTGTGGGGCAAAAAGTAAAAGTACACATTAATGCTGTAAACGGCCACGGTGAAGGAATCGGACATATTAAAGAAGGGGATTCTGATTATATAATATATATCCCAAACGTAAAAAATAATGAGTATGTTACTGCCGAGATTGTTCAGGTCCATAAAACATACATCGTAGGAAGGAAAATATGAAGTGTATGGGGCAACATTGTAAATTATAAATAAGGTGAATAATATGAAATACACACATGTCATCCTGTTGATGTTTATGCTTTTTCCGATCTTTTTTTCAAACATAAGTTACATACAAACCATGAACGGTGTCAATGATGAACTTAATGACCAATCACACGACTTTGAATTCTCATGCTTATACACTCACAACAAAACACTTTACTTTTGTGATAATAACAATAAAGGATTGTATAAACTGAACAAAACAAGTGATGAATCGGAACGGATAAAAAAATGGGGTGATGACTTATTTAGTTTGACAGGTGTGTCAATGCTCCAAAAAAAATACATTATTCTTGACAGGGAAAACCAAACAGTATATCTGGATGACAATTACCCAGGGATGAAGAGGTTTGGTCAGTCATGGGATCCGCACATGTGGGACCCTGTAAGCATTGGCACGATTAATGATACGTTGTTTGTATTGGACAAATCGCGGAACAACATACGCAAATATAATATTTCAACACAGGAATATCTTGGATGGGTATGTAAAGAAGGATTGTACAATGGGGAAATTAACCATTCAAATGACTTTGCGATTGATGATGACAAGATTTATATTGCAGACACAGAAAACAACAGGATTGAAGTTGTTGACGGGAACTGCTCGTTTATAAGTTATATAGGGATAAGCACAAAAGGAATAAGATTAAGAAAACCTGAAGTGGTTTATGTTAAAGATTATGTATTCGTCATTGACAAGCCATTAAGTATTTATTCAGAAAGATTGACTGTTTTTGACAAAAAAGGTAATACAATAGAATCACTAACAAATTTCAGTTGTGAACGGTACGAAAGGGATGGGGAACTGCGTAAAAAAGATGATTGTAAGATTGACGACATAAATGATATGACAGTTATCAAAGAAGATGATGAATATTATGTTTATATGGCAACCGACGATTATATTGACGTTTTCAAGTTCACTGACACACGAACACGGGAAGACATTCTAGAACGGATAGAAAACGCAAACAAGACATTAGAGTATGCTGAAAAACTGTTCAATGCTTCTGCCACCACCTTCAATTATTCATACGACTTAGAACCAATCATCAAGAAATTAAACCTTGCAAACGACGAA
Source organism: Microcaldota archaeon (assembly GCA_021158105.1). Lineage (GTDB taxonomy): Archaea > Micrarchaeota > Micrarchaeia > Anstonellales > JAGGVH01 > JAGGVH01. Next base: position 19,810 of record JAGGVH010000031.1, read on the forward strand.
TATCTCTCAAAAGATTTTCATACTTCTGAGATATATCTCCAAGGAGTGGAAAAATGGATTAACGGCACATACCAACATGAAACAGAAAAGGTTAATAGTATGATAAACGAAACTTTAATCCTTTTTGGAGATAACATCAACACAATAACATTTAAAGAAGATGAAAAAGATATAGTTAATCAACTTGTCAACAATTATTCTGCAGCAAACATTTCATACCATGACGGTGCATGGATAGATGCCATGGACAAGATCAACAACTGCCGTGAACTGTTTAACAAACTAAATGTTAACATAACACCCATACATCATGAAGATAATACTTCAAAAGAGATGTATGAAAAATTAAACTCGTTGAATACCACGATTAGTATGATAAAACAAAAAGGGGACAGATATGGCATGAATTTTGACCTGACACAGATAAGTGAATCGTTGACTGTCGCAGAACAATACATTAAGTCAAAGGATTATGATTTAGCCAATGACACGTTAGACAGCATCAACAAATCATTGCTTGAATTTGTCAGTGTAATAAAAGACCATGAAGCACAAATATCTGATGCAAACACTACGATCAATGAGTATTATTTAAATTTTACAAGAATCGAAAACAGTTCAAATACCGACTTCACGGGTGAAGAAAACGATTTTAAAACTGCATACTCGATCGTTGAAAAACAACCCGCCCATGCAATAAACATAGCGAAAAAGGCGTATGACTCTGCCGTCAAAAAAAGCAGAGAACTGCAATTGTGTGCCATGCCACTGCTCACATTAACACTATTATTTATAATGGTGAAAAGATGGTAAAACAAATCAAAAGCATTGATGAAGTGTTAATATTAAATTCAGAAGACAGTTCAAATTCTGATGCTCCTGAAACAAATGAACCAAACAAATTAAACTTTGACTCTAACAATCTGAAAAAATTGGCCAAGTGGACATTGGGCGGGGCAGGTATAGTCCTAAGCACTATAAACATTATCTTAGCAATAGCAATCTTCCTAATTTTATCATCAAGCATGTCAAACCTTGAAAAGAGTATGTTAGCGTCATTAGATTCTGTAAACACTGAACTAGAGAACACAGAAGAAAGTTTAGGTTCATCATCTGAAAGCATTGACAGCATAACTAACACGTTTAACCAGTTAAATTCTATGAATTCATTAGCACAAGTCATAGGGGTTAACATTTCAATCTCAACCGATACTGCAAAACTTGTCAAATTAAAAAATGATGTAGATAAAATGAAAACAGGAATGACAAACATAAGAAATAACGTTTCAAAATTAAAAAGTAACATACGTTCACTGTTTTCATCGATAAGGATAGTAGTATTAATCTTTTGTGTGATCATAATTTTGGCATCTGCCACGCTTGGCGGCTTTTCTATCAGTTTATTCTTATGAAATGGCAGAAATTCAAAAAACTAAATCTGAAAATCAATCTTTGAACCTATCTTAATATTATGCCGTTCACACCACCCTTCTGGAACTTCTAACAAATATTTAGCATTAGTTTTATTACTCAGCCATAACGTAAACGGTTTGACATGAAATATGTCAACCACATACCCTTTTGAGTTTATATAAACAGCTTCAAAATCACTAAAGACAAAACAAGAATGAATGGGATGTTTATCAGAATAATTAAAGATAAATAATACAGGAACAATGTTTTCTCTGAACATTAATCCTCTGACCTTTGCAAACAACGTGTCTGCAACCTCTACCTTGTCACCTAAAATGCCAACATGTTTCATTTTCCAAACCTTCTTTTTCTGTTATGATATTCTTTTATAGCATCAAAAAAATCTTGTCTTGTGAATTCGGGCCATAACTTTTGCGAAAAGTATAATTCTGAATATACACTCTGCCAAGGCATAAACCCGCTTGTGCGCATTTCGCCAGATGTTCGTATGATCAGGTCTGGGTCAGGAATACTATGAGTGTATAAATATTTTGAAAATGAATCTTCAGTCACACTTTTTACTTTATCTTTAATTATATTGTTTACTGCATGCACAATCTCCTCTCTTCCACCATAAGCAGTAAACAGGTTTAAAACATGTGCAGTATTATTCTTTGATTTCTCTTCAGCTTTGTGTATTAAATCCTGAAGGTTCTTTGGCAGTTTATGCAATGCCCCAAAAAAGTTTACTTTCACATCATACTTTTTAACATCATCATCCAAATGCTTCATAAGTTCTTTCTCAAAAAAACTGAACAACCCGTTAACCTCATCAGGCGACCGATTCAGGTTTTCTGTTGACAAAATCCATAAACTCAATATTTTAACCCCTGCCTCATCAGCCCACTTTAATGTATCCTTGAGTTTGCTTATGCCTTTCTTGTGGCCTTCAAGCACAGGAAGGTTATGAATTTTTGCCCATCTCCTGTTGCCGTCAGGGATTATTGCAATGTGGCCAAGCGTCATACTATCACCTTTATGATATAAACAACAAATCTATTATTTAAAAACCTATTATATCGTTTACGATTTCTATGAACATATCCGAATCTAAAATATGGCCTGTATCATAACCTGCTCCATTGGGATATAAACTCTACAAAATTCTTGATATTCAGAAATGTCATACTTTCCATGTCACCCCACTTTCCCAAAAACTTGTCAACCTTTATACCTTTTAATGCTAAACCTATTACGGGCAACATTTTTGCAGGGATAATGTTTGAAATCATGTTTATCGTTCCCATCATGTTAAAATTGAGGTTATACCTTTTATGCCATTCTGCTTCATACTGCTCAGGCGATGATGAAGAGGATACATATTCTGCCAACAATTCTGACGACAGTCCGCTGTAATACAACCCGCCGCCAGTGGTGGGCTTGGCATGGCCCGCTGCATCGCCAACCAGATAAACCTTTTTATTATTTACTGTCCTCCCAAAAACCTTGCGTGGACCAAAAGGTATCAATGAATATATCCTTTTCCCGTTTTCATGCCTATCACTTTTCCCAAGTCCAGTCTTATGCAACAGGACATCTAACATAGTATTGGGGTTACTGTACGTTGCAATGCCAACTTCAAAACAGTCATCATGCGGGAAAGACCATCCAAACATTCCATCATAACCCAAATATATCCTTGCCTCGTTATAGTGCTGATCAACATCTCGCAAAAAGGTCTGTGCAGTCAGGAAAACTTTTGAGAATCTTGGAAAGTTAAACGTGTGTGCCACAACAGAGCACGGGCCGTCAGCACCTATTATGACTCTATCCTTTGCAACACTTGGAGATGACAAAAAGTTATGGGACACATTCCTCTTCATAATCTTACCATTTTCTGATAAGAATAACTGTGTCAGCGACATGTTCAGCCCTTTCCGCGAAATTACGTATGCAGGTGTTGACGGAGTGATGCTAACCTGTGCACTATCAAAATAAATCGTGAGATGGGTTAACTTGTTTAAAACTTTTAGTTTAACATATTTTGAATATAAATCATAAGCCTTCTTTGAAATAATGCCCGAACATGTAGCATGGTCATACGCCTTGTCACCCCACCTGTCATAAACAGTAACATCAAACCCCTTCCTTAACAAGTTCAACCCAGTAAGTAGGCCCGCTGGCCCGCCACCAACAATGATCATTAGATTCACCTTATATTTAATCTTTGTCACCCAATCTTATCCTAAAACTCTGCGCAATAGTTTGACCCCGCGTGTTACACCATGAACAAGGAATATTGTAGGATTACGATGAATGTTGCCTGTTGCGACAACCTTTAAAAAATCCTTTGGACTGTCAATCAAAGAATCGTCGTCCACGATCACTCCGCCGTGCCCGACCTCAAACGGAAAATGGGCGTCACTGCCGGCTGACATGACTTTACTGTTTTCCTTTGCAAACGCTAACGCCTTATCATTCACCGATTGAAACATGACACGGGCATTGAACACTTCTATCATGTCACACCGAGATAATATTTTTGTATTGTTGACTCCTTTTCTCAAAGTGTCAAAGGGATGGGACGCGCACACTACTGCCCCCTGCTCCTTTGCAATGTCTATTGTCTCATCTGCTGACAACCCTTTCTTTATCGGTTCAGAAGGGTAGTATACAATTATGTGGCCCCCTTTTGTACTGATTTCAATCCCTGGAATGAACTTAAACCTTTTCCTCTTCAAAATGTCATGTGCTGACAATGTATTATGGTCTGTAACTGCTGGAAGGATATTGTTTGTCCTGCAAATCTTAACAAGTGTGTCAACTGAGATTAACGAGTCGTGTGAGTAAGAGGTATGAATGTGAAGGTCTAATTTCATGATGACTTTTTTATTGCGATAAATTTAAATAAAATAGCTATGAATATTAATGTATGAAAGTGTGCCTATACCAAGAAGGATTAGAATATATGAAGATGGTTACACAGAGTGGCATCACAAGCGCGTTCAATCATTTAAAGGAAGCATTGGAAAAGGCAGACGTTGAATATACAACGGACATTAACGACGACTTTGACATATTACACATAAATTTCGGTATAGGGCCGACTTCAATGACTTATGCAAACTATTATAGAAAGAAAGGTAAAAAGGTTATTATCCATGCGCACACTACTTCTGAAGATTTTGCAAACAGTTTTATCATGAGCGACAAGATCGGACCGATTGTTAAAAAGACGTTGCAGATGTTTTATTCGCAAGGCGACATTGTATTGTGCCCGTCAGTATACACAAAAACAATATTATCTGAATATAACCTTGGCGTGCCGATAATACCTGTGAGCAACGGTGTGGACACTAACAAATTTAAGAAGGATAACACCCGCGGGCAATTGTTCAGGGAAGAAAACGGGATTTCAAGGGAATTGGTGTTCAGCGTCGGACAAGTGTTCAAAAGAAAGGGTGTGTTTGACTTCTGTGATGTTGCAGAACACCTGCCACAGTTTGACTTTAGATGGTTCGGTAAAGTTTATGACAAGTTTGTGGTGGGCAATAAAGAGATAAAATACTACCTTGAAACCCCACCGTTCAACCTAAAATTCTCAGGGTTTGTCCCGGACATCATAGCAGCGTTCTCAGCCGGCGACATATTCTTTTTCCCATCATATGAAGAAAACCAGGGCATTGTAATATTGGAAGCAGCGAGCATTGGCGTGCCGATCATCGTCAGGGACATACCAGTGTACCGCGACTGGCTGTTCCATGAAGAAAACGTATTAAAAGGAATGAACAATAAAGAATTTATCACTCTGATAACTATGTTAAGTGAGGATGACGGATTGAAAAAGAAACTTGTTTCAAACGGCAGGCGGCTTGCTGAAAAACATGACTTGAAAAACATTGGACTGCGGTTGAAGAAGATTTATGAGCACTTATACAATTCAGAAATGGAAAACATTTTGGATGATGAAGTTTTCATGACTGATCCTGCAATGTTTTGACTTTTGTAAGTTTTTTAGGATGCTTCTTATTCTTATCAGTGAACAATGCAACCCCGTTTCCACTGTTGCCGTTACTACTCCTGCCAAAGATGAAATATAAAATTAATCCTATGACGATGACTGTTGACAGTGATATGATGATAAACGTCATGTCAGCAGGTTTTGATTCTGGGGCATTAACCTCATCTATTAACGCTTCAACTGCTGCCATGCCAGTGTATGAATAAACCAGTGCCTTGCCATAATCGCCAGATTTCAGATATTTTGAAGCAGAGTCTAACACTGAATTGATCTCTTCAAGGTCATCATCATATTCTGTAATCCCCTTCTCACTAACCAGATTCTTGCAAATCTCATACTTCTGTCTGCCAGAAAGTAAATATGTACCTGTCATGTTGACCATTAAACGTATTGTATCATTGAATGTTTTCCTTTTCTGATAGAACAACTGCCTGACCGTAGCCCCCTTATCCCATGCAGCCTTAAGCTTTTGCGGGTTGTTTGTGTATTTGTCAAGCGTAGTAAGGTGGGACTGTGCCTTTGAAATCGTCTTCTTAAGGTCAGAAGGAGTTATCGGGAAGTTTAATATATGTTGCCCGCTCGTTGTCTTGTGACTTTTCACAAAACTATACCATACAGAATACTTGTCATTTAAACTTGACATTGACAAAACATCTTTTCTGAACTTGTCAACAGAACTCAGGAAAGACATGTCAACTTCTGACTTGAGTTGTGAAACAATGGTTTTGAGCTGTTGAAGTTTATCTTTATACTCTGACAAACTGTCAGGTGTAACACTGCTGCGCATGTCCCTCTCAATCCGTGCCAGCTCAGATATTAGGTCGTCGGCAGTAGCATTTACGATGTTTAACTGATAATATTCGTCACACACTGATTCATAATCTGAATACAGTGAATTGAACAATGTGGTTAGGTATGCTGACGTGTCAATGTCAATCAATGATGATGTATTATCAAGGAGTTGCGACGCGCCAGTATAATTGCCGTTGAGATATTCTGTGTTCGCCATTGATAACAATTGTTCAGCAGTATCAGTTATACTGCTCAGATTATCAAACCCGTTCTGCGACATAATACTACTAAAGTTTTCTAAACTGTTTAATTGCTCAATCGTCCGATTAACATTATCGTCATACCTCTGCTTTGCAATAGTACTGTCCATTGCACTCTCTTCAATCTCGCCCTGCAACCTTATCAACAACGGCAACGCCTGTTGATACTTTTCCTGCTGGATAAGAGAATTGATATTGTTTAATTCTTGTTTTTGATCGGCCGTGCCATATTTGGCAACCAACGGCGAAACCTTATCCCTTAAATTCATAACATATTCCGCAATGTTATCGATGACATAACTCACATGAAACGTGTATGTTAAGCCTGGTGCGATCTCGCCAACGTGGAATGAGTATGTTATGCCGTGTGATGATAATGTCTGGACAGCAGTAACAGGTGCACCGTTATAAGTTATCTGGAAAGATGAAATATCATGAGCATCTGCATCGGTCACAAGGACATTTGTATCCTTAAACAGGTATGACGCATCAGATATTTTCAAGTCATAACTTGTCATGATCTTGGATGTTTCATTTTTAATGATAATGTTCTCCTTCTCAATCTTAACAGGCGAAGAGCATTGGAAACGGACGTATAACGTCTGCACGTTCTTATCATTAAGCGTGGTGACGAATTTAACCTTATCACTGCCTACAAGCGAGCCAGTAATTCTTCTCCCGTTCAATGTCGACTCTGTTATGTGGGAATGTTCTGGAACAACAATATATACAACTGCACCGTACAACGGCGATTCATACCCTTTAAACTTTAAAGTTGCAGACCCAACGCAATCAGACTGTGATACATAATCAAAAGATTCTGTCTTTGAGATTGTTGACAACATGACTGCGCAACGCATGATCTTGACAGAATAATGAGAATTTGGTCTGACATAATTCATCTTAACTTTTACGCCCGACCTGGTGCTTACTACTGAGCCAATATCGCTCGACTTTGAAACAATGTCATTCTGTATGAAATCAATGTTTTTGTTTATCACAAACTCGATATTGCTGCCATTCAATTGTGTCGGGTTGTATATGTCAATCGTGATATTGTTGCATGTCTTTGTGTCAATGACCGGCGCACTGCCAACAGTGTGCACCTGTGCATACTGCCCCAAGATTTGCGATAATGTAACCTTCTCAGCATTGTCCCATTCATTTTCAAGAGTAGCAAGTTTAGAATCTACATCATTGGCATGACAGAAGAATATGTCATAATTAAGATCATCATTGTTAAAATACTTTGAAACATCAGAATATTTGTTTGAGAAGTCAGACGGTAACGCCATCTGAACGCGTTTGTTGGAAAGTTTAGACTTTAAAGAAGCATAACGGCTAATCAAGCCTGAGTTGGCCTGCTTCTCATGAATTTTAAGTTCGGTTATACGCTGCGCAACCCTGCCAGGGATATCTACACAGTTTAAGATGCTTTCATCATCTTTTGGGTCAATACATTTACTAAAGGAATTATACAACTCCTTATGGAACGCTGTAACACTCACCGGAACGTTATCCTTGCCAGCACAGTCAATATAATCTTTGTATGTTGACAGTGTTGATTTTATAAGGGCAACCTGGTCGTCGCTCAACCTATTTTCATAATATGCAATTGAACTGTCTGCTAAAGTGTTAGACTCTTCAAGCAACTTAAACCTGTCGCCCAGTGAACCCACATCGTGTGCACCCATAAACTTCTGCTCAGCAGAATCGCACTTCTCCCTTGCAAGATTGGTTAGGTATTGGCTGTTGGGATTGCTACTATGTTGTTTACAAGTATTAATTTTGTTGCGGACAAAATCTTCAAACAATGCAACATCGTCAGCGGCATGCGACAATGTATCATTAATTTTTGTGTTGCTCTTTTTGCATAAACTGATTGCAGACATGAAACTCTTATACCTTACTGCATACCCGTTCTCCATAGATTTTTTTGTTGCCTTTGCAACTTCATAATTATAAGTCATGTTGTCAATCACGCTATTGATGCGCCCAAGGTTACTATTATAATCATATATTTCATAATCCTCATCAACATTAATGTCGCCCGATAAAACATATTTTGTGACGTCAATCTTTCCAATGTTGTGAAAATCAAGCTCGCCCTTGTTTTTGTTTAGTGTTTTGTGACATAGGTTGTATTGCGATTCTAACATCGAATCTTTATCATCCATGTCCTGCTTAATGTGCTGAAGAGCATCATATGCATTCATTTCTGTTACCAGCAGTCCATTGTCTGAAACCAAGTTATACATGACTATCCTTGAATAGATCAAAGGGTAAACCTGGCTTATTGATGTCAAACGTTCTGTGTTGAGCGATTCCATGATTGACCTGACGGTGTCTGTTCCCCAATCATTAGCCAACACGCACAACTGGCTGGCCATAGGTCCTATCGGTTCAAAAACACCAAAAATATTACAGCCGGACATATATATTAAGTTAGCAGTTGACGTACCAAACGATGCTTCACCAATCCTGTTTTTCCACAGTTCACTGTCATACGATTGACCTTCTAGCGCATCCTCAACAAACCATGAGCCGATATAACTGTTCCCGTACTTTTTGCCTATCGCCAAATTCCTGTGGCATTCCGGGCTGAGGCTCATCGAACCAATCTGCTCAGTAACATTTTCAAACTCGCTCCTGATGTCAGGGTCATACTCATCTGATGATGCGCCCATGTACCTTATTGTTTCAATCTCGTTCTTGTTTATAGAATGAAGCTGGTTGTAAGCGTCATTCAACTTTTTTAATGAGGAAATAATGTTTGTCAATGATTTTCTGTAATGGTCATTTGAACCTGTCAAACCGTTCACAATTTCACCGATGAACCCAAAGACTGGACCTGTATCACCAATCGAAGTGTGCTCAAAACATTCTAACACGTCCTGTGCTGCCGTATCGCGAATCTTGTCAGATGTCAAGTCAACCTTATCAGGATTCTCAAACTGGGCGATGAGACATTCTTTGATGTTTGCATTGTTGATATAGTTTCCAAACATCTCAGATTCGACCAAACAATTTGAATATCCTATACTATCATTCCTATTCAAATATTCATCACAATCAACACCCAAAGACATGACTGATGACAAGTATGACTGATATTCGCTGCGGGCAGTGGCGTATTCATCCCTGCTTTCCATTATCAATTTGTTAATGTCAGACAACTGCTTATTATGGTATGTGTTGCTGAGCGTTTGAAGGTTGGAAAGCGAACTCGAATATGAAATGGGCGACAGTTCCAAACCAAACAATTGGAGGATGTAGTATTTGCTAATACCATTAAACCTTTCAAGTTCATTGACCCTGCTTGCAATAATGTCAGGCTCATAATAAGAAAACTGTTCAAGGTTAGCATGTGCACCGCTGCACATTGTCCAATAATCAGTAGAAAGGTTGGCAGTCATGTTTTGTGAGTATAAGACATTGAGCCAGAGCAACAACAAAAATACTATGGATGCACGTTTCATGTCATCACCAATAAATATCACATCTGGCAGATTTATAAAAATATGTGAACTAAATAAAATTATGAAACACATATCAAAAAAGGTTTTTATTGAATGGGCGGGCATTCCATTGGCTGTGATAACAATAATCTTCATTGCCCTGGCGTTTGGAATGTATTATATTGGAGAATTGTCTTTTGGCGGAATCACGCATAATGGAATAATTACTATGTTGGGCATTATATATGTTATTATCAGTTTAGGCTTGTTAATCATGGCAACAATACGATATTATTCATACATGTACCAAATCACTGACATAAGTTTGGTGCTGAGCAAGGGCATAATACATAAACATGAAATCACTGTTCCGTATATCAACATCCAAGACGTGGAAAGGGAACAGAACATATTAGACATTATTGCAGGCGTGTGCACAATCAAGGTTGAAACTGCTGGGAGCGTATCAGCAAACATTGAGATCCCCGGGATTGACATGAATGATAATGTCGACATGATCATATTAGAAAAGAAGCAAGAAATCTTAGAAAAACAGAAAAAGAAGAGTGTTGAAGAGGAGCACAAAAAGGAAGATGAGATGTTGTCATCTGTTGAGAAAGCAATCATACTATTATCAGACCAGATAGCATCGCTGCGCATGGACGTCAACAGACTGATCGACAAGACAGAAAAGGAGATGTTGCAGTCGTCAGAAGTAATCAAACCAAAAACTATTAAAAAGCATAAGAAAACTAAACAGAAGTCAAAAAGGTCAAAACGTGGCAAGAAGGGTAAATAATATGATACGCGCAGATTTTCATTTCCATTCTAAATATTCCCGGGCAACGTCGCAACGGAATGAGATCAAGACGTTGTCACAGTGGGCAAAGTATAAAGGCATTGGATTGTTGGGGACTGCCGACTTCACACACCCAAAATGGTTTGCAGAAATCAGGGATAAACTCAACCCATGGAAGACAGATAATCATGGGACTGTTTATGAATATAATAATGTAAAGTATGTGTTGACTGTTGAGGTTTCAACGATATATAATAAGCTTGAAAAGACAAGAAAAATTCATCATGTCATAATCGCGCCAGACTTTGACACTGCTGGGCAGGTTAACGACGTGCTTGGGAAGAGTAATGATTTGTCAGTTGACGGCCGTCCGGTCTTGTCAATGTCATCTGCTGAACTGGTTGAGAAGATATCAGAAATATCAGACAATATTGAAATAATACCTGCCCATATTTGGACGCCGTGGTTTGGCGTGTTCGGGTCAAAGTCAGGGTTTGACTCGCTTGAAGATGCGTATGAAGATATGGTCACAAAGATTCATGCCCTTGAAACTGGACTTAGCAGCGATCCTGCAATGAACTGGAGACTCAGCACACTTGACAAGTATACATTAGTGTCGTTCAGTGATGCGCATTCGCCCGAAAACCTGGGCAGGGAAATGACCTTGTTTTATATTAACGAGGATGAATTAAACTTTAAAACGATAATTGAACATATCAGGAAGAAAAAGGTTGGGACTGTTGAATTCTATCCAGAAGAGGGCAAATATCACTGGGACGGGCACAGGAAATGTAACGTTTCATTGCCGCCTTCTGAAAGCAAAAAGTATAACAACTTGTGCCCTGTATGCCATAAAAGATTAACACTTGGCGTGCTCCACAGGATTGACGACTTGGCAGACAGACCGGTAGGGTATGTCCCAGAAGATGCACAGAAAACTGAACATCTGATACCGTTAAGAGAAATAGTTGCACAAGTGTTAGGTGTCAACAAGATTTCACAGAAAGTTGTGAAGGAATATTTTAACATAATCAAAGCTTATGGCAATGAATGGAACGCACTGCATGCACAGGACATAAACATGATTAACCCAGTCATTGGAAAGGCGATACTAAACATGCAGAAAGGTAAAGTCAAGATTAAGCCGGGATATGACGGTGTTTATGGTGAGGTTGAAGTTATATTAAATAATGAAAAAGATAAAACAATAAAATATTCGCATCCCCAAAAGACATTGTTTGAGTTTGAATAAGTTAGAAGAAAACAAACGCAAAGAAAAGTATGAAAAATTAAATAAAAAAGAAATAGATTTATGCAACCTTCTTAACAACGATTGTTGCATCAGCTATCCTGTCAGTTACTACATCATTAGCAAACTTATACTTGATAAACAATTTGCCTTTGAATGTCTCACCAACTTTGAGAGAACTAGCAGCATCATTCCCTGAAAGATCTTTGCATGATACATTGAATTGTTTATAGCCACCTTGTGAAATATCACCATCACTAACAGTTTGCCAATCTCCTGAATCGACATCATCCGCGACTGCTGACACATCATCAACACATGCAAGCCCTGTCACAGTAATCTTCTGCTGGAAACCGTTGCCCAACCTAAAATTTAGATTGCTTCCAGAAATCACTGGCATTGGGTTATTACATATCAATCCCTGGCTGCTGAAATCACACCGTTCTGGTGCCTGCAAGTTCATTATTAATCCAACGAATATTGCCATCACTACGATTATTATCAACAGCGCCCAGCCATATGTCATCAAATATTCCATGGCCGCCTGACCTTTTCTTATCACATTTATCACCTCATGAGCATTTATGTTTAGATGCGTATATAACTTTAATAAGATTTATAAAGTTTGCGAAATACTGCCCTAACACAAACACAAATGTAAAATGTTATAAATATTACTGGGAAAGGATATGTATGAGCATAGGCACTGTCATTTCAACACAGGATTCTCCGAACACTACAAAGTTTTCTTTTGTGATTAGCGGCGACATTAAAAAGAACATGTATGTTAAAGTTAACAATGTCATCGCAGTCGTTGAAGAGATTTATACTTTCAACCCGTATTATGAACATGCTGACTCAGTTTCATATTATGAAAAAGAAAAGTCGTTGTCACAGATTTATCCCACAACAGAATCAGAATTCAAGGTTGCAGACGCATTAATAATGGGCGAGATTAAAGGCGACAGAGTTGAAAGAGTAATATTTCCAGTCAATCCCGGAGAGAACGTTGAGATTGCAGACAACCAGTCAATATCAAAAATCTTAGGATTGGACGATAAAGGGTTATGGCTTGGCAACATCAATACTCACAACTTAAAAGTAAAAATTAATATGAACAGGCTATTAAAAAAACACCTGGCAATCCTGGCAATATCAGGTGCCGGGAAGTCATACTTTGTTTCAGTCATATTAGAGGAATTAATGAAAAGAAAAACCATGCTCCCTATAATCCTTATTGATGTCCACGGCGAATATTCAAAACTCTTCAAAAGTCTTCCAAAAGAGTTTAACGGAAAAGTTAAAGTAATACAAAACATTAAAATAGGGTTTAAGAATGTTGACCCGATGATGTTGGCACATTGGATGTCATTGACAGGCATTCAAACCAGGGAAATCTCGTCACAGTTGGCAAAGATCGAAAAAGAGGTCCAGGGGACGTATGACATTGACCTGGTGATAGATAAGGTTAAAGAATCAAACATCAGCACCAACACAAAAAATAGTTTGATTAAATGGCTGGAATACCTTAAGACGTTTGGCATGTTCGGCAAAGTTGACAGTATCAACATCCATGAACTTGTTAAGCCCGGGCAGTTGTCAATCATTGACCTGAGAGAGATTGACAGTTTAACCATCAAACAGATAATTGTGTCATACTACGCCCGTAGGATGTTCAATAAAAGGAAAAAGGATGAACTGCCACCGTTCTCATTAATAATTGAAGAGGCGCACAATTTTGCTAGCCAGGCAAAGGAGGACAAGAATATCAGCAAATCAATCCTTCAAACAATCGCAAGAGAAGGAAGAAAGTTCGGTGCATCGCTCGTCGTCATATCACAACGTCCTGTGCAACTGGACACGACAGTATTATCACAGTGCAATTCTCATGCAATACTGCGCGTTACAAACCCTAACGACATTAAACATATCCAGGAAAGTTCAGAAGGGTTCACAACACAGATGGCAAAGGATATACCAGGATTGGCAGTGGGCGAAGTTTTTCTTACGGGCGAAGCAGTGAACAAGCCCGTGCTGTTCAAAGTAAGGAAAAGGATTATCGACACCAGTGAAAAGGATAAGACTTTGGACGATATGCTAAAAGAATGGATGGGTAAAGGTGATAAGGTTGACAACGTCAGCACGTTCATATGATAAACGGGTTTATGTTTTCCCTGGGCATTATACTATTCCTGAAAACGAATTCAGGAAGGATGTATTCGGACGATGTGTAATATACACTGCAAACCGCAGTAAACGGCCTAAACAGTTCGTTACTCCTAAAACTAAAAAGAAAATCTTGCCACGTGACTGTATATTCTGCCCGGGAAATGAAGACAAAACGCCCCCTGAGATTTATAGAGTTGAGGAAAATCATAAGTGGATAATCCGTGTAATTCCCAACAAATATTATGGTGTTCACCCTTTATACCCAAAGGCGTATGGGTGGCATGAAGTCATAATAGAAACACCTGACCATTATAAAACGTTTTCAGACATTTCAAAACACCATGCGGTTCAGTTGTTTAAGGTGTTCAGGAAAAGAATCAAAGAGAACATGAAAGATAAAAAGATAAAAAGCGTATTGATTTTCAAGAACGAGGGAATAACGGCTGGAGCATCATTAGAACACACCCATTGGCAACTTGTATCATCAAACAAAAAGTTCCCCGAAAGTAAAAAATATATCAAATATTTTAGGAAAGAACCTGAGAACAAGTTGGAAAAACTATTATCATTTGAAAAGGAAAGAATGGTTTTTGAAACAAAAAATACTATTGTTTTTTGTCCATACGTTTCAAAGTTCAATTTTGAAGTGTGGGCGGTGCCAAAAAAATTTCATCCTAGATTGGATGAAATGAACGATACTGTACTGAATGACCTTGCAATGAGTGTTCATAAGACGATTATATTACTTGATAAAATGTTAAACTACCCCAGTTATAACATTGTAATATTGACGTCACCAAAAGGCAGCTCTTTGCAAACACATGTCCAGATCTACCCGCGAATTGCCAAGTGGGCAGGGTTTGAGTTTGGCACAGGATGCGCATTCAATTCTGTACTGCCAGAAGTTGCTGTTAAGGAATATAAAAAAGTATTATGATTGGATACGTTTCATTTCCTTTTCAATTTGTTCCTGCTTCATCTTTCTATACTCTTCGCCAGGCACAGTTTTATTTATCTTAAGTGCTTCTTTATAACAATCAAGTGCAAGTTCAATGTTGCCCTCATCTTCTGCCTTTTTAGCCATCACTTCCCATGCAAATATGCGTTTTAATCTTGGAAGTTTTTCTACCTCCAACATGGTATTAGCAAAAAGAAATTGGCCGTCATTAGCATAAACCCACGCGGCGTTCACTATGTAAAACATTTTTTCTTCTTTTTTGGTTTCAGGATCGCATAATTTTGCAGCTTTTTGATACATGAAAGATATCTCGGAAAGGGCATCATAACGACTTGATTCTCCTATCAAATTATTTTCCAACTTAAACAAATAAATTGCATACAAAAGGTCGCCCTTTCTACCCCAAATTTCGGGAATGCCTGCAGATATTTTTTTCGCTGCATCTTTGATTTTATCAATGTTAGCATACGTGTCCTTAGTTCGGAATGACGGATCATGTTCGTATAATGTTAAAAAAAATCTTAAGGCAGCATAATCATACCCCAAATCTTTACCCTTTTCAACATTCTTAAGAACACTGCCTACAGCTTTTCTTAATTCTCTGTTGAATGTATCTTTTGCAGCTGGAAACTTTTCTATGGCTTCTAAATAGAGATTTACTGCATTGTTTAATTTATTAGGGTTTTTCCCAGCTTTAGTTAAAGCTTTTCTTAATTCTAGAGTCAAACCAGCAACATCCCATGCAACTCCCTTCCCATATTGTGAGCCTATAGAAAGACCGTAACGATACGGATCTTGCAATACTTTCTTATACCCATCCATGATACCACCAAACATTGTTAACATATTTTATTTAAATAACTATGTCTTATTCCATGTCCTTTTCCAGTATTAACCTAGCATTTTTAAAAAATTCTTCTGCTTTATCATTTTCCCCCAAATCTTGAAGGATATAAGCTGCTGAAACATAAGCATTTTTCCTTTCAATAACACTTCTTGAAATATCTGCTCCTCTTTTTTCGCATTCATTAATATATTTAAGAAAAATATTATGATAAGTTTTCAGATTTTTTAGATAAATCTTTTCACCATTGTCATCAAAACTAAACTTTGGCATTCTTAGACTTCTAACTATGTCTTCCAAAATGCTAAACCCCTTATCAGAAATTAATGGAACTGGACTTTCCAGGAGTGCTTCGGCAATTTTAAATGTTTTTTTATATTCGTTTTTGTCCATGAAATATATTGCATCAAAAATACGATCGTAAATTGAATCAGGAATAGATGTTTGTATTGAATCCTGAACAGAATTCTTTTTACCATACATACGAATTCTTTGTCCAATCGGCTGAGTAAACCCAACCATTGGGGAAAATGTTATGAAAGCTCCGGTTAACAATAAACATACGGAACGATGGACCTTTGGTTTATACTTTGGCATGTTAATGTTTATGGCAAATAATGTTTATATAGGTTTTGATTGATTAAACTAATAGTTTAAAAGCATTCTTTTAAAAAATAGTTAATATGGGCCCGTAGCTCAGCTTGGATAGAGCGGCTGCCTCCTAAACCATTTTTAGGGATGTGCTCCTGCGGTTCGGAAATAATTCCCTTGTAATTCAGGGGGATCAGGAATACCCTAAAACTGAGGGGGACCAAATGAATCGTTCAGATTCATGTGTGCATTGAACGTTAGTTCAATAGCATGTGCCCCCGCGGTTCGGAAAGCAGTAGGCCGAGGGTTCTGTCCTTTTTTCTTTCAAAGAGAAAAAAGGGCGCCTAAAAATCCCTTCGGGCCCGTTTTAAACATCATAAATATTGGAGTGGTGATATTATGAATGAAAAGACATTAGTAATAATCAAACCTGACGGTGTTAAAAAAAAGATAGTTGGCGAAATCATAACACGATTCGAAAAGGTTGGCCTGACAATCAGCAGAATGAAAATGATGGTTGCCAGTGAAGAACTCGCAAGAAAACATTATAATAAAGATGATGTATGGTGTAAAAAGGTTGGCAAAAAAACCATCAGTGAGTTTAAAGAAAAAGGGTATGATGTGGTTAAGACTTTGGGGAGTGATGACCCGTTGACAATCGGAAAACAAATCTTAAACAACCTGATAAAATACATAACACGAGGCAAGGTAATAGTAATGGTGTTAGAAGGTCCCTATGCGATTGACACTGTCAGAAAAATTGTTGGCAGCACATACCCATTAACTGCTAACCCCGGAACGATCCGCGGTGATTATGCAATTGACACTGCATTTCTGTCAGCATACGAAAACAGGTCTGTTGAGAATATAGTACACGCTTCTGAGAATGATGACGACGCAAAAAGGGAAATAGAGTTATGGTTTGGAGAATATTAAAACTATCCTTTTACTTTTTCCCGATTGAAAAACTACAATCACCTTTGTTATACTCTTTACCTATATGGATTACAACGTAATTTTGATGGAATTCAAACGTGTGGCTGTCACCGGGCATGATTAAGATGTATGGGTATTTTGAATACTCTTTCACACATTCACTAGTAGTTATTGGAGTGTCCGGCCATTCACTTTCATTCTTTCCATAATCAGTATAATAACACAGATTATTATCTATCTCATAATGAACCAGTCTGCCGCTTGCTATAAACGCACCCATGGAAGAGATATAGTCAACCGCACAATTCATCATGTTTTGTCTTATTTGATTATCTTGAACATTGGTTAGATCGACAACCAGGCCGACCTTGTCAGCCTTAATAAAGTTACTGAAAAATATCTCTGGACTATTATTATTGTTAAAGAATAAATATAATGTTGCGCCCAATGCAATAAGGACGATTATGGATATTATGATTAATTTAGTTTTATTGTTTTTTGTATTGGTTGAAGTTGATGAATCTTTTTTTGCCATTTTATCACCTTTCCATTTTAATCATTAAACATATAAAACACTTCACATTCGTTGAATATGTCAGCTTCGCCCGAGATAGTTATTGAACCTTTATCACCATTAAAGAAGTATCCCTTCTTTGCATCATCGCGGTTGTAAACCATGTAAATATTGGGTGTTGTTTCCAAATCTGCATAACACTCTTCTGGCGTCTTTGTTGCACCGTTGTACAAACACCTGTCAGGCTCGATAACATAATATTTTGCATTGCTAAGTTCTGAATTCTTTAACAGCTCTGCTGCACATGATTTCATTGCAGATATTGAATCTGTTGACGCGCCCGATGCATCAACGGCTATGATCGTTTCGTTTGCCCCCTTTATTGCCGCTATCGCGCCGTCAACATCTGTAGGCGAGGCGCCCTCAGTCATAAGATACCATCCTGCAACTGATGCTGCACCCACAATGGTTATTATCACTAAAAACCCTAACGCCCAGGTTATCACTATCCTCTTCCTCACAAGGTAAAACCTGTTCGTGTAAACCAGTCCCACAAACGCAAGCGCGATGATTGAAATCACAGACAAGTCAGTAACAACCAATAAAGATATGGGTATCACCGGCTCAAGACTTTTCTTTGTTCCTGTATCAAGTGAAACAAACGATGATGCCAACGTAAAGGCACCATCAACCGCTGAATGTTTGACATTGGTTGCCACCTGTGAAACAGTACCGCTCTGCGTACTTAAAATCTCATTATAAAGCACTGAAAGGTTGTATGAAATTGCAGAATATTTTTCATAATAATTCTTATAACCGTTCGGCGTCAGTGGGGGGGAATAGGTCTGTTCCAGTTTATTATATTCTTCACCTATTGCATTATACTTCTCAACATACTCCTTTGTCTTTGGAATGATAAACTTTTCCTTAGTAAACTGTGATGCAATCTCTTTTCGTAGTTGTGCGATTTTATAATAATCAGCTGTAATGTTTGTCTTTAACAATTCTTCAAGTTTAAGATAATCGTTTCCCAACGTTTTAATCTCGTTTTCTGTATCGTTTGTAACATTGATAGTATCAATCTCTGTCCGGATTTTAGTTCTCAACTCCTTAATTGTAGTAGTAAGGTTGGCAAGCTCAGCATGATTGACAAGCAACAACACGTCATCAGCTTCTTTCAAAGATTTGTTGTGCATGTTCTCAACACCGTTGAACGAAATAGTTAACTGTGTAAGCATGCCCTTTTTTGTAGAATAATCCTTTCTTTCGGTGCCTTGCTTAGCCAACTCAGCCGATATGTCATCCGCTTTGCTGATTGGTTCAGCAGAATCTAATAAATCGTCAACGTCGTCAATTGCGTCATCCAATGCATCAATATCATACGGGAGTTCTGAACAGAACCCAAAACATTTGCCATGCTGTTCAATGTATGCAGCATCATAAAGACAAGGTGCAGTCGTACTGTCGGGATATCTTGCAGGAGTTTCTTTTACGTCTTCTGCATATGTTTTTATGCTTGCAATCGCAGACTTTAACTGCATAAGGTTATCATATAACGTGTCAACATCTGACGTGGTTGTTAAGTTCATTGCCTTTTCAAGATTATTGTTTATGCCCACTATGTCATTCCTATAATTTAATATCACTTCTGCAAAGTGAGGAACGTCGTCATAATCAATCTTCTTGCCTTCAAACCTCATCGCCAAACCAAGGGCAACATTGTAGCATGACTCGTTGTCATAGCACATATCCAAATCAATGCCCCCGGACGTGTCAACAAAACCTAATGAATGCGTGCATGAATCCTCAGGAGTGTGCGCTGTGAAATCCCTTGTAGAATAATTATAATCCATATTCCTGCTCTTGTTAAATTGGACCAACTTATCTTGAATGCCAGACAGGTCTACTCCGTTTGGGAAGTATTTATTTGTGTAATATGACCTCAACACAGGTTTTACAACATCACTGTCTGTGACAACGTCATCATCATAAACAAGAAGCAAAGGATTATCATCGTACAAATAAAGCGTATAATTCTCATTATGATATGTTATCATTTCAGATGTTATTGAATCAATAGATTCGTTTGGATAGAGGTATTTTGAAATGCTAAACCCTGCAGCGTGCACTGACCCGACCACAACAAAAACCAATACTATTAACCATAACCTTCTCACCACACATCACCCTTTATACCTATTTTACCTGGTTGCTCTGTTATGTTACAACAGATATCTTTTTATACCTATTCGTGAAAAGGAGAAATATGGGGAAGGACAATTGGAGCAAGTTAAAAATATTTTTTATTATGTTACTGATCATCCTGATAGGAATAATCATCACCACTAAAATCTCAGAAAATGTTGAACTGAATAAAGAAAATAACCAGACAGTGCACAAAAACAACTCTTTATTGAACCAGACTATCAACAATCGTTACGAAACCACTGTGCCCACTAAACAAAATATAACTACCCAAAACACTACCCAGAACCGATATAACATCACATTACTATACCTTTACACTGATCCGCACGACAGTGATTGTGGTTATTGTAAGCAGGGCAAGGATGAACTTGAACATTCAAACCTTGAAAATGAGTTTAATGGGTTGATCATTCAGACCATTGACATAAACAAAAACCAAACTATTAAGGATAAGTATGTGACTTCTGGAGAGGTTTTAGCAATACCTGCATACATAATACTGATGAACAATAAAACAATCAGCATAAATGGGTATGTGTCGATAGAAAATGTTGAGTTTATGATTTGTTTATATCTTGAAGATCGGCCCGATAAGTGTAATGAAAATGAGTATATGAAAAAGATTTATGAAATGAGCATAAACAAAAAGGAGGATTAATCAGGCCAGATGATATTTGCCATCTTTGAAATAAACCTCACCCTTGTTTCCCATTAATAGCAATATACTTTTGCATGCCAAAGTATTCATTTTCAAAGATGACGCAATCTCAGACAACGACAAAGGTTTAGATTTCAGTATAAGACTAATCCTGGGCGCGTATGAATCATAAAAAGATTTTGAAACAATATAATAATTCTTATCTTTGAAATCTCTCACGCCGCTTAACAACCCGTTCTTGATCTCGTCTGCATACTTGAGACTGATTTTTGATGCTTCACCCTGTGTTGAAAGGATCAGGTAGTCGGGAAGTTCTTTGGTTTTTTGTTTTTTTTGTGAACTGTTATTCTTAGACTTCTCAGATTGCAGTATTGAAAATATCATGTTTGGGATTACATAAACAGGATCATTTTTATATTTGCCACGTGAATATATTGAGATTACACCCTTTTTTAATAAAGTTTTAAGGACTTTCTGTTCATCAGCCGAGAAAGTCGGTTCAATTTTCTTTAACTTCCTATCCTCAAACTTTACAGACGATAACTTCTTAAGAACTTCTATCTCTTTAGAAGAAAAACCGACTATTGAAGAGAACAATGGAACAGTTAACACTCCATTGAATATATAACCTTTAATCTTTGTAGTCTCATTAGGGTCCCAAAAATCTACAGGAAAAGAAATGAATACCCTGCCTTTTATTTTCTTAACATCCAATTCAATCTCTTTCATATGTTCACCAATCTTTATCAATCATTGGATAAGTTTAACCCTTTTAACCTTTCCCTTGGGCTTAATCTCACCATAAACAAATGCACTGAACGATTCTATGATTACTGTTGGGCTCATCCACATGTTTTTCGGTAGCCCTGCCTTTTGGCATAATGCTTCAAGATATTCCCTAACATTCCAATGATATTCTACTGGGACCTGAGGAAGCAGAAGTCCTGAAACTGAACCGTAATGGATAAACAAGCCATGTTTGCCGATCTTGATCTTCTTAAGATAATCTTCGGGAGAATTAGCTTCAATCTTTTTTGGAGGGGTAAGGATTGACACTTCAACAGTCACATGACCCAACTCGTTCTTGTTAAGCTGAGGAAATCGCGGGTCGCTGAACGCTGCCGACAATGCGTTGTCTATGACTGCATCGCCCAAAGACATCACAGGTTTGGGATACCCAATGCACCCCCTTAATTCGTTGTCAGGGTATGTTTTAAGTGTAACGAACGCGCCCATCGGCTGCATCAGGCCCGGGTATTTTTCATAATCACACTTAACCTTTTCTCCAGTGTTAAAATATTCTTCTAACGTCTTTCGCGCTAATTTTACAAGGTAAACGCAATCCTTTTCAGTAAGGTTGTATTCTTTTAAAGAAGACATAGTATGATGAATACCTGTAATGTTTTAAAAAAGTATCGGTAGCTGAAAAGTAAAAATCAAAATGTGGCGAACTTAAAACAAAAAACATACATTTTAAAAACATATCCTTTAATAAATTATAACATATGGGGCACAAGTCAGCTGTAAAAGAAAACAATGCAAAAGACAAAAGCACAAAGAGAGATATGCAAAACCCGTTCTCGCCAGAAAATAAACGCCCATTGATAACTATGTTGGACAAAAACCCCAAAAAAATAATGGAAGAGTTGATACTTAAAGGGTTGAACCTTAGCAAAAGGCCACCGTTGACGATTGATGTTGCAGTGCAGGAATTTGGCGCAATACTTGAGAGGGTGTCAACAAAACCTAAAAAGAGAAAGCATGGAGTCGCAATACTGAAAAGATGGAGGCAATTGTTGATAAGGTATCAGGAACTCATAAATTTTATGGACAGAAACGGCGTATCACCAAAAAGCAGGATATATGTAATAACTGAAAACAAATACTTATTCATGCGGTCGCTGTACAGCGAAGCAATAAACATACTAAACAGTCTGGGGAGTGTGAAGACTGCAGCACATAAAAAGATGGAATATTATGAAAAACTTAAAGAGCAAAGGATAGAGTACTATAATCCATTCAAAGAAATCATGGCAAAAAAATTTTCATTTGAAGAGTTTGCTAAAAAACTTACTGCATCTGTCACAATGACTGCAACAGTATGGAGCGCTGCACGTTCTGAAATAATCAATAAATTGTCAGATGTTTGGCAGGGTATGGGGAACGCAGCATACATACTACTCATTGCGGTTTTTATGGTGACATGGGAAGTGTCAAAAGTTTTGATAAGGGCGTACGGATGGAAAAAAACATTAAACATCCAAAAATGGTTCCTTAAAAATGTTGAAAAGATAGACAGGTGGGAGCAGGAAAAGGTTGACCAGAAGATTGCACTTTACCGAGTTCATGTCATGGAGATGTGTGCAAAGTATGGTTTTTGGGAAGAACTTGCTACAGTAATAACCGAAGACAGTCCTAAACAGTTCAGTAAAGCCGTAGAACAAAGGGACATGGCAACAGTACTCAAATATTTAAGGGATGCGCGGGCAAACATCCTAAACAGAAGCAGAAAACATAACATTTTATTTGTGTTTTTTGACACACTCAAGAAGGCACTTAAAAGGAATAAGAAGATTGACACTGATGAGATTGCTGAGGACAGTTGGGACAAATCGCACGAGATCGACGGAGTGATCGCAGTTGAAAGATAAATCACCATGCCTCAGTAACAATGTTGGTTTTTTCAACACCGAAGGATAACAGGATATTTTCTATTGATTCAGAAAACCCTTTTGATCCGCAGATGAAATAAGCATTTTGTTTGAAATCAGTAACATATTTCTTTATCATTTCGCTGTCAATCCTTCTATGTTCGCCGGGAGCATCATTGTCACGGGTAAACACAAAAACAACTTTTATGTTTGGATTGTTGTCTGCGATTCCTTTTAATTCTTCATAGTTTATGTTTGAACTGCGCGTCCTGCACGAATGGAACAGTAATATCTTCCTATCATTATTGTTTAGAATGAGATGTCTTATATAACATATCATGGGTGTTATTCCTATGCCGCCGGCAAACATGACAAGCGGTTTATCAGGTAGTGATGACAAGTCGTGGATGCCAAAAGGACCGTCAACACCTAAAATGTCACCCTCTTTACATTCCCATAACTTATGAGTGAACACTCCCTGAAGTTTGATTTCCAGCCTGAGCATGGGATATTCTTCTGGCGGGGATGCTATTGAATATGCCCTTGTAACGTCCCATAACTTATCATTGCCAGCATCTTCAAACAGGTAAAGAGTAACAAACTGGCCACAGAAATGTTTGTCAATGCCTTGCTCCTTTGGGACAAGGATAAATTCTCGTATGTCATCCTGTTCTGTTATCTTTTTGATTATGTATTTATACATCACGCACACCAATCTAAACATACACTGCAAATATTAAGGTCTTAAGTTGTATTTTTAAACCTTTTTGACGCGCCCATTGAATTAAAAACATGATATGAAAATTGGCTTAAATATATGTTCACCTATCTTTGAGTAATTTCAACTTTATAATTCTTAATCATATATTTTACATCACTATCATTCTTAAAGTCTGATAATATTTTATTTCCAGTTTTAACATCATTACACTTCTCGAGAGACTTAACCATGTCTTTAAACTTGTTAAGTGCACTGTTGCGTATGGGTTTGTCATTTTCTGAGTTACCGTATGCAGAATTCTTAAACACTGCTTCCATTAACAGTAATGCGTCCATCATATCTTTGTAAAATGCCTTTTCATTTGCACTGATTTTTGGATTGTTCATTTTACGTTTATAATACAAATAACCGTCAGTGCCTTTAAAATCCCAGTCAACAGTATACCATTTCCCTGTTACATAAGACAAAATTGATGGTGATCCCGAGTCTAATATTGATCTGATTCGAGAATTTACAGTATAGTCTGTTTCCTTTTTCTGTTTAGGTTTGTTTTCGTTAGGTTTAATCAGATATGTGTAAACTGTTTTATCATTATACTTCTCAGAATATTCTTCAAACATCTTCTTAAGTTCTGGCTTATGTTTTTTATCAAGCAAATCCCAAAAAAACGCAAACTTTTTAGAAAGTTCTTTATCTTTTGAAACGATAACACTGCCAGACCTGTGTTCACATGACATTAGAAGTTCAATAGGGGCATTGGCCTGGATCAGTTGAGTTTTTGAATACCTCTGTGATAACCAATCGACTGCCATTCTGCCAACCTTGACATAAACATCACTTGTGAAGTTGACTGGTGCACCTTTATACTTATTCTTACCCATAATATAATTATAAATAGCACTATAATCTTTAATTTCCATCCAATACTCGACCGCCTTCTTACCATATTCTGTTGAAAGTTCTGATACTGCAATGAGTGCACATGTCTCTGCAATTCTTCCAGTTGCTGTAATGTATGAACTTTTATTATTATATCTTCTTGCTTCTTTCCTGGCAGTTTCATAAAGTTTAATTTTTTCCTTATTATTTTTTTCATTATCTGCTTGTGAGATGTAACTTGAGATATATAATTTTATTATTGCACTTTTTGGGGCAATACTTTTTGCAGGAGAATAATTTTCAATAGCAAGGTTGTACAACGCCCTTTCAGTATCATAATCAGTTGCAATGTTGCCCAACTTTACAGCATACTCTACCAATTGACTCTTCTGCTGTTTGGTCAATTTCATTTTAAATGCTTTTTTTAATAAAGACAATCCTTTCTTAGTGTTTGATTTAACTCTTATGTTGTTCAATAATGCATTCATCCTATTTTGGGGGATAGTATATTTTGAATATTTGCCAAGCTGTTGAATTATTGTATCAAACTCATTCTTTGATTGCTTACTGTTTAAAACATCTTGAGTTTTATATGCCATACTTATCACCTTAATCTTCTAAATATTCTTCATTTATTAGTGTATCACCTATTTCTTTTTTCAATTTTTCATATGTTTCTGAAACGTATTTGAACATATTGCTGCTCATAATCAAATTCCGTAATTTTTTATCTTTAATAGGAAAATATCTTACAAAGACAATAATATCAGCGGACAATTGGTATGCGTTCCCATGGTCACCTTCTTCTATAAGTTTTCTAATCAAACTGGCCGCATCCCATAAGTATTTAACATCATATCTTGCAACATCCATGTAACCTTTACCTGCAAGATGATGCATATAATCACACACATCATTTTCACTGCTTCTTGCATAATAGATCGTCCAAAACAAGTCATCTGCTTCTTCAGGCGACATAATCTTTTTTACTGACTTTGAAACTGCCTGCACAGAATCAATCTTTGCAAACAATGAAGGGTCTTCGTTAAACTCAGCAATTTTTGGTTTTACACTGTCAAAATGTTTTGGGTAGAATTGTCGTTGATATGTTTTCGCAACAGAATCAATACTTTTTTGATTATTGCCAGAAGTCTGTGCGCCTGCAATGCTTGCCGCAGTGATTGTACCAATCATCACACCAGTGCGCGCAATCTTGCCGAGCTTTTTAAGCTTAAGTTTTTTTGTGTCATTATCTTTTGCCATATTATCACCATTATAATTGCGAATTTTGATGTTTATAAATTTATTTGCGCGAACTTACGTTAAAATGATTTTCAGTTGTCATCAAGATTTTCCAAGTTTGATCATGCGCCAACCGAAAAAGATTTAAACTTAAAAATGCATAAATTAAGCATGAAAATGAACAATTTTCATGAAAATAAGGAAAATAAAAAGAAAATAAGTAAACTATTACCTTGGGTCATAGGCGGAGTTATTGCATTATCACCCAATGTTGTTAAAGGACAAATGAAAACGTTTAATGATAAGTTACCGTTAATTGAAAATAAGAACAAGATTGAAACTGTTCAAAAACTAAACAGGACCACTACTGATGATGAATATGAATGGAGGAAACTATGGTATATTGTTGATGTAGATGGATACCCTGTTGAATTTGATT
>JAGGVH010000035.1 GCA_021158105.1 Microcaldota archaeon
TGCAACCGTTTTAGCGTTTTCAGATATAATTAGTTTTATATTATGACCCAACCTTTTTATTTTCTCATACAACCTTTTACCATAGATTACTCCTGATGCTCCGGTGATCGCTAAAAGTATTTTCATATACTTTAACTTTCAAGGAAAGTATATAAACATAACTTTTTTTATTGTATATATGGTAATCTTGATTAAATTTGGCGGAAGTGTCATCACATATAAAAACAAATACAAGTCAGCACGGAAAAAAATGGTAGATAAGTTAACATTAGAATTAGCAAAAGTCTGGAAGAAAGACTATAAACTGATACTCGTTCACGGTGCAGGATCTTTTGGCCATGCCCCTGTTGTCAAATATAAAATAAATAATGGGGTTCATACAAAAGGGCAAAAGATTGGGTTTGCTGATACGCATCTTGCAGTTTCAGAGTTGTCTAATTTGATTGTAAAATCTTTAATAAAATATAATGTCCCTGCAGTTTCATTGCCCCCTGCGTTCTTGTTTGAGCAGAATAATAAGAAAGTTGTAAGGTTTTATTCCCAACCCATATTTGATTATTTTAATGAAGGTTATTTGCCTGTGTTGTACGGTGATATGGTATTGGATTATTCTTTGGGCGGTTCAGTGCTTTCTGGGGATCAGATTATGACTGTGCTGTCAAAAGCGATGCCTGTTGACAAAATGATATTTATAACCGATGTTGAAGGTGTTTTAGATAACAATGGCAATGTTATTCCTATCATTAATAAGGACAACTTATCTGAAGTGCAACACCATTTAACAGGTTCAAAAAATGTTGATGTTACAGGGGGCATGCATGGCAAAATAATGGAGATAATCCATAGTGGCGTGCCAACAGTAATAACCAATTCAAAGAGCATGAAAGATGCAATATTAGGTAAAAAGGTTGGGACGTTTATTTTACCATAATTTTATTTTGTTACATAACCTCAGGTTGTGGTTTATACTTTGATATTTCTCTTGTAAATGATGTGTTGGATTTGGATAAATTTGTTTTAATTAGTTTATCAACATATTGGTTTATGTTTTGTTGTGTCCTAATTTCCATGGCTATTTTTAAGATGGTGTTTTTGATCATTTCTAAGCGTTTGTTAGTGGCATTTAAGTTATCATCTATCATCTGTCCTTTGTTATCGCCCGTGTTTAAATGTAGTATCATTAAAATGAAGTTTTCATCAACATCTTTAACTTTCTCTTTTAATAAACGAAGTATTGTAGTAAACACAATTTGTTTGACTTTATCTTTTGGATACTCTTTTCTGTTTGGAAAATGCTGAATAATACATTTTGATAATACATTATACTCATTTGTTATTCCGATAACGAGTTTTCTTAATTTTTCTTGTTGTGAAATGTTTGATTTGTTTATGTTTTTCTTATTTAATTTTCCCATCATCCTCCACCTCTCTTTTAAATATATTTATCCCCATACATCTCTTTTCTCACAATACTATAAAACTTGTTTGGTACGAACATGTCAGTATGTTTATTCACCCATGAATGAAGATTTGATACTGACGGGTTATGTTTTCTGTCTTTTAGATACATCTTAGAAAGGTTATACCATATATTCCATACTAAGTGTGGATTTTTTTCAATTATATTATTTGTTTTTACAAGTGCATGTTTGATTATGTCTGTCCACCAAACCATTTTGGTCTGTTTCATTAATTCGTATGAAGAAGGGAGGTTGTATTTTTTTGCAAAAATGTCCCACCTCCTAACTGATGGGATAAATCCTTCCATGTCTACATGAAAAAGTAACATTTCAATTACATCATTTAATGATGTGATGTTATGTATTTTTTCTAATTTCCTGTCAAAATAGAGATACTTTTCTGTCATTTTTGAAAAATATTTACGGATGAGTTTAGGTGCAGTTTTCTGTTCATTTCTATTTGAGTTTTTATCTTCTATATTATTATTTTGTTTTCTGATTTTTTTAGAATTGATTGTTTTATCAACTTGTTCTTGTGCTCTTTCAAAATATACCCCAAACATATAAAACTGGTTTGGGTATGGGTATAAATATAGATTATGATCAATCCATTTTTTGTATTCCTCAGCTGTTGGAGCCCTTTTTAATTTTAAACTTACACTACAAGATATCACTAAATGGATTAGATCATCTCTTGTCCATCCTGCTAACCTTATTCTTTCCCTAATTCTTTTTTGTTTAGGAGTTAAATCTTCAAGAGGATCAACATTTTCAAATCTTTGTTTTTGATTATCACTATTATTTTTCTTTGTTTGTTTTTTCATTTTCATGGGTGTCACCGCACCTATAAAAATGTTATGAAAGGTTTAAATATGTTATCATGCTTTACTATCAACCCCTATTATTTATACAGATTATTTTTTAAACATATTGTCCCATAATTTAACATATAATGTATATGTCTATAAGTGATTAAGGGAGTATGATATTATGAAAATTATTGGTGAAGGGAAGAATATCGAAATTAAGATAAGAGATCGGTTTAATGTTGCTTTTTACAAAGGGACGTCTAAATTTAAAATGACTTCTATCATTGAAAAAGCCATTGGTTCAAGACGTTTTGTGTCATCTTTGCTCGGTCCACGAACTCCCATAATTGAATTTTTAAAATATAAGAACATTAGTGTGGCTCCATTATCGATAATACTCACAGATGATTCAACTTTCAGGTATCTGTTAGACACTGATGATTACTATTTTTTCATATCCAATTATAAAGAACAAGACAATAAGATTGTTGTAGATAATACTGTTATAGTTCATAAGGACTTTGATGACACTACACTACAATTCATGTTCACGATTGGGTTTACTGAGGACTATGGAAGGTTGATTGCAACATTTTTTGATAAGAATGAAATAAATGATGGTGTTATAAATTATCCTTCTGATGTCATAAGTTCGATTTATGGATTTTGTCATTATTCAGTATTTTTACATGCACTGGAATTGAAAGAGACGTTCCCAATTGATGTGAACATTGTAGATTATGTTGGAAACATTGCACATACGCTTAACCCGCAAACTGCATTCTATGAAATGATAGCCCACCCACCCAAGGATGAAAATCCTGAAGAATATATAGAAAGGATTTCTTCTTTTAAACCGTTCAGAATTTAACTTTAACATTTTCTTTTTCTTCACCTTCGATTTCAAACAATTCTTTTTCTTTGAACCCCAATACTGATGCAAAGAAAACATAAGGTATTCTTTGTATAGTTGTGTTGAATTCTGTCACGATGTCATTATAAAACTGTCTTGCATAAGCAATCTTATTTTCTGTTTCTTCTAATTGTTTTTGTAGGTCTGCAAAATTTTCATTTGCTTTAAGTTGTGGATAATTCTCTGCGACTGCAAACAATGATTTAAGTGCACCAACAAGCATGTTCTCAGCTTTAGCTTTTTCAGCAGGTGTTTTAGCTTTCTGCCAAGCACTTCTGGCCTTTGTAACATTCTCAAAAATTCCTTTTTCGTGTTTGGCATAACCTTTAACAGTTTCAACCAAGTTGGGTATCAAGTCAAACCTTCTCTTTAATTGGACATCAATTTGTGCCCATGCATTATCACATCTTTTACTAAGCACAACTAGTTTGTTATACATGTATGCAATACCGCCAACCAAAACCAGAATTAATGCTCCTATCCCACAAATTCCTATTCCTATCGCACCTTCTAAAAGTCCAACCATCTAATCACCTTTATTTATGTTTCCTTTACAAATATTTTTAAATGATTCTGTATATATATTTGTCCATGACACCCAAACTAAGACGACTTAAAACTGATAATGACGGTAATAAACACCGTGTGAATAACAATGGTTTTCCGTATGAGAAGGCAGTTTTAAAGAGTACTAGGCAGAGAAGGGTTTATCCTGAGGATGAATTTTCAGATATCCAGATTGAAATGTTGAAAGAGATTGTTGAGAAACAAAGGATGTGCCATAGTGGGCAAGTAAAAGTTCCTGAGTATGAAGAGATTGACAACCCGGGTTGGCATAATGGGATAAGAGCAATGGAAGACCCAAGGAATGACAAAGATTACAATAAATGAGTAAATTTATAAATTGGTTTGTTTTATTTCTCATCATGCGACAAGTTATCATTGTCAGGACTGACCTTAATATGAAAAGGGGCAAGATTGCAGCACAGGCCAGTCATGCTGCAGTAACCGCTATGCTCAAAACAGAAAAGATTGCTCCAGAAGTTGTTAAGCAGTGGTTAAAAGAAGGACAAAAGAAAGTTGTTTTGAAAGTTTCATCTGAAAAAGAACTTATAAATATATATAAGATTGTGTCAAAGAGCGTGCCAGCCGTGGTGATAAGGGATGCGGGTCGCACTCAAATTGCTCCTGATACAGTAACATGTATTGGCATAGGACCATGGTATGATGATATTCTAGATAAATTAACTAGTCATCTGAAGTTGTTATAAATACTATAATTTGTTTACTTTTACTACCCAACATAAATCGTCTGCGGTCTTAGCAATCTTTTTAATTTCCGGTGGCAGGTTATTTTTTGCCACTCTATCCATAACTTTCACTCGTAATTTTTCATCAGTTATAAACACTTTATAAAATGCATCAATCATAAATTCCTTATCTTCTGAGATTGTTTTTAAGATTTCAAAAGTTTCTTTTACTCCAATAACATTGATCGCTATCCTTATGGTTTTTGATAATCCTAATGATACTGCTGCAGCATCAAACACAGACTTTTTATCATATTCCTTTATAAGTTCTGTGAAATTTTTGGTGTTTGGGTGAAATAATCCAAAATAATGGGTCAAAGGTCTATTTTTAGACCTGACAAATATGTTTTTTCTTTGTGTTATTTGATTATATGGCACACCTTTGACAACCACCGACATTTTAATCACAATAGATATGTTATTTTATTATTTATAATCTTTAAGCACATTTTTTTATAAAATTAAGGACAATCAGTATATTTTATATATTTTTTATAAATTCAAATGTTGCATCAGACCATAGCTGTGCAGGACAACCACATTGTCTCATTGTTGAAGGTTCAACAAGTTCTGAGATATGATTTATACATCTTTCATTTTTCATTGTCTCAAACTCTTTTTTGACCTTTTTAGAATTTTGTTTATCAAATACTTTGAACCTTTTCATAACTTTAATATAAGGCATTAATAACCATGGCCAAATCGCGCCTCTATGGTACGCCTCATCTCTCTTTGATTGGTCTCCTTGGTAATATTTGTGAAATCTTTTGCTATTTGGATGAAGTGAATAAATGCCTCTTGGTGTAAAGAATTCCTGCATTCTTTTAACTATATATTTATCCATTGCTTTTAGGGGAGTAACATATTGTAAAGCAATGATAAAGTTTGGACGGTTTTCGTTTTCTTCTTTGTCTTCATCATTCATAGGCTCAAGCACGTCTTTTATTCCATTCCTCCCAAAAAATTTAGTTAATGACTTTTCTATCTTGTTAAGAAATGGGAACGGTTCGCCACCATTTCCCTCAGCAAAGAGATTAAACAGTCTTATTGCTTCATACCAATATGCATTTATTTCAATAGGTTTTCCTCTCCTGTCTATTGTGTCCATCCAGGTAAGTTTAGGCTGCAACACTTTAATTAAATAATCATTATCCATCTTGTATCTTTCTGTCCCGTTTATGTATGATAACAACATTTTTTTGGCAGTGTCCAACCCCTTTTCTTTTTCAAACTTTAGAAGATTTATTACAAACAATAATCCCGTGTCTGCTGCATTGCTCCCTTTTCCTATTATGTTAGGAACTCCTCCTTTATTTGTGTTCATATAACTTTTTAATTTTTCAATATACATCTTTTTTGTTTTGTTATCAAAAAGACCAAATGAAACCATTACATCCCTGACATAATCATCAAACCATGGTAATCCTGCCAAAATCTCATCATTCAACCTATAATAATCATACCATTTTTTTACTGATGTGCTTTCCCACGGGAACAATATTTTTGCGTTATTTCTAAATACCAATTCAGTAAAAGAAGTCATCAATTCCTTATCCCCATACCCCCTAACTTTTTCTGTTGGGTAACGTATCACAGTGACAGTTTTTTTGTTTATTTTATTTTTAGCTTCTTCTGATTTAAAATAAACTGGTTCATCCAATGCATTTTTTCTTAAAGAATGAATATTTCGCATGACAAAAAACGGTTTTATTTTTAGTATAACATTCTTTGGTAGTTTATATGTCACATAAACTTTGTTAGTGACGTGTATACTTCTTTCTATAACTTTTTTATCCAAAAAGAACTTATGTGTTATATAATCTTTTCCAAGGATAATTTTATGCGGCAATATACATTCAGAATGATACTTATCATCATACCAACTACTAAGAGGCATTCTTTTTTTATTGTATGTGACTGAATCTCCAAGTGACATTAACGTTATTTTTCCACCTATTCTCAAGCCATGATATTTTCTTCTTGGGATTAATGATAATGTATTAAACAATTTCACATCTTTACCTATGACAAACTCCCTATCATCCCTGACAACTTTATTTTCAGATTCCCAAATCACATTCATATTTTTGTCACCATTCATGTTTACATCCCGATGCTTATAAAAATTGGTTTTGTTTATAAGTCTTACTAACGATATTAAACTGGTGATTGTTTGTATAATAAAGGTGCGAATGCAGAAAGAGAACTTATCAGAATGTTTTCCAATAAAGGATACAGAGTAATCCGCGCCGCAGGTTCTGGTGTCAATTCCCTGTCGCCAGACATATTAGTTTTTAGTCATGGTGCATACTATGGTTTTGAATGTAAGGCATGGAAAAAGAAAAATCTTAGTATTTCAAAGGAGCAGTTTGAGAGATTAAAGAAATGGAATGATGATACAGGAATAATTGTAATGGTTGCATGGAAAATCCCAAGAAAAGGATGGAGGTTCATTCCTTTAAACATGTTTAAAGAAACCGGGAAGGCATACAGCATCAACCTTGAAACTGCAATGAAAATGTTGGATTTTGAAGCAATAGTTTAGGTCTAAAGGGTGTTAACATATGAAGAAGTATGTTTACCTTTTATTTTTCACAATTTTTCTTGTTATTTTATACTCTTATTCAGAAACGTACGCCCCCTCTTCCTTATGCAACCTGTCAAAAAACTTTAGAGTTTCAGGACAGGTTGTTTCAATAATCAAAATGGAGGATGGTTATAAGATAAAAGTTTGTGATTTGGATTGTTGTAAGGCATTATACATTGATGAATTCATCATGCCGGGCGAACATGTTGTATTGTGTGGCCATGAAAATAGAAAAGTTAAAAGGTGTTGATATAGACATGTAAATTATTTTTAATGGTGTAATCATGATTGACATCATCATTGGTATTATTTTAGGAATTATTTCTTCTATTCTTCCGGGTGTACACATAAATACAGTCGCGCAAATTTTCTCAGAGGCAGTGTCATCTGAAGCAATGTTGATTGGCATTGGAATATTTTCAGTTTTAGGAGTTTTACCATCAGTCTTTTTAGGCGTGCCCGATAGCAGCACAATCGGCTCATACTTTCCTATCCAAAAGATGATGCAAAACGGCGAGCTCAAAAAGGGAATAATTTTGATAGTCCTGTCTGCATTGTTCTCATCACTCTTGGCAGTCACCATAATAAACATTTATCCAACACTGGTTACTGGTTCTTATGCAATGGTTAAAGGAACGATTCCTTATGTTTTAGGTTTATTCATTGTGTATAGTCTAATATTTAATGGCTGGTGGGACAGGGTTATAATCATATTATCAGGAATATTGGGAATGGTATTGTTCAATCTGCCCATTTCAAATGTCCTTTTACCGACGTTTGCAGGAATGTACGCAGTACCTTTCCTGTTATCATCCTTTTCACAAGGACAGTCATATCCCAAACAGTATGATAAACCTGTTAAATTTCCATACTTTTTTATGTTGCTCGGGACAATTTTGGGGTTTGTTGCCGCGCTACTCCCCGCAATATCATCACCCGCCCAGTTGGCAATACTTGTAACTCCATTCTTAAACTCATCATCATCTTTTCTTGTGTTAAGCACGTCCATACTTGTATCAAAATATATTTTTGCCGTCCCCATGGCTGTGGAGCTTGGGAAACCCAGGATTGGTGCATACAGTTTTATAACTTTTCCAGATTATGGGTGGTTGTTTGTATTGTTTGGGGTTTCGATAGGTGCCACCGTAATCTATTTTGTGTCTGATAAGTTGTCCAAGTTAAGATTGGACCAACAAACTGTCAAATATATAACGATAATTCTCATATTTTACCTAATGTTGCTAACATTCTTACTCCAGAATTGGATAGGGTTGGTAGTATTTTTGGCATCATCATGCCTTGGTATGTTTGCACAATCAGTAAACACTAAAAAAACAAATCTTATGAATGTGATAATCATTCCAACATTTCTCAGATTTATCATATGACTATTTTATCACAATGCCTTTGTTTGTGATATCCATTTTGTGTGGGACAAGGTCATGTTTACTA
Source organism: Microcaldota archaeon (assembly GCA_021158105.1). Lineage (GTDB taxonomy): Archaea > Micrarchaeota > Micrarchaeia > Anstonellales > JAGGVH01 > JAGGVH01. The sequence continues at coordinate 8,532 of JAGGVH010000035.1, forward strand.
GTCCTCATTTTAATGATTGTCACAAACCTCTTCCCGGTCGATTCAATGCGTGACAATTTTATTACATCATCACACAAGAATTCTGAGAAGGTGTCACGGGTCAAATAATGATGGCCTTCTGGCATTTCAGCGATCAATAAAGCAGTAACATTTGTTCTTCTAAACATATTGATCAGTCCGACGATTGCGCCCCGTCTAAGCACCTCTGGAGACACATGAAGGTTGGTTGGTGACATGTCAAGTGTCCTGACGATTTCCATTCCCGCAGTTATCTCTGAATACATGCTTAAGATTGACAACGAATCAATAACAATCCTTTCAGGATTCTCAGTTTCAACAAGTTGCTTGATATCTTTATATATCTCTACAACATCAGTTTTTGTCATGTCATATTCCCTTAATATTAATAGATTATTGTCTATGTATTTGTTAAGGTCCATCTTAAATCCTTCTGCCTGTTTTAATAGGATTTTTTTGTTTAATTCAAAAGTCAGATATATTGCTTTTTTGCCGTTCTTGACTGCCTGGTAAACATAATGAAGACCAAATATAGACTTTCCTGCACCCGGAGCTCCGATAACTAAGACAATATCTCCTTTTGGGATCCCACCTCCAATAATTTTGTCAAGACTATTAACACCACTTTTTACTTTCATGCTTATCACCAATATTATCAATATCAAAAACCTTATAAAATTACTTATTATTTATTTATCATGCAATCTTTATTGGGTGTGCCTGAAAAGGGAAAAATGTTAGGACTTTATGGTGAACCTTATACTACGTTTTTGTCAATGGGCAATGACAGGTTAGATGTTGCATTAAATGGAGGTATACCTTCAAATAGTAATGTTCTTTTTATTGCACCATCATCTAATGAAAGAGACATTTTCTTGACACAGTTTATCGAGGCGGGTATTGAGGCGGGCGATTTTATAGTTTATGTCGCCACAGACAAATCACCTGAACAAATCTTAAAATTGTCTGATAAATTCAAATGGCAGTTCAGGAGTGCCCATAAAAAAGGCGATTTACAATTTATAGATTGTTATTCTTGGACGTTGGGCAAAGAGGTTACAGAAGATGTTATGCACACTATAACCGTACCAGGTCCCAATGCGTTGAACGACATTTCCATTTCATTATCAAAAATAATGGAAGAGGTGTTTTCCCCAGGAAGAAATATTAGGGTGGTTTTTAATTCAGTATCAACACTTTTATTATATAATAATCATGATGTTGTGTTTAAGTTTTTACAGATAACTGGTGCACGGTTGAGCAGTTTGAATGCTACAACTATGTTTACGATAGAAGATAAGATGCATGATAACAAGGTTTTGTCCACACTTCAACATCTAACCGATGCGTCGTTACATTTAGAAAAGAAGAAGGGTTGGTTTATGTCCTCTTCATGGTCCGGTCATCCTGTATCCATCCCGATAGAATTCACAGATATAGGGGTAGTCGTTCCTTGATTTTGGTGGTTGTATGCAAGATGTTAGAGAATCTTTGAAAAATGGTTTGCAGACATTGTTAGATGATAATGTTTCTGCAGTAGGGATTGCACGTGATGATGGCATACCTTTCGTCTTTGTGTCAAACGATGTTTTGATTACACAACAGACTGTGCAACCGTTGTCAGCAGTTAATAATATTAGTAAATATATCCACAACGAGCTTGGCAGTCAGAATCAGCAGACAACATTTGAAAAGTTGTATGTATACATATCCGGTGACAAACATGATTATTTAATATATCCCGTTACTCACTCAATATTTTTGATTCTTTTTGTGCATGATATGAATGACCAGACATTAAACAACCTATTGCTTAAACTTGCAAACACTACATCAGAATTAAATAAAACATTGAGGTGATAAAATGATTGAACGTATTCCTACAGGCATTCCTGGGTTTGATGATTTGATAGAAGGAGGGTTTGAGAAAAATAGTGTTGACGTAATTGTAGGGGGTGCGGGTGCTGGCAAAACCATATTCGCTCTCCAGTTTTTGTACAATGGCATAACCAAGTTTAATGAGAACGGGTTATACATTTCCCTTGAAGAAAAAAAGGATAAAATCTATAATCACATGGAGCGTTTTGGTTGGGGGTTTGCTCAATTAGAAAAGGAAGGCAAATTTGTTTTTGTACATTATCCCGCAGAACAGATTGAGAAATTTATAGAGGATGCCCCATACTTAAAAGATGTGATCACAGAACATAATATAAAACGTGTTGTTATAGATTCTGCAACTTCCTTGTTATTATTACAAGAGAACGCATACCATAGAAGACAGATGTTCCTTAAGTTGATGGGCATCATAAATGGTTGGGGGTGCACTGTATTATTAACTTCAGAGGGTAAACAGATTGAGAATGAAATAATTGCCAGGTTTGGCATAGAATTTCTTGTTGATGGTGTTGTAACTATTCATGTCATCCAGAAGGGGGATATAAAGGATAAAGCCATAGAAATAGCTAAGATGAGGGGGACTAATAATAGCACACGAATCATTCCTATGAAGATAACAAAAGAAGGCATACGATTATATCCAACTCAAAGGGTGTTTGGATAATGAAACATTTAAAAGGACAATCTTCAGTTGAATATACTTTGTTGTTAGGAATACTTTTTGTTATTCTTGTGTCTGTGCTTGTTTTTGTTTATTCATATTATAAGAATTTTGAGAAAGAGACAGGCATTATCGAGGGAAAAATGGCAGTAGAAAAGATTTGTTCATCCGTTGACTACCTTGCAGAGTTTGATGATGGTAGTATTAATCATGTTAATGTTTTTCTGCCACCAGGGTATGATCCGTCTAATTCATATGTGAAAACTAACCTGATAAATGTCCGGATAGGTAACAGTGATATAAATTGTGTTACACATGTTCCAGTGCAAGGTTCTCTGCCGGACAGTTCAGGGAAAGCAAGGATTAAGATTAAAAGAACAAAAAAAGGTGTGACTATTGGGTGATTCTTTGAGAGCGCAGATCACTATTGAATTTACAGTTGTTTTAATTATTTTATTGCTTTTGTTTATTACAGTAGTGACAGCTATCAGGTCGGCTGAGAATGTTTGGTTGTCTGAAAAAAGGAATATTGAACTTAAAACATTATGCAATGTTCTTGCAGATTCGATAGTTAAAAAAAATGTTGATGGCAATAGTGTAAAAGTTTTTGTGCCTTCACAGGTATCTATCACATATAGAGAGGGATACTTAGTATGCCAGAGGGGACAATTTGTAGCAGTATCACCCATTCCTGGTGGATTCAGGTCTGATATACAAGGTAATGTTTACGGTTGGGTGGAAGTATGAGCAGGGGCCAGATAGAAGTTATTGACGCATCATTTTCAATATTAATCTTCTTTATGTTATTATTTACATTAATGAGGTTTATGACTACCACTGTTGATTATCCAAAATATAATATGTTATCAAACGAGCGAGCAGTATTGTCAGCATTATTATCTGAAAAATCAAAATGTTCTATATTAAAAAATGGGAAGATAAACACTAACCTTTCGTTAAGTAATGAATGTTTGGGGGTATACAGGGAAGGCCTTTCTGAAGGGTCAGTAAACGGTTATGTATTATCTGTTAAGGATCAGGACGGCGTAGTTGTAAAGGAATGGAGTGAGGTCATGTCACCGTATGATGAACAATATAATGTGTTTATAAGTTCAAGATATTTCCCATACAATGGTACAGTTTATAAGATTAGTTTAGAAGTTTATACAAGGGGATAGAATGAAGGGGATAATATTTTTGATAGATGTGTTGTTTGCGATAATGATAGCATTTTCTTTTATTTATATTATCTTATCCTCATCACACAACCTCTACACAACAAAAGTGTTCGGTAACCCGTTCCCAGAAGACGTTGCTATGGTTTATTCTCAAACGCATGACTTTGGTCTGATTAAGAAGATGTATATTGAAAAGGGGTATTCTGGACGGTTTGATAACATGTCAATAGGTTTTGAGTGTGACTCTAGTCGTGATGTGTATATAAAAAGGATTAAAGGTCACACTATTATATTCTGTAGGTGAAACTATGAAAGGGTTTATAATGGCATTATCAATTCTTTTGCTTTGTATGATTTTCATTTCTATTATTTGTATTGAAACGCCAAAGGTCACTGTTGAACAGAACATTGTTAAAGAGAAACCTTTAAATACAACAGATTTAGTTAATTCATCAAACGCAACAAATCTGTCAAATATATCTGAAAATTATGAGGTGGGGAAATGAAAAGTATCGTAATAAATGGGTTTGGAAGGATAGGACGGAACGTTTTAAAATCATTGTATATTCATGATATGTTAGGGACAAAGGTTGACGTTGTTGCATTAAACCTTCATGATCCTGAGCAATATGCATACTTGTTTAAACATGATAGCACCTATGGAACGCTTGATGCAAAAGTTACTGCAAATTCTAAATGGTTTAACCTTGACGGCTATAAAATTAAGGTTGTCAACAATTTTGACCCTGAGAAATTGCCATGGGATGATATAGGTGTTGACACAGTTGTCGAGTCCACGGGTGTGTTTAGAGACAGGAAAGGCGCGTCAAAACATTTGACTGCCGGAGCTAAAAAGGTTTTAATAACTGCGCCCGCCACTGACCCGGACATTACAATCGTTCCAGGGGTTAATGATAAAATGTATAACAAAGCAAAGCATAACATTGTTTCTTTAGCATCATGCACAACGAACAGCATTGCACCGCCATTAAAAGTAATTGATGAAAGGTTTGGGATTGTTAATGGTTTTCTTACAACTGTGCATGCCTATACCAATGACCAAGTTCTGCTTGACAAAGGGCATAGGAAGGATTGGCGGCGTGCACGTTCAGCAGCGATCAACACTATCCCCACATCAACAGGTGCAGCAAAGGCAATAGGAGAAGTTCTTCCTAAACTTAAAGGCAAACTTGATGGCATGGCAATACGTGTGCCTGTCCCGACAGGTTCTATCAGTGATTTAACATTAAACCTGAAAACCCGAGTTTCTGTAAGTTCATTTAATGATACATTAAAAACTGCTGCTAAAAAGCAATTGAAGGGTATAATGGAATATACTGAAGACCCTATCGTGTCGTCAGACATAATAGGTAATGACCATTCATCGATCATTGATGGTATGAGCACTAAAATCATTGGGAAGACAGTCAAATTTTTAGCGTGGTATGACAATGAATGGGGGTATAGTTGCAGAGTAGCAGAATTTATAGCGAGGATGTAACATGAACCAGTTTATGCAACATATCTTTTCCCTTAGGGAAAAATGTTTAAGATCTTGTGACAACTTTGAGAAGATTACTCTGGAACGGTCTCAAGTGAACTTAGTGATAGGTGCAGTTGACAGTGGAATGATTGCAAAAGAATTTATGGGGTTTGACATAATATCTTTGCGTGCAATAGGTGGCCTATATTCTTACAATAATGATAATCTTACTAATGTTTCATATTACCCTTCTAAATACCCAAATCCAGAAATGATTTTTGTTCATGGCAGTGAAAAAGATTATAGTTTTAAGAAGCGTTCAATCATAAGATTAACGAGTGAACTTAAGATTGCTAACATTCTTGCTGAAGAACACCATCCAGACATTATACTGCTCGATGGTTCTGTTGCTCCATTGCCCTGCGACAAACCGTCTGAAAGTGATGATGAAGCATTTGATTCATACAATCGTTTGATAGAATTGTATAAATCTTTGTATAAAACATGTTATGAAAAAGGAATAAATCTTGCGGGCATTGTTAAGGATACACGTGGCAGAGTGTTTCTGAACAACATGAAACACTTAAATCTTCCTGAAAATATTAATGACATCTTTTTTCTTAATGTATGTTTATCAAAAGGCGAGATGGTTAAACCTATTTTATACGGTGCAGGAACCCACCCCACAATTGAAGATATTTCTCTACCGTGGCCAATAAAAGTTACATACATGTCACCTTCAGAATATGATTCAGTGTTGCGTGTAGAGATCGTTGAGTTTAATGATGATTCTGTTAAGACGTTTAATGATGTTTATAACTTATCTTCTATGAGTAACAAGTTTGCGTATCCTCCTCCCCTGATTGATATTGATTTGCATGCGCGTTTGAGAAGTGAGGATCTTCTATTTTTAGATAACCAGTCAAAACTTATGGGGCTGATCAAGCGTAGAAACAGGAGGCCTTTTTAAGATGTGCTCCGGTCGGGATTCTTAGGCAACCTATTTTCTCCTTTGAAAGAAAAAAGGTCGGAACCCGAGTCCCCAGGGTGAAAGCCTGATATCCTTGACCGGACTAGACGACCGGAGCGAGATGTAAACAATTAGTGTCCCAAAAACTTTTAAAATTGATTGTTGAGATATTTACATGGCTGGATTAAAAGAAGCAATATCATTAATAGATAATAAAGAATATGATAAGGCAAAAAGGATATTGAATAAGTTAATTTCAAAGAAAACTCCGCTTACAACTCGCCTCATAGCAATGGTGTTGTTAGCTAACGTGTTGAAGGTTGAAGGCAAATATAGCAAACTTTCAAACCTTTATGATAAAATATTAGAATACCTCCCATCATATCAAATATACATGAATGCTGGTGCAAACAGGTTTTTGATGGGTGATTATAAAAAAGCAATAAAGATGTATATTAAATCTGCAAAGTTGGCAAAGAATGACACTGACAAAATCACTGCATTGATTTATGGTGTTATAGGATATTTATTGATTGACGACATAAAGAATGGAAAGAAATTGTATTCACAAGCTGAAAAAATCAGTAAACTGAAATCTAAGAAGATTTTGACTGCAATAATAAAAGACATTTTTTCAAAGAATAAGAATGTCCCCCCCACGCACAAGGATAAAATATTAAGTCTGCTTTCTAAATTATGAGTGATTAGGATGAGTACTTCTCGTTTGGATGAGAAAGGGAAAAAGATTTTAAAAGGATTAAGGTTTAACGCCCGTATCTCACTGACTCAGCTTGCAAAGAATGCAGGCATTAGCAAGGAAACATTGAATTATAGGTTAAGAAGTATGGAAGAGAAAGGATTAATTTCGCGATACTTCCCGGAACTTAATGTGTATAAAATGGGATTGACAATATTTAGAGTGGCATTAAAGTTAAAGAATATTGATGAAGAATTAGAAAATAGGTTTGAGGAATATTTGAGTACAATTCCAACTATTTGGGTTGGCTATCTTTATGGCGAATGGGATATATTGTTCGGTGTAATGGTTCATAATCCTTTAGAATTTGATAAATATATAAATGAAATCATGCAGAAATTTGGGCAACATATATCTGAGAAGGCGATAGGGATACAGATTAATGATTTCTTTTTGGATTATGATTATATATATGGTAAAAGTTTAAGAAGAAATAGTTTACAATTGTATGATAACGAGGCATGTTCAGTCATCACATTAGACAGTAAAGATAAAAAAATCATTGCATTGTTGTACAACAATGCTCGTCAGTCATACTTTGAAATTTCTAAGCAGTTGTCAATGTCTCCAGAAACTGTTAAAAGAAGAATAAAGGCTTTAGAAAACAGTGGAATAATAAAGAGATATCTCACATCAATAAACCGTATGCCGCTTGGTTATAAAAAGTATAAAGTGTTGTTATATGTCAACAACTTTTCATTAAAAAACAAAAAGGATTTATTGAATTATTGTTTTAATACTCCCAACATCACACATGTCACTACCACAACAGGGTCATGGGACCTTGAGATTGATTATGATGCAACTACGTTGACAGAGTTCCATACATTGTTTAGGCAATTGCGAAACAGATTTTCTTCACAGATAACTGACTATTCAGTCTTGGCAAACTATAAGTATCAGTATATTAATCCTTTTGAGTCGCGGTTCAGATTATAGAACTATAATTTTCAAATATTTGTATGCCTCCATATATAAATAGCAACCATCCCAATAGCATGAGAAGAGCAACAACAATTATCCTGTTTCCTTTAAGTTTAAATTTAAATATGTCAAAAAAGTAAAGTGCGGCGGATAACACTAAGAAGAAAAAACCGAACAATAACTCTAAAAGCCCTATTAATAAATATGTTGTGCCTTCATTCATATTTTTTGTTTAAATAAAAACATTTTAAAACCAATTCGTTGTTATATGAACATTAGTGGCCATTCTTTTTATGATGGTGGTATGATGGATGTGATAATACCTTTAGGGGGCAAGGGGACAAGAATGCGACCGTTGACTCATTCTAAACCAAAAGCATTGATTGAGGTTGCAGGTAAAACAGTTTTAGGGCATATACTTACACCAATCTTAAATCTGCATCCAAATAAAGTAATTTTTGTATTGGGTGACAAAGGCGGGATGATTCAAAAATATATTTTAGATGAATACCCATTCCTTAATAGTATTTTTGTTTGGCAGAATGTGCCGTTGGGACAGGCTCATGCAGTTAACCTTGCAAAAAGGCATGTTCAGAATGATGTTTTGATAGTTTTTGGTGATACAATAACTGACATTGACTTTGAAAAAGTTTTGCTTTATAATTCATTAATTTTTGTAAAAAAGGTTGATAATCCTAAACGATTTGGTGTAGTTGAAACTGATAATGGTAATGTTACTAAGATAATTGAAAAACCAGAACATCCAAAGAGTAATCTTGTAAATATAGGTGTATATTACTTTAGGAATTCAAAACTACTTTTTGATTCTATTGATTATATTATGAAAAAAGGAAGAAAGATAAAGGGCGAATATTACATCTCAGAAGTTATTAATCAGATGATAAAAAAAGGTGAAACTTTTAAGACGTATGAAGCAAACCTATGGCTTGATTGCGGCACACCAAATGCACTTTTAGAAACAAATCAGATTCTTTTGACACAAAATAATACAATAAACGGAACAGTTAATAATAGTGTCATAAATCCACCCGTTTACGTTGGTGAGAATGTAAAGATTGAAGATTCAGTCATTGGTCCAAATGTTTCAATAGGAAACAATTCCACAATCCAGTCTTCAATAATAAAGAATTCCATAATTGACAAAAATGCAGGTATAGAAAACCTTCGTTTGATTGATTCAGTGATAGGTGAAAGTGCAATATTAAAAGGTAAAAAGAGAAAATTAATAATAGGTGATAATTCAGTTATTGAGGGGGCATAATCATTGTTCCAGCCCAGTGCATCTCCAGTTTATCTCTGCGCTTTTGTTTTCAATGTCAATCACACATGCAGGATTGCACCCTTCCTTTTCTTCTGTCATGTTAAGATCAATCCACCATGTTCCGGTTATGTTGTTGCAGATGTGGTTGTTAGTTAATGTTGCATTCATTATACATTCGCTGTTCAGGGCGATATTCTTTGCTTCATCATAACTCATATTATATCCAGTTCCGTTTTTAATGCAATATTCAGCTGATGAAGTTTCATTAGAATTGTTTTGTTCTTTGCTCTTGTTTTTTATAATTTCTTCAATGTATTCTTTTGTATCAAGTTCATCCATTTCATTAAAGCATTTTTCATATTCTGGCGTCCAGTCCCATTGACACTTATAATCTACACATTTGCACGTGGTTATGTTTTTGTGCGGTGGCAGACATTCAAACACGTGATAATATTTGGTATCATTTCTTATGATGTTTATAGGTTTACAGTATTGGTTTAATCCTCCTGTGATGTGGCAGTCCGCATCTGTAAAACATTCTGCGTTTGCTAATTTTTCTTCTTCAATGTTTGTTATTGTTTCATTAACATAATTTGTGCAGTTTTCTTTTTTTGTTTCATTCTGAATAAGTTGGCAAATGTCACTTCTTAAGTTTTCTCTTGCCATTCTATCCAAACAATCATCCTTATTTTTATTGGTAAATTCGTCACATATTCTCGGGTCGGCAACATATGACGTTAGATAGTATAAACAACCTTTTCTGTGCATGTCATCCAATACATATCTACAGTATAATGGGTTATTGTTTTGGTATGCTTCATTCTTCAAACAATCATCTCTTTCATCACTGAATGTGCACACGAACAACCTTGCAATTTCTTTTTTGAATGATGCGACATCATCTAATGTCCCGTTGGCAGTTGGTGGTGTTATCTTGTTTGATGACAATTTCATGTCCATGACTGTGTTTTCATACATTTGTTTTTTTCCGTTCAATTCATATGAAATATACGAATACATTGGGTAACCAGTTTTAGAGTCATAACATATTTTTAGTGTATAATTTTTAGAGTATAAAACGAATTGGTCTGATGGTGACAGTCCCATAGCCACCAAATCAGCAGGAGCAATTGATTTGAAATCTATGGAAAGATTAACACATTCAGTATTATAATTCCCAACCGTTTCATTTTCAATGTTTAAAACTTTATATGCAGTGGTATTAAATAATATGTCAAAATATTTTTTTGATGACTGCAAGTTTGCAGATGATGGTATCTGTTCAAATTCATTTTTTATGTCTGAAGTTAATGACGGGCTTATTGTAACATCAACACACGTCCTGTTTTCTTTACCAATCCGATCATAACACATATAGTATGTTCCATTTTCGGTCAAATAATATTCTATCGCAGCACCATCCAATGAATAATTAGAATAGTATGCATTGCCGTTCCTTATCAAAAGTTCATTAGCAGTCAACTCATTAGTTCCAACACTATGGATTTTTTTAATAGTGATAGTTAAGTCGTGAATATTATACTCTTTACTTATTGCATTATCTATGATTTCCTTTGCCGGGTTAGTTTCACGGGTTTTTTGTTCATTTGGTGACATGATAAAATACCCAGCAACCAATAAAATTATAATAATTCCTGCTGCGATTAAGATGTTATTATTTTTCATCTACTCACCCCTGTTATAGCATATTTTCATGATAAAACTTTTCATAACATTTAAAAAGATAAAACATTTAAACCTTCCTTTATAGTAAGGTCATTTTCGTTAGGTAATATTTTGGTGGTGTTATGGATAAAGAAGAATTTGCAAAGCTTGTTGACGACACAATCAAAGATGGTGGCGTTCTGGCTATGATGTATTTTGACATTCATGGTAAAGACCCAGAAGGATTGAAAGGAAGTATGACAACGTTCATATCAAAAATTAGTGTTGAAGAAGGTGTGGTTTACGCGTTTGGGAACATCCAGCCACCCATCAAAGCAGAAGATGTTCCAAACCTATATTCCACAATGGCTGAGGTTTATGTGTTGGCAGAGGATTTTTACACATTATCTTATCTTTCTTTAAACTATGCCCCCGTGAGTGTTGACATTTTAAAGCCAGAGGATAAGATTGTATTGACTTTACCTGAAGCACAAAAAATCTGTGCTAGGTTGTCGCATTTTAGCCAGGTTTTCACCAATACTTATCTTAATAAGGTTCTTTCTCCAAAGGAAAAGGAAGTACTGTTAAAGAAACTCAAATTTAGGGAGCAGAAAGGAAAAGAAATTATTGAGAGAGAATTAAAAGGAAAAGAGGGGGAAGGTGGTTAAGTTGATGTTTAAAGATGAACGCATTACAACTGGAATGCCCGGCCTTGACAAGTTGATTAACCATGGTTTTATTAAAAATTCTGTCATAACTGTCTCGGGTGGGCCTGGTGCAGGCAAGACGGTGTTTGCATTGCAGTATCTTATTGAGGGTATAAAGAATGATGAAAACGTAATGTATATATCATTCAATCTTAAAAAGAAGGAAGTTTTTCAGCATATTATGCAGTTTGATTATGGTGTAGATTTGGACGTTATCAAGCAAAGAATGGTTATAATAGAATATCCACCTAGCGAGATCGAGGAGCTTCTTAAGAGGCACGGTGCCATACGTGAAATGCTTGACACCACCAACACTACCAGGGTAGCGATTGACCCGATCACTTCATTTGTTTATATTGAACCCGATTCTAATCGTAGGAGGGAGCAGTTGTATTCAATCGTTGATAATCTCAAGCATTGGCACGTTACATCAGTTATAATAGATAATGATGAAAGGTTTGACATACTAGAAATCCCAAGGACAATCACCGGTATTGAGGGGTTTTCAGATGGGTATATTCATTTATCATACCTCCTCAATCTTGATAAGATGGAAAGAAGAAGAGGGTTAGAGATTATTAAGATGCGCGGTGCACCTGATGATGTTAAAATCCATGACATAAAAATAACTAAGAAAGGGATTGTGCTGGCAGATAACAAACGTCAACCCGTGAAATCAAAGTCCTCAAAATAAAACTGGATTCAGTGGTCGGTGGTAATACATGATAATGGACCCATGGTCTTCGCAAACTGTTGATTATAAAAAGATTATAAAAGAGTTTGGAGTTTCAGAAATATCAGATGATATTAGACAATTTGTCGTTGAAACTGCAAAAAGTAAAAATGTAAATTCCAAATGGTTTACACACAATATCATTTTTTCTCATAGGGATTTTGATAAGTTTATCGATGCACACAAACGTGGCGAATCAATAGCAATATTAACAGGTGTCAAGCCAAGTGGCGAGTTCCATTTTGGAACTAAACAGGTTATCCAGGAGCTTATCATGTTCCAGAAGCTGTTTAATGCAAAGACGTATTATTGTGTTGCAGATTTTGAAGCCTATGCTGACAACGGCAAATGGATTGATGAAACGTCTGAGACTGCAGTTTCAAATGTGGCAGACGTGTTGGCGCTTGGTTTGGATCCTAATAATGCATACATATACCGACAATCTATGGAACCGATTGTCCAGAAGTTTGCATATTATTTTTCAAGGAAAATAACCAATGCAACATTCCGTGCGTTGTATGGTGACAAGTCTTTTTCGCTTTATCTGTCTGCACTTACTCAGATAGGCGACATTCTCTTGCCACAATCTGATGAGCATAGCGGTCCTAAACATGTTCTTGTTCCTGTGGGGATTGACCAAGATCCGCACCTTCGTCTGACAAGGGACGTAGCAGAAAAGAACGGGTTTATAACCCCGTCATCTACATATCATTATTTTATGAAGTCATTAGATGGCAGTCAAAAAATGAGCAAACGTAATCCTGATTCAATGCTCACATTATCAGATTCTGATGATGACATAAAACGTAAGATTTCAAAAGCGTTAACAGGTGGCAGGGATACTGTCCAGGAGCAGAAGGAAAAGGGTGGCCAACCTGAAAAATGTATGGTCTATGAATTATCATATTACCATGTTGAAAATATTGATGAACTTGAATCAAGGAGACAAAAATGCAAGTCGGGCGAACTAACATGTGGCGAATGTAAAAAAGAGATTATTAGTAAACTTATAACGTTTATGAATAAACACAGGGAGAAGAAGAAATTATATCTTCCTCTGGCCCGTGCGATAGTCGAGAAGGGCAGGTTTGATGGTCAGAGTAAAGAAGGTCAGGAAATGATTAAGAGGTATTTGGTGAAAATATGAAAAAAATATTATTGTTTTTGATGATTTTTGTTTTGGTTTCACATCCTACACTTCTCCCTCAACAGGATAAAAAATGTGCAATCATCGTGGTGCAGCCGGTATATTTATCAAATAATGCTAATATTACTTTTGTGTCAAACATCACATCATTCGAGTCTGGAGATAATGTTTCATGCAATACAGAGTATTGTGAATTATGCGTGTTCGGCAAGAACAGTTCAAAAGGCGTTCTACAAATAATCAACAACAACACTAAGACTGAAAAGTCATATCCTTTCCATATTAATTTCACTGGGAGCATGTTTGATTATTACATCTTTTTCTTTGAATATTCCTCATCAAACCGATCTAATAACATTACTGAGACGTTTGGAAAAGGTAATTTGGTGTATTCTTATAGTTATTCAATGCTTAATAATGTAGAATGTTTTATCTTTATAGTATTTTTGATAATCTTAGTCTATCTTATAATACATTTCGTTAAAAACATGCAAAATAAACATCCAAACAAAGTTGATAGTAGTGCAATTAAGAAACTAAGTAAGAGCGATAAAAAATTAAAATATAACAAAAGACAAAAGAAAGATAAATAATAAATGTTCCTACTCACTTGTTTTTTGTACCTTTTTAATTTGTTGTTGTATAATCTCTTCAGGTTTGTTTGGGTTTAATAATCCTATAAATGTTATTTCAGATTTTTTATATCCCGTACCTGCAGTTTGAATTGAAAAGGTATAAATGCCTAATAATTGATCAATGGGACCTTGTTTAATATTTGTGTCAGTTATTTTATGATATGGCACGCGACGTTTAAACTTGAAAAATACTCCTCCTTCAGAAATAACATCGTCAGTTGTGATCTTATATTTATAACTTTTAACAAGTAGGTAATTGTAGATTATTCCTAATATTATAGGTATTATAAAGAACCCTATAGACAATACCCATACCATTGTATTGTTGCTGCTTCTATTTGTAAACATTCCAATCCACATGGGCACATAAATCAAACCAAATAATACTATCAATCCAATAGTTTTGCCCAATATAGTTTTCATACTGGGTTTTCCTTCCCATAATATTTTTTCATCATCCATTTTCTCACCCATAAATTTCTCCTTTTCCGTTTTTCCAGTAATCATTAACCTTGTTTTGTATGTCTTCAATGTCTTCCTTTGTAAGATGTTTAAACCTCTTTTGCGGTTTAAAATATTCTTCAACAGGCGTAAACTTTGGTTGCATGTTAATTGTTTCTTTGCCATTCTCCACTTCATACATCTTCCACAATCCAGTGTCAACTGCCAATTGCGCCAATTTAACAGTGAGGTTTGGTGGATATTTCCATCCTGCCACACATGGCGATAATACATTTATTAACCTAAACCCTTTAATCTTTTTAGCTTTTTCAACTTTCTTTGTTAAGTCTATCAAGTGCCCTGCTGTCGATGTTGCAATGTAAGGTATATTATGAGCACGTGCGATCTCTGTCAGGTTTTTCTTCCATTCTTGTTTGCCTTGTCTCACTGTTCCAACCTGTGACGTTGTTGTCCATGCTTTGTAAGGTGTAGCACCACTCCTCTGGATACCAGTGTTCATGTAAGCTTCATTGTCATAACAAATATACAAAACGTTTTCGTTTCTTTCCATTACACCGCTCATTATCCCAAATCCTATGTCATATGTTGCACCGTCACCAGCAATCACCACAACTGTTGTGTGGTCATTGCCTTTTGCTTCCAATGCCTTTGCAATTCCTGTCGCAACTGCCGCGGCATTTTCAAAGGTTACATGAATATATGGAACTTTCCATGCACTTGTTGGATAACATGATGAAAATATCTCAGAGCAACTCGTTGCGTTTACTATTATTGTATCTTTGCCCAACGCCCTCATTACAGTTCTTATTATTATTGCAGCACCACAACCAGCACATGCAGTATGTCCAGAAACAAACAAATCATCCTCTCTTTTAAATTCCATAATCTTCACCTCATTTTAATGGCAATTCTCTTTTTAATATCCATTCCCTAACAGGTTCGTTTTCAAGCTTTTTGAATAGTTCTTTTATATCGTTGACAGTAATATCTCTCCCCCCAAGCCCTCCTATGAATGAACTTAATGGCACTGTTTCACTGTACAATGCTGATGCGACATCAACATACAATGGTGGGAACGCCCCTGCACTCATATCCTTTTCAACAACACCAACATGTTTCTTGCCTGTTAATGCCTTCTTAACTTCATCATACGGGAACGGGCGGAACGATTTAATCCTTAATAACCCTACTTTTTCACCGTTTGCCCTCAACTCATCAACAGCTTCTTTTATGTTGCCACAAACAGAACTCATTGCAACGAGTACACGTTCAGCGTCATCAGTGTTATACTTTTCAATCAGTCCATCACCATATCCCCTTCCTATTATGTTTGCCCATTCTTTGCTTCTTTCTTTAATTTTTTCCCTTGCTGCATGAACATCATCGTCTAAATCATTCCTAAAATCTTGGTAATGTTCGGGTTTTGCATAGACACCAAGAGTAATAGGATTTTCTGGATCAAGTTTAATCTTTGGATTGTATGGTGGCAAGAATTTTCTGATAACTTCCTTTGTTGGTATGTCAAGCTGTTCAACAGCATGTGTAAGATAAAAACCGTCCATGCAAACCATCACTGGCAACATTAATTCTTCTGCTATTCTGAAAGCAAGAGGTACAGTATCAATAACTTCTTGGTTGGTTTCACAGTACAGCTGCAACCATCCAGAATCCCTCTCAGATATTGTATCCTGATGATCGTTCCATATTGATAACGGTGCACTTAATGACCTGTTTGCAACCACCATGACCAACGGCAGCCGTATGCCCGCAGCAGCAAATATTACTTCATGCATGAGCGCCAATCCTTGTGAGCTAGTGGTTGAGAATGACCGTGCACCGGCCGCACTGCCCCCTACAATTGTTGATATTGCCCCAAATTCTGATTCGACAGTGACATATGTTTTAAGTTTACCGTCCATGTACGCCTTGTTCAGATCTTCTGCGATATGTGTTGATGGAGTAATAGGGAAACATGCAACCACATCTGGTTCGCAGTTAACAACAACGTCAGCGACACCTTTGCTACCTTCCATAGTTTCCATAATCATCACCTTTTACTTTTTTATTTTGCGCATAGTAATTGCCTTTACAGGGCATACTTCTGCGCATATCCCACATCCTTTACAATAATCATAATTAACTTCTGCACCGTCTTTGGTTATTTCTATTGCACCCTCTGGACAATGCGTTGCACACATTCCACATTTGATACATTTATTTTTATTAATATCGGGCTCTTGGTCTCTCCACGAGCCCGTTTTGTTTTTTGATGCTGTGCCGGGTTTAGCGTGCGGTATGATCATATTTCCACCTCCTATTTTTATACATGTGTTTCGTCTGCGCATGCGCGCATCGCATTTATATTCTTATCAGCAAGCTGCTGTTCAAACCTGCCTTTTATTGCTTTTTCTAATGATTCCAAGTCGACCCATTCAACGAGTTTAGCAAACGTTCCAAGTATTGCAGTGTTTACAATGGGTACACCCAATTCTTTTCTTGCAATGTCTGTAGCGTTAACAGTTATTATCTTATAATCGCCAAGGTTAAACTCGTCCGTTTTTTTGACAGTGTTTATGATTATTAACCCTCCTTTCTTAAGTCCGGAAGTTATGTCAATGTCTTTCATTAATGTAGGATCAAGGACCACTACTATGTCTGGCGTTTCAACATTCTGGTGAATCCTGACGGGTTTATCATCAATCCTGCAAAACGCTTGGACGGGTGCGCCTCTCCGTTCAACCCCGAACATTGGAAAGCTTTGAGAATGCCATCCTTTATACCCGACAGCAACGGCCAATAGTTCAGCAGCGGTCACTGCACCCTGCCCGCCTCTACCGTGAAACCTAACTTCAATCATACATTCACCTCTCTATTAATCTCATATCAAACGCATGTCACTTTAGTTTAACATCTTCTTCTTTGATGTCTTAGGGATTTACCAAGAAGTATTCAGTACAAAACTTTTTATATGTTAAAGTTTGGGTGATGACGAAATAAATGTATATTCTGGCACATAGCAACATATAAAAACTTTATCAGCATATTTCTAAGTATGAAAAGAATTATTTATATCCTAACAAAGCCAGAAGTATTAGTATTATTCTTATTAGTTTTTGGTGTAGTGCTGGTTGTGTTCTTGTATCCTAATGAAAAGACATATACTAAGGAGGACGTTCGTGCAATGATCCTTGACGACTTAGCAAATAAATACCCTGCATCACAGTATAATAACTCAGTGGAATATGGAATTTTAGAGGTTAACAAAACAGAAAACGGGTGGTATGTCAAAGCAAAAGTTTCATTATACAATAATACTCCTTGCCCGGAATTGGTCCATCTTGTTTACAATTATCCTAAAACCAATTTTGTTCCCGAACCCCCCAAACGTATTGTGTATGATTGTGTTCCTTGTTATGATTATACAAAGTGCACACTGCTCTTTAAAGAACAGGCAATCATCGCATCACATACACTGCCCGGTACTGAAAAAGTGAAATCATTTTTGGTTTCTAACCCTCATGCTGTGCCGTCAGTCTTACATCCGAGCGGTTATTGGATAGTTACTTGGCATGGGGAGAATGAGACAGTGGTTGTAAACATGTCTGAAAATGGTACAGTATTAAACGTAAGATAAAGTTGTTAAATGGGTTTGTTATACCCATTGTCACTGTAATTTATACTTTCCAGAACCTTTTATTTTTTATGAATGATTTTTGTGCTTCTATAAGATCAATAAAGAATTGTTTATCATCTTTTCTCATATTTTTTAATATTCTTGCAGCAGTCCTGGTTCCTACCCTGTATATACTAAGAGCAATGACTGCACGTTTCCCATAACCATTTATCAATGGTGCGGACTTTATTATCTCATCTTCATTTTTGTTATAAAAATTGCCTTCTCTGAAGACTCCCCCAAACCCAATCATTGGGCTTTTACATTTTGGGCATTTTGGGTGTTCTTCCACATCAGACAACCTTTCAAACCATACATTGCCGCAATATGTGCATTTTAGTTTGACTCTTCTTTCCATGACTGTCTTCATGAATATCTCAACAACTTCTTTTTGGGGTTCGATGTTGCCGAGTATGTCACTTGAAGTATATTCATCCATTCCTATTTTTGCCCATAAGCTCAATTCAACATTATCAAAAAAGATAAGTTTTTTATGTTGGTCATGTATCTTTTGTAGGAACTGTTCAGTATGTTCTACGTCATAATACTTAAATTTGATTGATCGTATTGTTTCATCATAAACTGGGCTGTTTTTTAAATATTTGATAAACTTGCGCCCAACCTTATCATTATCTTTTATAACTCCAAAAAGTTTGGCTACATGGTTGAATTCATAAACAAATCTGTTTGTGTTGGGAATGATTCTGGTTAATTTATTGTCAACATTGCCAACAACTCTTCTCAGGATTTTTGTTATTTCATTGCCCGGAATTTTTGATGACGTTTCAATGAATATCCTGTATGCTTCTGATGACGTTTTAACAGGTCCAAACTTTTTTGATATCTCATAAGATAATATTTTTGAGAGTGTTTCATTAATTTTGTTTCCTGCACATGTATGGATTACTATCATGTCAGGGATTGATTCGATTACAACATTTTCATCAGTTGGGGTGGGTATTATGTCTTTTGATAATCTGTTAACCATATTACCGAATAATTTTTTGAATTTATATCCTGTTATTTCTTTTCTAAGTCTCCCGGCAAGTTGTGCGATTTCATAAGGTACTGGAAGTTCTTCGCCCACCCAGTCAGGTATTGATAAAGAGTAATCTGAACTGTTTTCAACTAATACTTCATTGTTTACTATGTCAACCACTTTCCATGACATACCTTTTGTTATGAATCTGTCGCCTATTGATAACAACATCACAAACTTCTCGTCCAACCTTCCGATTTTTGTGTTGAGTTCAATGTCCCTTACGATGAACGTAGTGTTTGAAGGTATTGTTGAAAGGTGACTGTAATAATACAGTCGTGCGGCAAGCGTTCGCGGTATTAGGACATTATTGGTTGTCTTATCATTGTTATCATTATCCTTCTTAATAAAAAGTAGTCCTGCATTTTGCAATTGTTTAACAATCTTATGAAGTGTTTCAAGATTAATGTTATATGTGTACGAATTTTTTAGTATGCTATGTATCAACCCAAGAGTAATGTCATTTTTATGAAACTGATTGACTTTTTCTAACAAAATCCCGATAATCTGTTGACCAATAACATCATATGCATCTGTTTGTACATGTTCGGTTTCCAACCATCCTTGGCCAAAGAGTTGTTGGATTGCTAATGATTCTATGTAATCTTCTATGTTTGAAGCAATTATTATCCCTTTTGATATCTTTTTGTGATAATGTCCTGCTCTGCCTATCCTTTGAACTAATCTCTGGACCTGTTTTGGTGATAAGTATTGGATTACTAAATCAATGTCGCCTATGTCAATCCCTAACTCCATGCTTGATGTGCAGATTAATGTTTTGATTTTGGACGTCTTAAAATCATCTTCTGCTTTTAATCTGACCTTACGGGATAATGAACCGTGATGGACACCTGATTTTATGCCTAACAAACGAAGTCTTGACGCTAAAATTTCAGCAGTTGCACGTGTGTTAACAAATATTAGTGTCTTGTGTTTTAACAATTCTTTTATTTTAAGCAGTCTGGCAGTTGAGTTTATGTCCAAACCCAATCGTTTGAGCGTGTTTTCATTAATCTTCTCATTAATATCTTTCTTGGTTGGATAGATTACATTAATTTCATACATCTTATTGCTTTTATCTTCAATTATCATTATTTCTTCTCTTGGTGATAAGTATTCTGCAATCTTTTCAGGTGAACCGATCGTTGCACTTAGGCCGATCCTTTGTATCTTGTGAATACTGCGAACGTTCAACCGTTCTAAAACCATTGACAATTGAACGCCGCGTTTTGAATTTACTAGTTCATGAACTTCGTCAACTATAACATATCTTACATTTTTTAATGCCTTGCCCAAATATTTGTTGACCATTATTGCATTAAGTGTTTCAGGAGTGGTTATCAGTAATTGTGGAGGTTGTTTTGATTGTTTTGTCCTTTCATATTGTGTTGTGTCGCCATGACGCAAAGATTTTGTGATACCTAACCTATCACACCACCATTCTATCCTTTTTAGCATGTCTCTGTTTAATGCTTTTAATGGTGTGATGTACAGAAGTTGAATACCTTGTTTTTCATGATTTTCTAATATTTTGCTTAACAATGGGAGAAGTGCAGATTCGGTTTTGCCAAACCCTGTCGGTGCCATGACTAAACAATTCTTACCTTCATAGATCAATGGGATGACTTTTTTTTGAATACTGGTCAATTCTCCATTAAACCTTTCTTGGATTAGCCTTTCTATCCTCATATCTAAGAGCATCTACCCACCAAATTAAAAACCAAATAAAAAAAGTTATTTCTGTTTGCCCGTCTTCTTATTCTTGGATTTTTTACTGGTCTTTTTTGTTCTGGTTTTTTCAATGCTTTCGGCAATCATTTCTCTTTCAGTAATAAGTTGTTTTATTTCATCAGTTTTCTTTTTCTGTTTCAAATCAAGTTCTTTTTTAATCTTCTTGTAATCTTCAGCAGAAATCTTGCCTTTCTCAAATGCCTCAACAAGTTCTCTGCTTTGCCGTACTAGGTCCGAAATCTTCTTTTTTGCCAATGCCATTTTCTCGTCAATACTTTTTTCTTTCTCTTTAGCTGATGCAAGCGCGCCTTCATATTCCTTGCTAAGGTCTGCTAAATCTTTCATATACATCTTAAGATAGTTTGCCTCAATAGCTTCTCTAAGTGTGTTATAATCTTCCTTATTTTTTTCTATGTAGTTGTCAAACTCTTTAATCTTTTCATCGTACGCTTCTTGGCTCATCTTAATCCATTCTTTTAATTCTTCTATGTTTGTGAGTTGTTGTTCTATTATCTTAAGTTTATTCCTTTCCTCTTCTATCATCTCAGATGATTTCTTTATCTTATCAACTATTTCATTTTTTGTTTCCTGTATATTTTTCCACGCTTCTGCTAAAGTTTCAAGTTTTTCTTGCTCCTCTTTAACTCTTTCTTCAATGTCCATCATTTTAGTGGAAATTTCATCTTCAACACTTTCTATCCTTTTAAGCAAAGTTTGTGCTTCACTTAGGTTATGTATACTGTTATTTATTGCTTGTTTTGCAACGTTTACTTCTTTTGATGTGTTGTTCGATAATTCTTCAAGTTCAGTCAATGAGCTGTTGATTATATTGGTTGATTCGTTGGCAATATGCTTTACTTTTTCTCCTATCTCGTGCAGTTTGATTTGCTGTCTGTCAACCTCCTCTAATTTCTCAGGAAGGTTTAATGCTTTTTCCTGGAGTTCTAATATCATTTTTTGTTTTTCTGCAATCCGTTCGGCGATAGTTGTATAGCCTGCCCGGAATTCTTTTTCCATTGGCTCATAAACTTCAGAATATAATTTACTTTTTTCCTTTTTTAATTCTTCGAGTTCCTTTTTTGCAGCATCGATTTCTGCCAGATATTTTTTTAATTTTTGTGCATACGGGCTTAATACTTTGGACTGTTTTTCTGCTAACAATTCTTCAACAGATTGTTTGATTTCTTCAGTCTGGATAGGAACAGTTTTAAACGGTTTTTTGCTTACAGGTTTCAACTTTATTTTTTCTACATTAGTTTCAGTTTCAGGCATGATTTCAGGTTCAATCTTCTTTTTGGGTTTAATTGTTTCTTCCTTTTTCCCAACCTTTTTTTCAGTTTTCTCCTTTGGCGGTTCGACAGGGACTGCTTCTTCTGGTTTTATTTCAACAACCTTTCTATGTTTCATCAATTCTTCTTCTGGTATGAGATTTTGATTAATTTCAGTTTCACTTATTACTTCTTCATTCCCGGGTTGTTTAACTTCCTCAGTCTCTTCACCTACCCATTCAACATAAACCTTTGTGAATTGATAGACTATCTTAATATAACCACTGTCTTCAAGCACTGGGAGCCACTGTTCAATAACATCTGTTTTAACCCCAGAATATTTTGAAATTTCATCTAATGATAAATATTTATATTTTTTAAGCGTTGCAATAATCTTATCAACATCAGAACGTATCACCACCATTTATTAACACCCCAACACACCTTTTAACACATAATGGTATTATTTGGAAGTCTGAGTTTAAAAACCTTTCTGTTCTTGGATTTTTTATATTTTTATATTTATGATGAGATTTTCTCAATGATAACTCTGTAACTTTTTGATAATTTACTCTGCGCCTTTCGCAATGCTTCTTTCATTTGGGGAATATTCTTCTCATAACTTTTTATACTGAACAATGTTTGGTTTTTTCTTAACCTCATAGCACGGTATGTTGGTCTGCCGAATGCCTTTTTCATACCAGAAGACAACCTGTCCGCCCCAGCACCGGTTTGCCTCTTTGTTTCCCTTATAACCTCAAAAGGATATGTGTGGATTTTAAAGAAATAGTTCTGTTGAACGTTCGCTTGCAGGTATTTGCTTATTGTCATTCTTGCGGCTTCTATCGCGTTTGCCCTCAATTGTACAGGTTCTTTTGTTATAAGTTTAACTATTGTATCATAATCATCTTTTTTTATGCCCATATCAAAATGTTTTAAAGGATTATGTGGTAACGCTTTTACATAAGACT
Source organism: Microcaldota archaeon (assembly GCA_021158105.1). Classification (GTDB taxonomy): domain Archaea; phylum Micrarchaeota; class Micrarchaeia; order Anstonellales; family JAGGVH01; genus JAGGVH01. The sequence continues at coordinate 31,732 of JAGGVH010000035.1, forward strand.
TTTTAGGTTTCCTTCTGGAATACCTAGTCCATGAAGGCTTATCAGTATCCCTACATGTTCTTCCAGGTCTATATCCCATATTAACACCTCATAATGTTATTGTAATTGTTGGATTTTATACATAAAGATTTATAAAGAGTTATCCTTAAAAAGATAATGAATTGTGCTTAGTGTTAAATGGGTTGTGTTAAGCTAAGACATAAATAATGTACATAAAGGTGATATGATGGTGGAAAAGGTTCCTATACATGGAAATGATTATTTGTTATTGTTTAATCAGCAAGGCATGAAAGCTAAAGAACCGCAACCTGCTCGGGCGCCTGTCCAACCCGAGAATAAGATCTCAAAAGATGATGCAGAATTATTAAAATTTCTTTCACAGGCGAGGCCCAACATTGCAGTGATAGGGACTGGCGGGTCAGGATGTAATACGCTTAATAGATTGTTTGAGTTAGGTATTGAGGGTGCGACGTTGATTTCAGTTAATACTGATGTCCAGCATTTATTACGAACCAAGGCTGACAGGAAGGTTTTGATTGGCAAGGAACTTACCAAAGGTATGGGTGCTGGAAGCAATCCGTCAATAGGAGAAAATGCTGCAAAGGAATCAATTAATGACCTTGAGAATGTAATCAATGGTCATCAACTGGTTTTCATAACTTGTGGCCTTGGGGGCGGGACAGGCACTGGCAGTGCGCCCATCATTGCAGAGATTGCAAAGAAGAAGGTTAATGCGCTTACTATTGCAGTTGTCACGTTACCGTTTGTGTCAGAAGGCAGGACGCGAATGAAGAATGCATTAGAAGGTCTTGAAAGATTAAGGAAATCGGTTGATACGGTTATAATCATACCAAATGACAAACTCTTAACGTTAGCTCCTGACTTGCCGTTAAATACTGCGTTTAAGGTATGTGATGAGGTATTGGCAGGGTCAGTCAAAGGGATAACTGAACTGATAACCAAGGTTGGAATGGTAAACCTAGACTTTGCAGACCTGAAAACCATTTTAACAGATGCGGGGTGTGCAGTAATAGGTGTTGGTGAGTCGTCAGTTGATGTTAAGCCTGACCAGAGGGCGATAGTAGCAACCGAGGCGGCATTGAGTTCACCGTTGTTAGATGTTGACATATCATCTGCTGACCGTGCACTGATCAATGTTGTAGGTGGTGAAGACATGACTTTGCATGAGGCAGAACTGATAGTTAACGAGGTGTCCAAGCGGATTTCGCCGTCATCGCACATAATATGGGGTGCGCGGGTTGAAAAGAACCTTGACAAGAATGCACTGCGTGTGTTGCTTGTGATTGCAGGGACAAAATGTCCAAAGTATGAATTGGAAGATATCATGGGCGGCAGAGAAAGCGAGATTGATTTGGATTTGGTTGGATGAATGAGTAAAGGTGAGAAGATGGACATATTAAAATTTATATCACGTGTCAGGATGATAATTCATAAGACTACCAAGCCAAAAGATGCAGTTTTTTGGAGGACTGCCAAGGTTACGTTTATAGGAATGGTACTGATCGGTACGCTCGGTTTGCTGATTTATGGTTTATTTTTAGGGATAAACATTTTACTTAAATTTATCACAGGGTGATGTTATGTTGTTTGCCACAGTTGTAACTACCGGCCAAGAAAATATTGTTGCAAAAATGTTAACCAGAAAAGTTGAGAAGGACAAGTTACCAGTTTATTCATTATTGGTTTTTGAGGACCTTAAAGGGTATATTATTATAGAAGCAGATAGTGAAAACACTGTAAGAAAACTGATTCATCAGGTCCCACATGTACGTCGGGTGTTATCCAAACCATTGTCCTTAGATGAAATCTCTCATTTGATTGAATCCGCAAAGCCGCCAGTCATGTCATTGAACAAAGGTGACATTGTAGAGGTTACAGGCGGTGCGTTCAAAGGCGACCCTGCACGAATCATACGGATTGATACTAACAAGGAAGAGGTTACAGTTGAGTTCTTAGAGGCAGTAGTGCCAATCCCTGTAACACTCAAAGCTGACATGATTAAGTTAGTAAAAAAGAAGAGTGATGTTGAAGCTGAAAAATAAAAAATCCTTTTACTTATTTTTGTTGACCATCTTTGCATAGTATCGTGAGAATGCAAACATTTCAAACCCTGCGGTTACTATCCCTAAGTACGGGTATGTGAAAAATCCTATCATGATCGGAATTATAAACATGACAGCAGGCATGGGCTTAAACTTATGCATCCGCGAATACCATCCCGCCAGTCCGCTCATCAGTATTATCCATAACCACATCATGTCACAGATTACAAATCCTAATATCCCTGTCGGTGAGATGTTTAACCCCGCACATCCTGGCTTTGCAAAATAACCAAACATATATTCTGGCTTTGGCGGGAATGTGCATACATTGTCCTTACAATATCCAAAGCAACAGTCTGCGGTGCGGTTGCACACCGACATTGAACATTCTACTGCTGTCAAAGGTCCAGGTGATTCCATATATTTGATGTTCCCCTTATTAATCTTTGATATATTGCCTCCACCTTCGGTTTTTTCTGGCTCTTCCTTTGGTGGTTGGCAGATGCCATGACTGCACACGTCACCCGGATCGCAACAACAATCTCCTGGACTACACGGGTTGTTATGTTTTATACAACATTCGCCGTTTACACATTCCCCTTCACCAGAACAGCAATCGTTTTCTTCAATACTGTCAGATTCGTTGCATGAACTGCATGAGTGTCTGCATTCACCTTCACAGTTCACAATGTTAAACATTCCTTCTACACTGCAACCATAATCACAAAAAATCTTTGCTCTAATATAATAACTGCCAATACCAATACTATTTATATCCGTAATGTTTTCTCCAATAGTGCCAGCCCCACTAAGCATTAATGGGAAAAACTCATCTTCATCACCCAAAATGGGATATATAGCTACGCCCACATCACCTATGTCACAATTATCACCATCACATGAACAATTATTAACATCTGTTATGTTGACAACGAATCGTATATGAGTCGAATTTGAACATATGTTTGGTCCTGAACCGCCTTCCAAATACGGTGCTATGATTGAAAGTTCCATGTTGCAAGGTTCTGGGTTATTGCAATCTTCTTGCGTGTTAAATGAAACTGTTGAATTGCATACCCTGTTTGACACGTTGACAACACAATGACCGTTAGCAGTGAAATTTATAGTGACATAAGTGTGAACACTATCATTTTTAACACTGAGTTGATAATCATCCGGTACTGCACTGCCACATGTTACATTCGTATAACCCTCATAACTTCTTATATCAGAGAAGAATGGGTTTGAATCATTAACCACAAAGGTTAGTGAGACATGCTCATCATTTTCAATACAACTTTGCAATGTTGGCGGTGTAATTGAACAGTTTGGACATGGCATATCATTAATGCATGCTGCCGCCGCTACCAGGTTATGTTTGTCAGCATTGTTATTATTACAGATTATGTTTGGTGTTGTAAACTGAATGTCATTGATATTGTTATAACATATAATATTGTTATTTAAATACCAGTTTGATGCGCTCCCACTACTTGGTGCATCTGAACCAATGTTGTTAAATACAATAATGTTATTCTGATTGTTAAGGGATCTCTTATTGATTATGTCAAGTCCTTTTGAGTCAACATTTGCTATATAATTTTTATTTACAATGACAGAACTGCCGTCATATAATTCAATTCCTTTACCTTCAATCGTTCTTGAACCTGATGAACTTCCTGTGCGTGGATCGTATGTTGGGATAGTTAAGTTAACAATGCTGTGGAGATAATTGTTAATTATATTTACATGCCTACTGTTTAGTCCTATTCTTATTCCTGTTCCGTATGTTTGTTTAATTGTATTATTTACTATATCAACATTAGAACTGTTGACAGTGTCTACTGCCCCACCGCCATGGTTAAATGTGTTGTTGATTATTTTTCCATTATTACCTTCAAAATAAATATGTGAAGCAAAAAGTTTATTGTTAATTGACTCAAATGAGTTGTTTATTATTGTTATGTTATTATTTCTAATTGTGAAAGGATATTGTTGAAGCCATATAGAATAAGGTTGAGAAAGGATAAATTTACTGTTTTTAATTGTTAGATTGTCCACCCCAATTCCCACAATTCCTATGTATGATGTATGATACGTCGTTAAGTTGTCAATCAAGATGTTTGATGATTTTCTTGGCAGTCGTCCTGAATACGGTGGTGCACCGGGTGGGGTGTATGCAGAATATTTGGATATTTTAATACCTCCTTTCCACCCTTCTTTTTCCTGTCGAATGTTTTTTATAGTGGCATTTTTAACAGAGAGTAAAAATATTGAATGGTCCCA
>JAGGVH010000032.1 GCA_021158105.1 Microcaldota archaeon
TAGATATAAACGCAAAAAAAGATACAGAATCCGGAGCAGACATAAGTGCAGATTATAACTTAGTTGTAACTGGCTCTGATACAGAAACTGAAATCGCAGGGAAAACTCATAACATTGAAAGATTAGGGTTGTTCCCAAACATGTGTTCACCAGAAAGCACGAGTGACTTATGTATTAACATATCTGGATCTATGTGGGCAACAGGATATGAAGATTTAACAATAGGAAACACTGAAATACCCTGCGAATTATATTTGGGACTGCCCGGTGAATGTTTAGTTAGCCTTGCAACATGCAATACCACCCATATCATTTACAAATTTACAGCAAACCGGGACATCACCGAAAACGATGTTACAATAAACACTGATGACTGTCCATGTGCGAGTGTTACAAACATTGATCCGGACCCAGAAATTGATTATACTAAGATGGTTACGATACCATTATCATCATTGGACGGATGTACTTTTACAGTAGGTGTCAATGACTGTTTATGCACAGATACAACATTTTCACCAGAAACCGATGCAGAAATATTGGAAAATTGTACTGATAACACATTTACTGCTGAAATAACAGAATTGTCATGCAATCATGTAAAAGTATGTGTAAAAGATGATGAAACTGGAAGTCCTGTAAAAGATGTAGATGTCACATTACATGGCACTTCCTATATAAATATGTCTATTGCAACAGGTTTCACAATTGCAGGCATAACTAACGAAACTGGTTGTATTGAAATGCCATTATCTTTAGGAGAAAACATCACACATGTATCTGTAGAAGGCTTTGCATCTAAAGACGATTATTCACCAGCATTCATAAGCAGAAGCAGTGCAGAATGTGGAGAAGAACATGGATGTTCAACGGACTTTTGTAATGAAACGATTACTTGTTGCGAAGGATTAACATGTATAAACAACACATGCACCGTGCTACCCACCCCTCCTAAGAATGAAACCACACAACCGCCAAGCGGCGCAAACCAGACCTATCCCAACATAACATTAGGAAACAAAACATTAATCATAGGATGCATGTTAGGCGATTGTGACGAGCAATTAAAAAGTGGTGATAACTATGATAACAGCTTTATAAACTGGGACCTTAAGATGAGAAGCGGGTGTGCGGGATTGTTTGTGATTAGATGGGGCAACTTTATCTTTTGCGACATATTATGGTTAATTTTATTATTGCTTGCAAGTTATGATGCTTGGCGAGTGCATGAACGAAACAAAAGAAAATCTAAAAATGGTTTAGTTGTAACACCTATTGAAAAGTTCGGACCATTGATAACATGGTTAATCCCGATGACCATAGGATACATAACATTTGTATGGATAGGTATAATTGTTGCACTGGTCATGTTTGCATACATAACTGAGAAGATTGACAAGGAATATAAAAATAAGAAAAATCAAACTTCAAGTGGCAAATGGTTCCATCAACTGAACATTAAGACTGAGAACACACAATCAAACATAAAACAACCCAAACCCAAAAAGATAAATAAAAAGGTGAAAAAATGAGTGAAATCGTAAGAATGGAAGGCGACAGGGCAGTCATAGACTGCACATTACTGGGGATGGAGCTAGGGTCACCGGAATTTGTATCGCAACAATTAAAATTATTATCTGCACTTAACAAGAAACCTAAAACTATAAGGTATGAAGAAGAGATTGTGATTGATTTAGATGAAACCAAGACAACCATAATCAATGAATACATTGCTTTTATGAGACAGTATGAAGGCATAATGATAAAGCCAGAGATTTATGGCAATGTTCATGACGACAACTATCCAAAACGTAAAGAATTATTCAGAAAAGTATACCAATACCTTACAACTGACCCGTTGCATTCTTTAGAATTATTAGAAGGATACAAAGAACCCATGCCTGAAAAGCAGGCTTATGTTCAGGGGTGGCAGGTGTTCCGTGCATGGGTCAACGGAATAATAAGAGCACTAAAGAAAACTAAACTTTATCAGTTATGCAAAACATATGGTGGATTACATGGCGCGTTCAGTTATTTGTTGGGTATGCACGGGGCAGAATACTTCTCAACATCAATGCTATTCATACCAAAAGATGCAATCAAACTTAAAACAGAATATGAATTAGATTATGGTATAACAGTTAACATTTATGACGTTCCAGACAGGGAAACTTTGATTTATGTTCAAAAGAACAATATACTTGAAAAATTAAACCCGCAACTTAAACAGATGTTGCGGGACGTGATTACCCATGGAGTAAAAGAAAAGACTTACCTAACAGGTGACATACGCACAGTGTTTGAAGATACTTGGAGAGAACTTAAAATAAAGTTTCTTGATGAGGCAGTATTAAAGAATATCAAGGTAACGAATCAGGAAGCAGACGTCATGGCAAGGGAAGCCGCCTCATGGCTTGTGGGGCTTGGATCACCGATTGAAAATCTTACACTGGATAAAAATATTACTGATATTTATATTGACGCACAAAATTCTCCAATATACATTGAACATGAAAAATACGGCATCATGCACACACTTTGGAGATACAACAAAGATATGATTGAAACGATGTTTATAAATGCGATATTCTTAAGTGGACAAGAAAGGAGACTTGACGAGTCGAACCCGATTGCAGATGTTGTAGTCAAAAGATTGAACATGAGATGCCATCTGCAAAGGCCGCCTGCAACGTTCAATGAACTACAGGCAGCATTAAGAGTGATGAGAACTAAACCGTTCACATATCCGCTTTATCTACACTATAAATCAATGTCGCCGTTCTTTACAGGGTATGATGACCTCATGGTGAGCCTGGGCGCATCAGAAGCTGTGCTGGGGAGAAAAGGTGTTGGCAAGACCGCATTCACATCTGCAAAGATCTCTGCGATAGGCACAAAGAAAAGGATACTGCCGATAGAAGATATTGAAGAAATGCCGATCCATGCATACAGAAAGTTAGGATTTCATATCGGGACATTGCGAGTGCAAAGTTCTGACATTGAAAATGTGTCAACAGGACAACGGCGCGGTGAGCTTGACCTTATAACTATTGCTCAGGCGTCTCTGAGGATGGGTGAAGCGTGCTTAGTCATCAATGAAATAAGGTCACGAGTTGCAATACAAGGAGTCATAAACATTCTTAACACACAACCTGGTGTGTTTATCCTTTACAACCTCCATGCAGAATCTTTACAGGATGTGCAGGACAGGCTTGAACTTGTCTTTGGCATACCTGCTGCAAGCATGTACTCAACTGAGAGGTATTCCTTCCTTGTAAGATTAAAGTTTGGGAGAAAAGAAAAGACTTACAGAGTATTAGGTTCGCAATATGAATCAGATTTTGAACAGAAAAAATTTGTTAAAGTGTTTAGTATGGTGCGCGGCAAAGATATCGACTCAACAAAATATGTGTGCGAATTTCTTGACATGCCAGAAGCAAGCATGCAATCATTTGAAAAACTAAAGTTTGAAGGGTTGCGGGAAAAAATCAAATTTAAATTTGTCCCGCCTGTGCTCAAAAAACGGTCTGAACAAAACGGGATCAATCCAAAAGAATACATTATGCAGGCGTTCTTTAAAGGCAAGATGTATGATGACATCTACAGGACAGCCAAAAGAATGAATGATCCATTGCTAATGGAAATTGAATTTGTAATGAAATGCAATTCACTTGTTGACAGACTACTTAAAGAAAATGAGGATGAGCATGGCAATGTCGATTATCCAAAGATCTCAAAAGTGTGGAACGTAGAATTTGAAAAGCTTGTAAACAAAGAAGTTGAAAAGCATAGAAAAATATAAAACATTGCTGCAATCTTTTTAAACTGTGGACACCATAAGATAGATATGTCACTCTCAGAAAAGATCAGGGAGATCGAAGAAGAAATCAAAAAAACACAATATAATAAAGCTACTGAATACCACATCGGACGGCTTAAGGCAAAACTTGCAAAATTAAGAGCACAAATCGTTGAACGTTCCGGTAGAAAAAGCGGCGGTGTCAGGTTTGATGTTAAAAAGTCAGGGGATGCATCTGTTGCACTGATTGGATTCCCAAGCGTTGGAAAATCATCACTCCTAAACATGTTGACTGGTGCAAATGCCGAGATAGGAGCATATGCGTTCACCACACTAAAATGCATCCCTGGGATAATGAAGTATAATGATGCACAGATTCAGGTTCTAGACCTTCCAGGCATCTTACAAGGTGCACATTCTGGTTTGGGCAGGGGACGAGAAGTTTTGGCGGTTGCACGGACTGCTGACCTTTTGCTTCTCATTGTTGATGTTTTTAATCCCAGGTTAGATGTCATACTAAACGAATTATGGAACATTGGAATCCGAGTTAACCAACGTCCGCCAAACATTAAAATTACAAAACAAATCAAAGGCGGGGTAAGTGTTAATTCCACAGTTAAATTAACAAAACTAAACAAGAAAACAATCACAGTCATATTAAACGAATATGGAATACACAACGCTGACGTGGTAATACGAGAAGATATAACACCAGACCAATTAATTGATGTATTAGCGGGCAATAGAGTTTACATCCCTGCAATTGCAGTGCTTAACAAAGCAGACCTTGTAAGTAAAGAATACGTTAAAGAATTAAAAAATAAACTTAACCAGGAAATAATACCAATATCGGCAAAAAACGGGAAGGGTATTGAAGAACTTAAAGAAAAGATATACAACAAGTTAGATTTTATACGTGTATACACTAAATCACGAGGTGTGCGCAAAGAGAATGATAATGACATACCAATGATGATGAAACGCGGTGCAACAGTCAAGGATGTCTGCCAAAAACTCCACAGGACATTATTAGAGAATTTTAGGTATGCAATGGTCTGGGGCAAAAGTGCCAAACATCCTGGGCAAAAGGTTGGGTTGGACCATGTTTTAAAAGACGGTGATAAGATTACAATCGTCACCCATACAGGTTATTCTAAAAAATAGTAGGAAACTGAAAAATGTGTTAATCCATGGAAAAACATTTATAAATGGTTATATGTATAATTATATTTATGAAACTTAAAAGAATTGGGACAGTGGCCTTGCTCGGCGCATCAATTACATTCAGCCCTACAAATATATTTGCCAAAAAACCGCCTTTAGTGGACAGATATAGTGCTTGGGATATTCTGTCAATAGTATATTCTGGTGTTAAAACAAGGAGCCTTGCAGAAAAGATTAAACCTTACCTCATATATTACAATATTCCTGTTTACATTGATAGTATCCCAAAGATTGCGCAAGAAAGAGTAAAAATATCACTCCAATTAATAAACGCACTCAATTCTGATAAAGTTGATGATAAAATTGAAGATATGATAATAAATAATTTGAAAAATAATAATGAAATAGATTTGATCATGGATTTTATATTTTATTGGAAAGGAAGAAATAAACTGATTAATGTAGCAGAATTTATAAAGCAAAAAAATGATAAAACTGAAAATGATTATCTGATTTATTCGTTAATAATAAATAAGTACTTAGAAGGCACTCCTAAGAATGTTAAGGAAAAATTAGAATATATTACTATCAATCCAAAAAAGTATCTTGAAGATGGAACTTTAATTGTAGCACAGGTTTTTGATTCCAAAAGTTGGTTTGAAAATAGCATAAAAAGTTTCAAAAAATATGCATTGGAGTTTGGTAAAGTTAAAGAAACTAAAAGAAATGAAGATGGATGGGAAATTGTGACACTTACTACAAATAAACTCAGAATGGAATTTGCTTATCCAAAAAGTGTAATTGATAAAAGAAGTTATGTACGCAAAGCGGCAAGGTATGCAGACATAATCGCTTATCGTGGGGATATTATTTACCAAGAACAATTCATCATGCCAGAAGATGTAAACACTGGAAGGAATATGATAGTGTGGTTTGGGTCATGCTTTAGTGCACCGCATATAAAAGAATACAAGAAAATAACTGGTAACAAAATCAAATATATTGCAAATGTTGGAACAGGTTATGGGTGGGCAAACATCACTGGAATTGAAAAACTAATCTCCGAAATAATTAAAAATAAGAATGTTCTACTATTTTCAGATCTTGAACTTGAAGATGAAATGAGGAAAACAGTAAAAGATGTTGTGATCACATATCCCTCAATAAACTAAATAAAATATTGAATGTTTAAGGAATGTTTAAATGGTGATATTATGTCTAATAAAACAAAAAGTAAGGAAAATATTGAAAAAGAACAAAAAGAAAAAATTGGTATGATATATTCAACAACTGTTAAATATGAGGATATACAAATAACTTTACAGCGGATCGAAAATGCAAGAAAAAATCATGATTGGAAAATGTTGAACCATGAAGATGTAAACAATTTGGATTATGCTCTTATTACTGCAAAAGAAACAACTAATAAGATACTAGAATCGTTAATACTAATTTCTAAGAATAATCCAGAACTGATAAATGATAAAGTTATCTCAGATGTAATTGATGTGATAAAAAATGCAGACTATGAAACATTATGGAGAGGGGTAAGTATACTGACATCCATAGCTGAAAGAGGTCATGGTGAAAAAATTATTCCTTATATTGATGACTTGTCAAAAATAAAAAATTCAAAACAAGGTAAAGAACAAAAAATGATTGGCTCAATATTTCGTGCAATGTTATATGATGATAAAGTGCGAAAAGAAATTCTACCGAAGATGATTAATAATTATGATACGTTCAAAGAAATATTAGAAGATGCTGAGAGGAAATGGTATAATGAATTATTATCATACGGATTAATAAAAAAAGCCCAGGCGAACGACGATGCGTATAAACTACTTAAAAAGGTACTTAATGATACTAATGTAAACTTAACAAAAAAACAGATTGAACTACTTTTAAGTAACAATAAAACTATGAGTATAGGTTACAAAATAATATTCGATAAAAAATTATATGATTTTGTCCCTGAATCTAAAATAAATTATATTCTGGAATTAACAATGAACGGCAAAATAAATCCACCCGTTGAATGGGTAAGCAAAAATATAAATGATGAATTTTTCACAAAATTCCTTAAAAAAAGTCTGGAAGGAGACATAAAGTTGGTTAAATATGTTACTAATTCTTTAAATGATGAAAGGGTAGAAAAAAACCTTGATAAAATCATAAACCTTATTAAACAATTAGAAGAAAAGGGTGAAAGTATAAAAGCTGGAGAATTAATCTCTACTACTGCTAAATTCGTAAAAAAGATTAAGCCTAACAATCAATTAATAACACAACTTGAAAAAGACATAGGATTTACGTTTCCTATTTTAACTTCTATTTTAGAACAAAATGAATCATTCGCCAAAAAACTAGCAGAGAATTACATACAAAAACCTGAAAAATGGGATATCATCGCAAAGGCATTCCCAAAAAAAGTTGTAACAAATGAAATGATAGATTACATATATACCAAAATAAAAAATAATAATACTTTGCAAGAAAAAGCAGCAAACCTCATAGGAAATTGTTGGGATATAATGTCATCTAACCAAGTAATAAATTTCATACCATTAATCAAAGAAAATAAAAAATTAGGAAACTCTATAAGTTTAGTGATATACAGAAGATTTGAAGAAGGGATAGAAAAAAATAGGGATAGGATACTTAAAGAACTATTCAAATATGTGGATATTCCAACAGTAAACTTGCTTATTAAAAATTTGGGCACAATTATGGGCAATAAGTTAGACTTATTACATGAGAATGAAAAAAAACGCACAGAATATTTAAATTCATTGAAAAAGCATGAACTGCTTGCTGTTGTGTTATGTGAACCAAAAGCACTTTACACGTCATCTAATAATATGGTGCTGGATAAGATAAAGGAAAAGGGTGGATTATATTTTATTAAAGAAATTGGTGGGAGTAACATAATCAATAATGATATAATTAATAATTTCACATATAAATTAATAATGTATGGAAGATACAATGACATCCCATTAGAAAAATTTGATATATTAACTAAAAAATTAATAAACAGTCTGCTCGTTGGGGATTATACATCAACAAACTACACTTATTTAAGTGAAATAATATTAACAATTAAAGATATTGAAGAAAATCCATCGATTGTAACAAATAAAACAAATAGAAAATTAACAAAAGAAGATGAAAGGAATATAACTGATATGTGCAACAGATTATTAAAAAACATCAGTCATAAAATTGATACTGAATTGACATATGCCTCTGGAAGAAAAAAATATGGGTTGGAATATCTGAACTATTTGATAAGCAATAAACTACCTGAAAAAGGAAAAAAAATAATTAAAAAAATAGAAGATTCAACCATATTAAACGTAAAAAAGTTTAAAGAAGACGGGGTAATTAGAGTTGTCCATATTTTTGATTATGAAAATGCTAAATGGGCTGATGATACCATAACAGCACTTAAAAAAGACATGTCAAATATTAAAGAAGAAACAAAAAACGATGAAAATTATACCATCATAAAGATAAAAGGAACAGTTAACGACTTTCCTGTTGAACATACCTTTTGCATTGAAAAAGATACAATATTTGACAGGAATGAGTGGGAAAAATATGCAAACAATGCAGACATAATAATGTTTAGAGGACACTCATACAATTTAAACAGTGTAATAAATCCTGGTATGTTAATGCCACAAATCGAAAATAAAGATTCTACCCTCCTTTGGTTTGGCTCATGTAACAGTGCATTTGACATTCCAATTTATTCAGAAAAATTGCCATTTGGCAAAGTACAATTTATAGGTAATAAAAGTACAGGATATGGTCAAAAAAACATAGATGGAATTGAATATTTAATCAAAAAAATTACTAAGCTCAATGAACCTGTAAGATTTCAAGAATTAAATCTTCCAGAACACATGAACTCTGAAGATGCTCAAATATATCTTCCTGATTTTGCATCAGGTATTGTTGATTATGTCAAACTTAGAGAACAACAATCTGCAATTGCACAAAAATAATCAGGTGGTTTTTTGATAGAATTTTACGGTGCAAAAAAAGAAGTTGGACGTTCAATGATAAAACTTGATGACATATTCTTAGATGCAGGGGTTAAACTTGGCAACCCTATTGAGTTTCCAGAATGGGAGGGAAAAGTTGATAATGTAATAATATCGCATGCTCATCTTGACCATTGTGGGTATTTGCCGCATATTGTAAACAAATTAAGTAATATTCATACGACTAAACCCACCCGCGACCTTATGCAACTACTATTATCAGATTATCAAAGAATAAACAAAGGCGAAAAGTTTACCCCTAAAGATGTTGATAAGGTTATGAAGAAAGTCGCAATGCACGAATTTAATGAACGGTTTAAAATAGGCAATTCAAAAGTTACATTGTATGATGCTGGACACATCTTAGGAAGTTCAATGGTCAAAATTGAAAATGAAAACAAAAGCGTTGTATACACTGGTGACATAAGTATAAGGGGAACTAAAATATTAAACGGTGCAGACATGAATGTTGCAGGTGATGAACTAATCATTGAGACAACATACGCAGGTGACAATGACTCGATACCTTCAATAAAAAATGCTTCACAAGAGTTGTTAGAAATTGTAAAATCAACGATTGAAAATAAAGGACATGTCATAATACCAACGTTTGCAGTTGGCAGGGGGCAAAACATATTATTGGTCCTTTCTGATTATGTTCGTTCTGGTGCACTGCCAAAAGTTCCAATTTATGTCGATGGGATGATTAAAAAAGCAAACAAGATTTACAGACAAAACGTAGTCTATGCAAAAAAAGAGTTGCAGATGCGAATCTTAACTTCAATGGAAGACCCATTCATGAACCCAATATTTAAAATCCCAAGAAGGAAGGATAAAAGTGACGTCTTAGAAAAACCTTCAATAATCGTTACAACTTCTGGAATGTTGGCGGGCGGACCGGTTTTGACATACCTAAAACATTTGGCAAACGATGAAAATTCTACGTTGTGCCTGGTAGGTTATCAAGTGGAGGGAACAAGGGGAAGGGAATTGCTGGACGGCAAAAGAAAAATAATCATTGATGATGAAGAGATTGAAATCAGAATGAACATCAAACAGGTCCAGTTTTCTGCACACGCTGACCGAAATGATTTGTTGCAATTTATAAGAAAAGTTAATGAGAACAAGAAACTAAAAACTGTTTACTTGGTTCATGGTGAAGAAAATAAAATGAAAGAATTTAAACAAACATTAGAAGACAAATTTAAGTTTGATGTAATAATACCATAAATTTTCTGTTTCTTTATAGTTTATAGAAAACAAAATGCACAAAATTTGTATTTCATATTGGACATTTTTATACAAATTCATAGTTTGTATCAAACAAAAACTTTATAAAATGTTTGTTATATAATACAAAATATGGATTATAAAGCAGTTGTGGTTGAGGCAAAAGAATTTGAAATTCCAAAATTCATTAAAAGAGATTTAGATATAGATATTGATGATAATGACTTGATTTATACAATAACTGGTGGGAGAAAAAATGGAA
>JAGGVH010000034.1 GCA_021158105.1 Microcaldota archaeon
GACAAAGTATGCAAAGTTTATCAAGGCGTTAAGTGTTATCAGGGAGTATGATCCTGAGCAGATTGACAACCTTTCAAGCCTTTTCGAGGTGAATCATCCAGACGTCTTTTCCCAGGTTACTGATATAAACGATAACCTTTTTTATTCTGATCCAGCAGGCATGGAAACTGTGAAGATGCGCGCGTGGGACTCAGCATCATTATTATACTTAATAAATACATTATCAAACCCGTCACATCCATTAAACCGGTTGAACAACGACTTGTCAACTGTTTTGTCGTACACCAGTCAACTTCCGTTTGGGTATAAGGTTTTAGGTTTATACGATCCCCTCCTTAACAACCTGTTCAACACTAACCTTATCCAGAACGGAACAGGTCTTTACATGGATTATATATCATACATGACACAATTGTACAATTCATTGCCGTACTATTTAAGGTACAATGCACTTACAGAATTTAACCTTGAAATACCTAAAGAAATAGGCGGCAAGTTCTCAGATTTGGACTTAGCACAGAGGATGGCAATAACTGCTAACCAGTATGAATTTGATGTTAATGATCCATATTATACCATCCCTCAGATTATCGGGATACCGCAATTACAGGATGACCTTGCACGGATTTACAATACAATGGTGCCATACATGAGTTATCTTGACCCTGTTTGGAGTTATGCTAACCTTAGAAGATATTATTCTGCACGTGCACAAACCACTATGCCGTATGCAACATATAACCCGTCATCACTGCGCGTGTCGGTTTCAGAAGATGTTATGATGATAGGGTTAAGCGATGCTTACAGGAAGGTTTATGATAGATATTTCCCTATCAGTCTAAAAACAACCAATGCTGAGCTTAAATCATATGCAAGGGCTAAAGGCATAACTGAAAGTGAGATAAAAGCTATGGCAAAAGCGTCAGGTCCTGGCGGGAAGCGTATCAGCGGTGAAGCGGGCAAAACAGAAAATAAAGATTATGAGCTTGGGGAAAGAGAAGTTTGGCTACAGTCAAAAGAGATTAACACATATTTTCAATTTGAAGCACAGAATTATAGGATTTATGATGTTCCTGTTCGTGATGTCTTTGTCAGTTCATTGACCAATATTGTAGAAAATTATGGTGGTGAATTACAAACTAGCAAGATTGAAGATAATAAACTAATAGGAAGGTTAAACATTACTGGTGGCAATGTTGTTGTGTTCTTCAATGGTATATGGGAGAAGGAGAAAATAGAAGAGGGGGGCGAGGTTTCAGATAAGGAAAAGTATAATGTTGAGGCAAGGGTTTATGTTAAGTTTAAAGGTGGATGGTATTTAATAACTGACAGGAATTTTTATGATGAGTTTGATAGTATGTTGGAAAAGAACGGGATGTTCGCACGAATGAATGCATCAGCGGGCAAGCTACGCACTGGGTTAGAATATTTACAAGTTAGACCGTTCTCAAATCCTGAAGATTATAAGACTGGTGCATGGGGTGCATTCATAGGTTATGATTTTGGTGATACTAGTGCATTCCTTGCAAAATCAAAAGAAAATGAAAGTGCATTGACAGTAACCCATCAAAAATCAGAAGGCAAATTTATCACTGGTGGGTTATACTTATTGAATGATAAAGATTTATCATATGCGCAGTCAACAACACCTGGTGAAGCGATGAAAGGTGTTGAGGAGAGGTATGTTGGACTTGTTGATTACCTTGTTCTTGATAAGTTTAGAGCGAGTGCGTTTGCAGGTGGAAGGGAAGGACAGGTTGAGATCGGTGGCAGGATAGTTACTCCTGAAGTTGGTGTGGGGTTTGGGATACGGCATTATGATTATGCAAACGACTGGTTTACAACGTCAACTGGCTGGTCAACTGATACTTGGGTTGGCAGGGCATATTATCAGTATGCAAAGGAAAAGGGGTTTGGTTTGTTGACTACAAAGGACTTTGGCAATATTGGAGACATGAAAGATGTTAGTTTAGATGTTTATGGTACAAATGCTGATGTTTATGGTACACCTCCAGAACTTAAACCCGGAAAATCAGAAGAATTGAGTTCTATACTTAACAGTATTCAGGCATTAAATGACCAGTATCGTGATTTGATTTTAAAGGGTAATAAAGAAGCTGAGGGGAAATACCAGGATAAGATGCTAGATTATACTAAGCAATTGATTTCATTGTTGGACGACATGGGCATGCGAAATTATGTGTTTAATTCTCCTGCGTTCACAGGATTTAGGTTGAGATGGATTGATAAGAATGGTCATGTTAGGATGGTTAAGGTTACTGCCACACGTGCAACAGTGCAGACTGAAGCAGAAAATGTTGATGAGACATGGTTAAGTGCAGAGTATTACTTAACACCTGGCGGTGTGCCCACAACTGTTTTTATATCTGCACCTGTTGCTTCAGAGTCTGGAGGTGGTACTGGTTCTGTGCCACGTCCAAAATGGATGACTGGATTACGGTTTGACCTTAAAAAAGCAACATTTTCTATGGTGGGTTATCCCACAACAACAGGCGGGTTTGGCCTTGAAGGTGGTGTTGCAAGGCCTACTAAGAAAGGAATGGTGGGAGGACAGGCCAGTGTAGAGCTTGAAAAGGGTAGACTTCCTGAATACACTTTAAGGGTAACATATGGCCGGAATAATTATGCTTATACATTTGAGCTTGACAAAAACTTAGCAGGAAAGTTTAGTAATCTTGTTGGTTTAGGTGCAGGTATGTTTAGTCGTAGGTATATCCTTAACGGCAGTGCAGCATATTTATGGTCGCGGACAAGCGGAGGAGCATTTGTTGACGCGTTCAATTTAGGTTTGTCAGGCGGGTTTAAGTTTCCCGCTTTTGGTCGAGACTGGTCATTGTCGTCCAAAATCAATTTGACTCGACCGATTCGGCCTTTGGGGACTAAGGAGTATAGTGTATGGTTGTATTTGTCAACAACGTTTTAGGGTATAATAAGGTGTTGCAATGGAATATTCAAAAGAGGTTGTTGCACTGTTAAAAAAGAATAAAGTTGATGTGATGCACAACGTGACAGTATTATTGAGAGATGGCAGAAAGTTTAGCGGTGTCATAATGCAGCGGGGTGCAGGCAGTGATGATATTCTGGTTGTAAAGCTTGATAACGGGTATAACATCGGACTGAATGTTGAAAACATAACAAAGATTGATGATAACGGTAAAGTTAAAGATAAGAATGTTGGTAATAAAAAGGACACTAAACATGAGACTAAAGTTGTAAGACATAAGAAGTCATTGGTTCACATAATCGGTGTGGGTGGCACGATAGCTTCAAAAGTTGATTATCAGACTGGTGCAGTCTACCCGTTAGTTTCAGAAGATGAATTGTTGTCAGCGTTTCCTGAGCTTTCAGCCATTGCAACCATTAAATCATCGCAGTTGTTTTCATTGTTTTCTGAAGATATGACTCCTGACATCTGGATTGATATTGCAGAGGAGATTAATCGTACAATAAAAAATGAAAAACCTAACGGTATTGTGGTCACGCATGGCACAGATACTATGCATTATACTTCTGCGGCATTATCTTTTATGTTGCAGGGTTTACCCTGCCCAATAATCTTAACAGGTGCACAGAGGAGTTCAGACCGCGGGTCGTCAGATTCTAAGATTAATCTGTTGTCATCAGTTCTCGCTGCAAAGTATAAGTTTGGGGAAGTTGCGGTGTGCATGCACGCTTCAATGAACGACGGCGTTTGCCATGTCCACAGGGGGACACGGGTCAGGAAGATGCACACTTCACGGCGCGATGCGTTCAAAACTGTTAATGGGAGACCGTTGTTAGAAGTTGACTGGAGAAAAGGTAAAATTATTGAATTGTCAGGAGTGACTAAACCAAAACCGTATGGTAATCTAAAACTTGATACTAAGATTAATAGTAATGTTGCAATGCAATATTTCTATCCCGGGCTTAGACAGAAAGATATTTCAAGGTTGTCAGAATATGATGGAGTAGTGTTAATGGGAACTGGGCTGGGCCATGTTTCTACAAACCAGTTCAACAATAAAAAATCAATCTCGCTTATTAAAGAAATTAAAGAATTGATTGATAGCAACATTCCTGTTGTTATGACGTCACAGACAATATTTGGAAGGATAAACCTGAATGTGTATTCTTCCGGGAGAATGTTAAAAGAAGCTGGTGTGATAGGCCATCTGTGCGATTTTACACCTGAGACTGCTTATGTTAAACTGATGTGGGTGCTTGGCCATACTAATAAGATGGATAAGGTTAAAGAGATGATGGAGACTAACATTGTTGGCGAGATATCAGAAAGGTCTGAGGTTACTAAGAGGTTGATAATATGACTGATAAGTTCAAATGCGGTCTTGAAATTCATCAGAGGTTGGATACTCACAAACTGTTCTGTTCATGCAGTTCAAATGAAAACAGAGATGTTGGCCTGCGCATTCATCGGAGGCAGTATGCTGTCAAAAGTGAACTTGGCGAGACAGACATAGCTGCAAGATATGAAGAAATGAAGGAGAATGAGTATGTTTATGATATTTATGATAACTGTTGTTTAGTAGAGACTGACGGTGAGCCACCGCATGATGTCAATCCTGAAGCAGTTGAGATAGTGATAGGAATTGCCAAGATGTTGCATGCTAAGCCTATTGATGAGGCTTATGTAATGAGAAAAACTGTGATTGACGGTTCTAACACTTCAGGGTTTCAAAGGACAATGGTCATAGCAACTGATGGTTATGTGGAGACAAGCAAGGGCAGGGTTAGGATTGAATCAATCTGTTTGGAAGAGGAGAGCGCGGGCATTGTAAAACGCGACATTGGCAGGGCAGAGTATAGGCTTGACAGGTTGGGCATACCACTGGTGGAGATAACCACTGCACCTGATATCATTGACCCTGATCATGCAGTTGAAACCGCTGGGAAGATTGGACGGATGTTGCGCATGACAAAGGTCTTGAGAGGGATAGGAACGATAAGGCAGGACGTTAATGTGTCAATACCCAAAGGTGCAAGGGTTGAGATTAAAGGGTTTCAGGATATTAGAGAAATGAAAAAAGTTATACTTAATGAGATTGAACGGCAGAAGAGGTATAATGAGATAATCGAAGAATTGAAAAAAAGGTTTAATGGTAAAATTGAATATCCTTTTGAGGCATATGACATTACCAACATTTTTGAGAATACAAAATCTAAATTGTTTTCTAATGTTAAGAAAGGATGGAAAGTCATGGCCCTTAAGATGCCAAATTTTGAAGGCATATTTGGCAGTGAATTGTTATCAGGCTACAGGTATGGCACTGAACTGAGTGATTATGCCAAGCCTGCTGGTGTTAACGGGATTATCCATTCTGATGAAAATATCGAAAAATATCACCTTGAAGAGGATATCATTGACCAGTTGAACATAACATTAGATTTTCCTTATGTAATGGTTGTTGCTCCAGAAGATGTATGCTTGAATGCACTCCATAGGGTATATGAAAGGAGTTTATTGTCATCAGTACCTGCTGAGACTCGCAAGGTTAGCAGCTTAACAACTCGTTACTTTCGTCCCCTGCCAGGTTCTGCTAGGATGTATCCAGAAACTGACATCCCGCCAGTTAAGATACATAATTTGTGGGATAAGGTCAACCCGCCAGAGGATTATGATGACAGGTTGAGTAAACTTGAGAAGATGTTGGGCAAGGAGTTAGCATCAAAGATTGTGGTTCACCCAAAATATTATTTGTTTGAAAAGTTTGGCATGAGCGATCCAAAGACTGTAGCATGGGTAATAACAGATTTAACTCGTTCATTGTCAAGGAGCAATGTTATTGTTTCAGATGAATTGCTTGAGCAGTTGTTTAAGGCATATTCTGATGGTTTACTGGTGCGTGCAGCATTTGAGGACGTTTTAAAGTATGCAGTGGAAAATAATGTTGATGTTAGGACTGCAGTTGAACAGTTGAATATTAAGAGGATAAGGGACAAAGAACTGGAAAAGATTGTCAGGGAATTAAAGAATATTAAAGATATCATGAGGAAGTATCGGCTTCAGGTTGACCCTAAGGATGTCCAAGAAATTTTGAAAAATGAAAAAATGAAAAAATAAATTTTCTATTTATTGTATATAATCATTGTAATTGCAGACATTACCTGACGTTTCAAACAGGTCCATTGTAACATATGGCGCAGGCTCACAGTGATAGTTCTCTGAAAACCATCCAGAATTTGTTGTCTCACCACTGTAATCTTCTTCGGGATATTCATCAACCACCCAGTTACAGTCTTCACCCATTTGTGAGAACAGTTCTAATGCTTCAGGGTCATTAGAATAATATTTTCCGTTCTTTTTAATCTCAACCATGTTCTGTCCTTTATATTTTGTATATTCATAATCTCCATAAATATATATGATTTCATAGTCATCATAGCACTTGATAGGCAATCCTAAAGATTTTAATTCCTGGTATGACATCTGGTCCACATTGTCAGGATAGTCATTCTCAGTGTATGTCTCACTGCAACATCCCATTATGAATAATAATGGAATTATGCCTGTTAATAAAATCCATTTGTTCATCTTTACCACCTCATTAATATAAAATAAAAAAATAGGGAATAATATTTTAAACAAACAAGTAAAATTTTAATCCCCTAAACCTAAACTTTCATAACATTCTTGTTTTTCTGTAGGGTCAGTTATTGCTTTGCACGGATCAGTATTCTTAATCATTTGGTTCATGATTTCAGTATAATCACAAACAGTGCCCGGCGTGTCAAATTTGTCATCACCAAATGTGTCAATTGCACAATCATACTGTTCACTAAAGTCTGGTGTTTCAAGGTCTGGTGTCGGCGACATTTCTTCAGCTGGGGTTTGAGAATCTTCATTTATTTTTATAGTGTCAAACATCAGCCAGTCACAGCTTTCCATACCTGGTGAATCCTTCATTACACCTTGAAGTTTAATGTACATCTTATCATCTTTCATTACCATATAGTATGTTGTGCCTTGTGATGTTATCTCTGCATAATATTTGTTACCTTTAATGTATATGTTTGCAGTGCCATTCTCATCCTTGTATGTGCATTTTACAGGCATACCCAATGCTTGTATTGCAGCATACCCCAAACTGTTGACATCTAGTGTTTCATTGTTGGTTGTTTCATTAGTTCCTGCCTGCGCAGGTTGATTTAGAGTAGTAGTTGTTTGATTTGTTGCGTTTGTTGAAGATTGTGTTTGTTCTTCCCCTGTGCATCCCATTGTCAACAGGAATATACCAATAATGGCAAGTGTTAAAATCCATTTCATTATCATCCACCTCTTTTTATATGATAGTTTCCTTTTTATTTCAATCATAAGATATTAAAACCTTACTAAGACTTTCAATTTTATTATACGCCCCCGCCGGGATTTGAACCCAGATCACAGCCTTACTACATTGCACATTTATGTGTAAATCCCGCAGGGCCGCGTTCTATCCAAGTTAAACTACGGGGGCAGAATTATTATAATAGGTTTAGATAACATACCTTTATTAATTTTTTTAATTTCCTCAGAGCTGACTACTGTCTTATGAATTCCTATCATTCTGCCTGATTCTGTGAATAAGATTATTTCTTTATCCTTTTCAAAATTCTCAAACTCTTTGACGCCTGGAATGAACAATGGTGAGCCGTGGGCAAGTTGCTCAACAGCATTATTCTTAACTATGATTTTTGGAATATTGATAAATTCTTCGATCGGATGGATCATTTTGCACAGTTCACTGTCATCACCCTTGTTTTCAAACAACCAATATGCATCAACCAAATCCTGTAGTTTGACTGCATACCCTTCATCAATGGATCCTACCTTTATCCTTCTGAGTTCTTCAAGTTGACAGTTTCCAATCATGTATGATATATCCCGAGCAATCGCACGGATATAAGTTCCTGCTTCAACATCTGCTTGAAATAATACTCTTTTATCTTTTATCTCAATGAGTTTTATGTTATCAATGTTTTTTATCCTTTGCCTTCTCCTGACTGCTGACATTTTTGGTGGCAGTTGTATTATTCTGCCTGTGAACAGGTTAAACAGTGATATGATCGCATCTTTATTGATTTGCTTGCTGAATTTTAGTATTCCAACATAACTCTTCTTATCTTTTGTTATGTATGGCAACAATCGTGTTGCCCTGTTCAGTGCCACGGGCAATACACCTGTAACATTAGGATCGAGCGTCCCGGCATGGCCACTCTTTTTTGTGTGTAAAATCTTTTTGACCCATGATGATACTTCGTGAGATGTCGGTCCTGGTGGCTTGTCAATGATTATGATGCCAGTATCAAGAAGAGTTTGAATATCTGTGTTCATACTTATATTCTATTAACAACCAATATAAAACTTTTGTGATATTTGTGAGATTGATTTGTTATACCTGTGTTCAGTTATTTTCTAAAAACGGAGCATCGATTATTAATGTTTCATACTCCCCGCCTTCGCCTGCTATGTTTATATTAAGTTTTTTCAGGTCCTTAATCATCTCTGTTGAGAGTATCTTATTTTCAAAGGGTTTAAGTCCTTCTGCTGACGTATGGATAATTTTAATCTTAAACCCGTTTTTTATTAGCATGTTTAGTTCTTGCTCTTGATCCATGTACCATAATGGAAGGTAATTTTTTATTCCAATCTTTTCAGTTATTTCTTCAATTCTGTTTCTTTGATAGACTGAAGCGATCGCACCAGAAGTTATCCCTTGGATTTTATATTCCTCTACAGCTGTTCTTATGGCTTTTTCTAAATCGCACAATTCCTGCTCTTTTTCACCACTTGTCTTTCTAGTGATTAGTGGAATGCCTGCTTTTTCTGAAAGGCCAGGTACGTTTCTTATATTTGGAACATGGAACATGAATGACTCTTCATTTTCACTGATGATGGTTATTAGGCATTTTATTGGGTATCCCCTGTTCTTCATTATCCATAACGCCAGTCCACTGTCCTTTCCTCCACTGAATAGTGCTCCTATTGGTGTGTTAAAATGGCTCTTGAATGTTTTTAGGTATTGCCCTCTCAAACTAAACCCCTTCTTCTTCATAAGTTTAATTATTAATCTGTTTGCCCCGCTACCGTACTGTGCTGCAAGGCGGACAGGTTTGACTTTTGGCATACCTTTTGTTTCCATATACTTTAATAATTTTTTAAGCATAGTCTTTTTACCATATGAAACTTTATCATTTGCAGGCGAGTTTAGTACTTTGTTTACTAATACAGTATCTAAGAATGGTATCCTTGTTTCAATAGTGTGCGCCATTGAAACTGTATCATCCCTGTATAAATCCCGTTCATATAACGTTCTTATGCTGCTTAATAATTCCCTGTTCAAGTCATGGCCATAATTCATAGCTTTTAAATGCCTTTCATAACCCGCAAATATGTCATCACTGCCTGCACCGGTTATTATCATTCTGTGATTGTCATGTGCTGCGCGTTGGCATGATAAGTATATAGGTACAGCGACACTAACCTTTACAGGATCGCATGACTCAATGTGGTAAATAACTTTTGATAATATCTCTTCAAAATTCTTATCATTAATGATTGTCGGGACAACTCTTATGCCGATCTGGTTGCCGATTTCTAACGCACGTTTCACATCTCTACTCTCTGTTGTTCCTGTTACATATCCTGTAACATCTTTGCCCAAATGTTTTAGGACTAATGCGAGCACTGTTGAGTCAATGCCGCCTGAAAATAAAAGTGCTACTTTTTTAACATTGTCAGTTCTTTTCCTTACAGATTCCATAATCAAGTTGAACAGGTCGCCATCGTTTAACTGACTCGTTTTTCTTTTGAGTGGATTCCAAGGTGTATAATAATCTTCAAGTTTATTTATTTTTGTGTCATAAACTAAACAGTGTCTGGGGTGTAATTCTATTGGTTCTGTCTTGTCTTTAGTGTATGGATAACGTAGCACTTTGCCTTCTGACGCGAAAATAAAACCGTCATTTTTTTTATACCATACTGGTCTGACACCTATAGCGTCCCTCATAACGTAAACTTTATCATCTCTATAATATGCAAATGCATATATACCGTCTATTATATTTCTGATGTTTGTAAAAAATTCTTCTGGGTCAGTATGTTTTGTGTAATACATATCTAAAAGTTTTAACAGTGTTTCTGCATCGTTTGATGTGTTAAACCCGAACTGTTCATTTATATCTCTCCAATTGTAAACCTCACAGTTTGCAGTTAATATACCTTCACCTTCAAGAGGTTGCTTAGAATGGCCGACCATTGCATGAAGATAATGGGCAAACTTGCCTTTATCTATCTCAACCTCTTTGTACTCATCCTTACCTCTGTGGGCAATGATGGTAGTGTTAACAGTTATCCCGTTCTTAACATTGAAGAATCCTATTATCCCGCACATAGAATCACTGAATCATTTGAGTTTGAGTTAAGAAAAATTAAGAAGAATACATATAAAACTTTGTTGTTCAACCTTTTCTTCTATTCTTTTTCTTTTTTCTTCCCAATAGAATCAATCACGTTTAATACTTCTTGTATCGTCTTACCTCTTGACCCGAAACCTGCTTGTTGTAATATATATTTGATCCTATAGATTGTATCTAATAACTTATTGTTTGCACGTTCCTTCTCATACATAGTTTGGCGGGTTGCGGATAACTCTTGAATTGTCTTTTCTAGTTCTTCCTTTATCCTTTTCATCTCATCTTTCAACTGTCTAACCTGTTTTTCTCTTTCTTCCAGTTCTTTTTCAGCATTGTCAATCCTTTCCTCCAACTCTTCCACTTTATCCTTTAATTTCTTGTTCTTTTCACTGAGTTGTTTATTTTCTTCAGTGAGTTGTCTCTTAGACTTTAAACCACGCCTGCGTTTTCCGGTTTTTTGCTCAACCAGACTGACCGCAACGTTCGCACCAACTCGGTCATAGAAGTTTGCAATCGCTATGGCGTCATCATCCCTTTCTTTGGATAGACTTATCACTAAATAACCAACGTTTGGGTTCTTATACTCTTGAAAATCACTGTACTTTTCATCATTGAATAAGAAATGATTATCGTCCTTAAATGGAGTATATTTGAGAATACAGATTTTCCCTTTTTCCACATGTTTAATGATTGTCATATTATCAACAACTATGAATGCAGAACGGATGTTAAGATCTAATACAAAGTTGGACAGAGTATTTATTATTCTATCCTTCTCCTGTTCATCAAATATACCTTTCTGTGTTTTTAAATAATGGAGGAGATCTTCGTGATTGGATTTATCATAAGGGGTGATCGTACCTGTTTGATCCACTCCCACAGCAAGAAGACGTTTTTGTACTCCTTCATGATAGTTGGCCAAACACGGTATCGGGAGATTGGGATAAAAAGTATAGTAGGGGTCATTAACACCTTTTTCTATTTCTGTCAACACTTTCTCTAATGAGAGTTCTTTACTAATTCTACCTATACCACGCTTCACCACATACTTTCTATACAACCTTTCTTTTAACTTCTCCTTTTGTTCAGGTGTTAATTTCTTATTATTTTCAATCCTACTTTGAGAGATATGCTTCACCATTCTAATCACCTTTTTGTTATATATTATGTATAGATATGTTTATAAATGTTCCCATAAATTTCGAGAAGTAGAATCAAATCTGACCAATGTTTTCATATATGTCTAATAAATGGTCAACTTCTCTGAATGTCTCCATTAGATAATCAGGATAAATGTCCCATGACCATGCCCTGCCCCATGTAACTATACCATTTTTTATCCCTGTACTTTTTGATGCTGTGACATCTTCGTTGTCATCTCCTATAAATACAAGCGGTTTGCCCATTTCTGTCAACACCATTTCAATGATTGATTTTTTGTCATAAATCATTTCCTGTGAATTGCCATAAACATCTTTGAACAGTTTGGTTAATCCTAATAATTCTAGGGACTGTTCAACCGTTTTTTTCCACATCTTTGAAACTATTACTAATTTATAACCACGTGATGACCAGTTGTGGACATAATCAAGCACGTTATGATAGAAAATGTCATCTCCTTTTATGTTGACAATGTGTAGATAATGAACGTTTAACAAGTGAGTGAGTTCTATGTTGAGTAGCGGATCGTCCATTATGCCAGAGTATTGTTTGAGTGCTTCCTTATGATTAATGTTTGGTTTAGCGTTTATAGTTTCACTTCTTAGTTTGGTAGCTTCGTCTAATGTATTCTTTTTGACCATGGTACCGTTCCAGTCCAACATTATTATCTTTTCCATTTTTATCATCTTATATTAATACGTATAAAAAATTATCATAACTTAGGTTTTTATTCTTTTTGCACCAATTAAATCATGCGCCGGCGTGGCGGAACGGTAACGCGCTGGTCTCGAACACAATAGTGTGAGACAACCAGTGTCCGCAAGGGCTTGCAGGTTCAAAGTGATATACATGAAATTCCTGCCGCCGGCGTATTTAACCGTTTCTAATAGGACAAGTTGGAATAAATGAGTTGGGATATGCCCTCAGCGGTTTAGTTACCATGGTACGTTTTTCCACCCGAATTTGTTAGCTAATATGTTTGCACCACGGTGGACTAGATATGTTAATATTGTGAGCCATATTATGTCATATAAATTAATTATTGACAATCCAGCAATCCAAATCAATAATAAAGAAACATACAAAAACAGAAGTTGGTCAATAAAGAACGATGGTGTGCCCCTTGCCAAGTTCATTCTCCTCTTAATAAAACTGCCAAGACTGTCACCAATCATTGTGCCAAAACCAGATATAATTCCAAGTAAAACATAGTCCAAATTATTCTGATAAAAATCTATTTCTGTACCCGGCAAGATAAATGCATATAAACATCCGATTAACCATGCTATGCCTACACCTGTAAAAAAACCTTGCCAGGTTTTTCCCTCCCCCAGTATTCTTTTTCCGTCGATGAATTTATAATTCATATCTATAGGCAGTCCTCCGCCAAAGATTACTGGTAAAGAGTTTGCAAAATACGATGGCAATATAAAAAGTATTACTTGTATTATGTGAAGCATAATAAGATTGAATAGTAAAA
This sequence comes from Microcaldota archaeon, assembly GCA_021158105.1. Lineage (GTDB taxonomy): Archaea > Micrarchaeota > Micrarchaeia > Anstonellales > JAGGVH01 > JAGGVH01. Next base: position 13,052 of record JAGGVH010000034.1, read on the forward strand.
ATTTATAAATAAAACGCCCCGGCTGGGAGTCGAACCCAGGTCAAGGGAGTGACAGTCCCACATGCTAACCATTATGCCCTAAGACATAAAGCTATGTCACAGGTCTACACCATCGGGGCGTTGTGAACGTTAGTTAACAACGGCTGATGTTTTTCACCCAACTCTCAAGCAAGTGAAAATGCCATCGGGGCGTTGTGAACGTTAGTTAACAACGGCTGATGCTTAAACTTATTATTTGTAGATACATTTAAATAGGAAACATTTTTAAATGTTACAAATGGACAAAAAAGGTAATACAAAAGTGTTTGATACACATGTTCATCTTGACGTTATTGATGAACATATCCCCGAGAACGAATTAGTACTTTCTGTTGGGTATAAGGATGATGTTAACAAAATCCTGCCCATGATTGCAGGACAGAAAGGTATCCCTTTTTCGGTTGGCATTGCTCCACAGGTTGCAATGTATGAGAAGTTTATTGAAAACCATTCTTGGATACAAAATATTATGGAGATTATTAACAACAATAAATGTGCGGCCATTGGAGAAATAGGATTAGATTATAAGTGGGCTGTCACTGATGACGACAAAAAAAGGCAATTAGAATGGTTGACTGTACAATTGAAGATTGCAGAAGCTCATAACTTGCCAGTAATTATACATTCAAGAAAGGCTGAAAATGAACTTGTTGATTTACTATCGTCATGGAAGTTAGATTTGGTTTTCCATTCATTCACTGGCAAGGTTAATACTGCACAGAAAATTATTGATCATGGTTGGAAGATAGGGGTTACCCCTTTAAGATCAAGAGATAAGAAAAAAGTTATAAGTTTAGGTATAGAAAATTTAGTGGTTGAGACTGATGCACCATACATTGGAAAAAAGTTTGAGGATATCAATGAATCAATAGAACGGATAAGAGAGGTTACTGGGTTGCCAACAGGAGATATTATAAAAGTTACGTTTGATAATGGAATTAAACTGTTTAAATTGGAAGGGCGACTATGATGGACATACTACGATTGTTAGGAATAAAAAAAAGAATAAAAGGTATTGCGTTCTATGTAAATGGTCCGGACATATTATCACATAAAAAAAGTGTTGATATGCAAAAGACCATTAAACAGCTTAAAAATAAGTATAATGTTCGGATTGCCAAAGTTTATCTTGACCAGTTTGCATCAGATAAACTCATTGAAGCTGTCAACAATCAGGGTTATGAAGCAGTAATATGTATTAGTGATGTTAATGTGGCAATGGCAATAGGTATAATTGAAGATACATACAATGAAAACATTGAAGGCATAGCTTTAATGACAACCAATCAGTTGTTTGTAGATGTGCTTAGAAAGGTTAAAGAGCATAAGAAGAAAACTATAATTGTCGGTGAGAAGAACATTCAAAAGGAACTTCTGAATGAGGCTGATGATTACATAATGGTGAGATGAATGAATGTTGGATTGTTCATTGACGGACCAAACATGTTGAGAAAAGATGTGCATGTTAACATGGATAAGGTTATTGACACCTGTAAACAGTTTGGAAAATTAACTGTGAAAAAGATGTATCTTAATAAGCATGCAACTGAAGGATTGATCCATGCAATGAGAAAAGAAGGACTAGACATAATCATAACTAAGTATGATGTTGACATTCCATTAGCACTTGATGCATCAGAAGCAGTGTTCAGTGATAGGATTGATGTGTTAGTATTGTTAACAAGGGATACTGATTATTTGCCGTTGTTGATTGAAGCCAAAAAAAGGGGAATTTTAACAGTAGTGATAGGAATAGGAATGGGATTTTCTGTTGCATTAAAACATACTGCAGATAGAGTTATATTTATAAAATAATGCTCAAAAATATATGATAAAAACAGGGTGATGGTATATGGGAGAACAAAAAAGACCTTTTGACTTGTTGAATAATTCACTGAATAAGCCAGTGGTTGTAGGGATGAAAGCAGGCCTCATGATGAGAGGTGTAATGGTAGCGTATGATATTCATATGAATATAATACTAGATAATGCTGAGATTATAGTTAACAATGAAGTGCAAAGAAAGCTTGGTGAGACATTAATACGTGGAGATACTGTGATATATATATCACCATCAAAAGTTTAAAGCTCTTAAGAGATGGGCCCGTGGCGCAGTGGTAGCGCGCCTGCTTTGCAAGGACTTTCTTTCTTTACGAAAGAAAGAATATTTTTGTAGGTTTATAAACCCAAAAAAGCAGGAGGTCGAGGGTTCTGTCCTTTTCTTTCTTTGAAAGAAAGAAAACGACACCGAAAAGAAAGAAACGGGTTGTTTTCTGTTCAAAAAAGAAAGAAAGGATGCCTAAAAATCCCCCCGGGTCCATTCGTCTCATGCTCCGGTCGTCTAGTCCGGTCAAGGATATCAGGCTCTCAGGACTTTCTTTTGGTGTCCTTCGGACATTTGATGAAAGTGGAAAGGAGTAACCTGGAGACTCGGGTTCCGACCTTTTTTCTTCTGAAGAGAAAAAAGGTTGCCTAAAAATCCCGGCCGGAGCATTACTTTTTACTTTGTTTTACGTCTATAAAACTCCTTAAGTAAGAATAAAGGTGCAGATGTTCTTTTTGTTTTTAGAGTCGAGATATATTTGTGGTAACCTGGGTAATTGAATCTCGAATCCATTAAGACGATTGAACAATAATCATCTGCGTTACGTATTGCACGTCCCGATGACTGCAATACTTTATTGAACGCGGGAAGTATGTAAACATATTCATAACCCCTTCCAAACTTATAATCATAAAAATCCAGTAATTTTTGATTAATGATTGATGGTGGGGAGACCGGCAGTCCTGCTATGATAATCCCTTTAAGTGAATTATTCTTAAAATCTACACCTTCAGCAAAAGATGCACCCTGGACAAAGCATAATAATAAATTCCTTTTCTTCTCAGTATCTTCTAACAGCTTTTTCTTTTCATTCTTGTCCCATTCTTGCAATTCGACAATGATTTCTCTGTCAGTATCAACATGTTCTATTATCTTATTCATTAGGTCATATGATGGAAAAAAGATTGCAACATTGCCAGGGATTACCTGTTCAATCTTTTTAATCCATTCTGCATACTTTATATACATGTTTTCATTTCTTCTACGATAAACAGTTGACACATCTCCAACTACTACTGTAATTCTGTTATTCTCAGGAAACGGCGAACGATATGATTTTATCATTGGATTTGTTATCCCGAGAATGTCAGCATACATATCTTGAGGGTACAACGTTGCACTCATTAATACAGATGAACGGACATTATCAAGAACTTCTGTACTGAGCGGTGTAATGTCCAACGGTATCATGTGGATACCGTTTGGGTTTGCAATACGAACATAATCTTTTAGATCAATCTCCCATGACCTGAAAAATGACGCGATAGAATCAAAAACGTTTGGCATAGGGTCTTTGGTCATGATTTTAAAATCCTCAGCAGATTCTTCAATGTGTGTTAAGAAGGTATCATAGTTAACATCACCTATAAATTCCTGTGAAAAGATATCATTAATCCAGTTTATTATGTCATTTTTTAAGACTTCACTTTCAGTGTCAGTTTTAATTATTTTTAACAGGGCATTAATCTCATTAGTAAGTAGTTTATCTCTGAGCACTTCTTTTGAAAGTTTTTTTGATAAATGAAGTAGTCCTGGTGTTAGAGAATAACTTCCATAATCCTGGATCCTGTTTGGCAGGTTATGAGCTTCGTCAACAATTATTATAAAATCGTCAAATGATTTTAATGCTTTTGTTAATACAACTTCCCTTATCCTGGGATTAAAAACATAGGAATAATCTGATATTATTACGTCAGCAGTTTTAAACCGTGCCAGTGCGGTGTAGTATGGACATGAGCCGTATACCTTTGAAATGTCTATTGCCTCCTCAACATGATATACATTCCTGGAAAGTGCATCCACTGCTAACGGGTTAACCTTGCCATATTTACACGTTCCTTGTCGTCTCATTGCATAACAATATGATTCAAATTCCATTCTGTTTATATCAGGGTTTAATGGGCACATATCTTTTTTGTTTATGATGTCAATTACGTTAATATCAATATTGTTATTTTCTTTTATTCTTTTTAATGTTTCAATTGCAATATTATGCTGTGAATGACGTGAAGTTAAAAAAAATACTATTCCTTCTCTGTTTTCAAACTGTTTCTCGACTGCGGCCGTCAGGACTGCTGCAGTTTTACCAATACCTGTTGGGGCATAGGCCATTAATGTCTTATTTTCATTGATGGCTTTTAATGTATCTTCATATAATTGTTTCTGGCCTCCCCTAATATTTTCAAAAGGAAATTTCATAAGAATGTATCTTCATATAAAGTTAAAATGGTTTCTAATAAAAATAAAAAAGAAGAAGTGGGGAGGTGAGAATCTTAAAACACATTCTCCACCATGTAAACAACACCATTTACGATAATGTATGATTTCTGTTCATCAGTCCTTATTACTGTGGTTTTGTCAGTTTTAATTACAGAATAACCACCATAAACACTATATCTTTTAGACATGGTTCTTGATGTTATTTTAGGGGAATCATCTGCCCCAACCTCTTTAATACCAAGGTCGTCAACACCATATCCTTTTATTTTATTAACATTCTTTACCATTAACCACCACCTATTATTAATTATAATTAGAAAAGTTTATAAATATATTGTTATAATTAATTGTAGATTATGATAAAATTAAATCAATTCTAAAAGAAGATTTATTTCGTTTGTATTCACAACAGGCTTGCCTATGCTTTCCCAATCATCTGCTATACGCGGGCATGCAGTGTTAATATAAGCATCAAAAACATTGAAATCTTGTAGAGCTTCAGGGTCGATGGAACGTGACACGAGGATGAATGCCTTTTTATTTTTGCTGAGTAATGTTTCTTTAATCTTTTCAGCCACCTCTGGGGCAAACTGGCCCGCACGTGTGGAAACTAATATCCCAAATATCTTACCTTCTGACGCCTTTACAATGATACCTTTTCTTCTCTTTATGTATTTCTTGATTTCATCACTGACATCTTTAATTTCTTCTGAATACGGATTTGCATTTATTATTGGGATAGATAACGGATCAAGAATTTTATGAAGTGCAAGATAATGAAACTTTCCACCGCTTATGAATATGACAGCATCAACTTTATTTTCAAGTGATATGACTGCATATGGATCGCAGCCTAATGTTTGGCCTTCATATGCACACTTTGGACCTTTAGAAGTAAAAACTTCAACACCCACAGATTCGATCCTTTTTTTAATATCATTAAATTGATGGATATGCTGCACGACAGTCCCTAATGCAACTTTGTCATATTTTTTTGCATATTCAACAATACTATCTATGAATCGGTCATTCAAATCTATATGGTATTCAACATACTCCACAGGGATGTTATACCTTTTGAATGTGGGATGTAACGGAAACTCTGCATGGCCAAAATGAATAATCTTATCTGCACTTATCGCCCGTGCTTCTTCAAACGCAACGTCGCATCCCCCAAACGATTTTGATGATGATAAATAGATTTGATGTCCTTCATCTTGATACTTCTGAGCATATTCTAATGCCTTCTGTTTTAACCCTTCTGGAAACTGTAAAAGGATACGCATTCATCATCCCTACTCTAAATATTTTCTCAACTGATCTTATTTTTTATGTTCATCAGGATCATTGTATTGTAACACTAACCCCTTTCTCGCTAATCTTATTGATTTCAATTTCTTTGACATGTCCTGTATGTTTAACTTCTTCTAGTATGTCATCAATCATAATCTCTGCGCCAAGTTCATTCTTGCCAACATTGACAACTATCTTCGGGACTTCAGCTTTCATCGAAAGTTTATTTTTGGCCTTCCATTCTCTTATTGCATCTATAATTTCTCTAAGATAGCCAGCCTTTAATACTGCCTTGGGATTATACCACTCTGCGTATGCTACTGGCCATTCAGAATTGACTATGAATTTATCAGTTTCAGGATAAAAAACCTGATAAATCTCTTCTGAAATGTGCGGTGTAAACGGAGCCAATAATTTTATAAGGTTCAGAAGAACGTTGAATAGTGTATACTGTGCAGCCCTCTTGGATTTGTCATCATCTCCGTACAACCTATACTTAACATATTCAAGATAGTAATCACAGAGTTTATGCCATGTAAATTCATGAATCTTGCGTATGGCATGATGAAATTCATATTTGTCCATGTGTTCTGTAACTTCTTTTATTAACGTATACATTTCTGATAATATCCATTTGTCAACCTGCCTCATATAATTATTATCTGTGTCATCATAGTCATAATCTTTGATATGCATCTCAATAAACTTTGCAGTGTTCCATAGTTTTGTTAAATAGCTCTTAGCAAACTTTATATCTTGATAACTGAACGGTCTATCCTTTGCCATTGCACCGCTCATCGCAGCCCATTGTCTTATTGCATCAGCAGGGTATTCTTTTAATAAATCTGTTGGGTCGATGATGTTTCCTAAGCTCTTGCTCATCTTTTTACCGTCGGGCGCTAACACGTTGCCGTTCAACAATATTTCTTTAAAAGGCGGTTTTCCTGTTAACTCAGTACACCTCAGAGTGGTATAATATGCCCATGTCCTTACAATCTCAACACCCTGCGGCCTGAGCGTAGCAGGATACTTTTTCTCATCAAAATTGTAGGGCCATCCAGCAATAAACAATGGAGTTATTGATGAGTCAACCCAGCAATCTAAAACATTCATCTCGCCCAGCATCTGTTCACCACAATCAGGACATTTTTTATGTTGTATCCGCGGGTCAACCGGCAACTCATCATAAGACGCCGGGTGCCATTTATTACATTTTGGACAGTACCAGAAAGGTATGGGAGTGCCAAACGTTCTGTTTCGTGAGATGACCCAGTCCCATTCAACAAACTCTGCCCAGTTTATTAGGTAAGTTATACCAAATTCTGGATACCATTTCATTTTTTTTGCAGCACTTATAACTTCATCCTTCTTATCTTTGCTTTTTATAAACCACTGCTTTGAAAGGATAAGCTCAACAGGATGGCCACACCTGTCATGAACCTTGACAACCTGTTTTAATGTTTCAGTCTTGATATAGTTACCGTCATTCTTTATCTTTTCAATGATTGCACTGCGTGCTTCTTTATATTTCATCCCATCAAACTGTCCAGAATTAACCAGCCTACCATACTCATCCATTGCACGAATCACTGGCAAGTTATGCCTATAAGTCCATACCACATCCTGCTTGTCACCAAACGTGCAAACCATTACAATGCCTGAACCGAATTCTTTGTCAACGTCCTTGTCAGCAATAACTTTGACCGTCTTGCCCAATGGTGTTATGACGTCTTTCCCGATCAGGTTTTTATATCTTTCATCATCTGGGTGAACCATTACTGCTACGCACGCATGCAAATATTCTGGTCGCGTGGTTGCAATCGTAACATATCCTTCTGGAACGTCAGCTTTAAATTTAATATAATGTAATTGTGTTTCCCTTTCAATGTCATCAGTTTCAGATTTGGCAATCGCTGACACACAATGAGGACACCAGTAAACTGGATGTTCAGCATTGTACACTTCACCATTTTCATACATCTTTAATAATGAGTATTGCACTGCCTTGTGATAGTCATCGTTCATTGTTCTGTATTCATAATTCCAATCTGGGGAAAAACCTAATTTGTTCATCTGATTTTTCATGTTTTTTATCATATCATCTGTCCATTCTTTGCAAAGTTTAACAAAACGTTCAGGGTCGTCCCTCCCTCTAATCTTATTTTTCTTTTCAACTTTAACTTCAGTAGGAAAACCCTGGCAATCCCAACCTTGAGGATAATAAACATTATATCCGTTCATACGTTTATACCTTGCAACAAAATCAAAGTATGAATATGATAATACATGACCCATGTGCAATTTTCCCGAAGTAAACGGCGGAGGTGTGTCAATGGAATAAATAGGTTTACTACTATCTTCAATAAATTTATAGACCTGATGCTTGCTCCATTCTTCCTGCCATTTAGTTTCTATTGAAGTACTATACCTTTTTTCTAACATTTCTAACCACCCATTACATTTTCCATTTTCAAACTCCAAATTTCGTTAACAGTAATGCTATCAGTCCAACAACTAATGTTATTAAGGTATCGCGCCGTGTCACTGAAAAAAACTTATTTCTGTGTATGACTTTTGCATTTAGGTTGTACAATATTATTTTGATTGATAGGTATGCATAGTATGATATTGACAGCAACCATAATATGCCTGATATGTATTCAAAACTTATGAGTGTATAAGAATAAAAACCTATTACTAAAAATAATAGAATGATTATCACTGCAATATACAAACTGTTGCCCTTTCCAATGTAAAAAGGCAATGTTTTAGCTTTTCGCATTTTGACGTCGCCATCATAATCTTCAACAGTTTTTATTATTTCTCTGGCGAGTCCTATCGTGAACGCCATACAAAAAAGGATTATGTTTTCAGGTATTAATGTATCGCTATATGCAAGGTTTCCAAAAATGAAAGGGATTGCCATGCTAAATCCGATAAAACTGTTACCTATCAACGGCAGATCTTTAAGTTTCCAATCATATAATACAGAAAATAATATGAAAAAGCCTGTGATGTTTACAATCCATATATTGTAAAATATACTTATAATAATCGCTGTAAACAGTGAAGCTATTGTTATAGTCAATGCAGTTTCTTTTGATATCTCCCCAGTTACAAGTGGCCTGTCTTTTTTGTTTAACCTGTCGGTTTCTATGTCAAAATAATCGTTCAGTGCAAACGCGCCGGCCTCAATCAAAAATGGTATTGCCATAAGACCTATAAGATTAATATCCAACCGAACATTGCTGACAGTGAAAAATACCGATGTTAAAACTGCTAATGATAACATCAATCCGTGTTCAAACCTGATAAGTTTTAATATGCTATAAAATTTCATTTGTCCACCTTGCTATGACTTACCTTTTACGTTTTATTTTCTTTTTCTTTTTTACCTTATCTTCTTTTAATAGCGACGTAAGATAATCGCCCAACCTTTTTATCATGTTAATAATTGACCAGAAAAACTGAACAAAGAATAGTATCAAGAAAAGAAAATATAAAAAATAACAAATGTCTTGAGACAATTAAAGTCACCTAATAACTTTCCCGTTTGTGTCCGAACATAACAAACCTTTTGCACATTTCTAAACTTTCTTTCCTATACAGGTTTTCTTCACACCATTTTGGATCCTTACCATAGGTCGTTGCAATCACACGGATGCACCTGTCCAAGCTATCGCTTGCATTCAACGGGATCTGTTCACATATTGTAATATTTTGTTTTGCAACTGCCATGTTTATTATGCAATAATACGGGTCATAATTCTTTGTTATATAAACATCTTCATATTCTTCAGGGCATTCGACAGTTTCTTGTGTTTGGGTTTTATTAGTTTTGTTCATGATGGGTTGTTCAGGTTGTTGGGTTTCGTTTTCAATTATTGGAAGTTCTGTGGATGTATTTTCACTGGGAGTATAGTTTGTAGTGGTGTTGGTTTCATTACGAAATACCTCTGTGGCTTGTTGTTTAAGAAAATCAGAAATATCAATACATCCCATTAAGATTAAACCGATCCCCAATAACAAAATGATAGGTAACAATTTCATTTTATCACCTCAACATTATGTGTATAATGTGATTAACAACACTAAACTTTTAAAAACAATCGGAAGGATTAAATAATGCATTGTCTATGTATAAGGGGATGGGTTGATCTGAATATGATTCGTTCATAACCCTTCACCCCCTTGCTCACTACGTTCGCTGCGGGGGTGACATGTGAAACAAGTTTCACAGCACCTCCTTGTTCGCTTCGCTCACTGCGGGGGTGGCGGAGTTTGGTCAAACGCGCTGGGCTTAGGAGCAATTTTTTACATTATCACGTAAAAACCTGCAATAAACTATAAAATAAGAAACCCAGTGGCTTAGGCCTGCGCCGGTTCAAATCCGGCCTCCCGCAAACATAATCTGCAACCTAACAAAAAATATTTAGTGGAAAGGTTCACCAAAACAGTGTTAGAAAGAGATAGTTCATTGCATAAAATGTAATATTTAAAAAGGTTTTTATTCTCGTTATAGGAAAACTGAGCAAAAAGTTTATAAATCTTATTTCTTTGGCTATTGACGTTAAAAGGTGGTATTTATGAATATATCTACGGCTGTAAAATATGCTCTTAGAAAATATGAGGGAAAACCTATCCGGGAAAAAGAATTAAAAGAAATAAAAAAATATATAGTGTCAAAAACAGGACAAGGTAAGTATACTGGATTGTCAACAATCAGAAAATGGGTAAATGAAGCAAAAAAAGAGATAAAACAAAAAAAGAAGATAACAAAAAAGAAAAAAAGTATGGCGATTGCTGAAAAAACTAAGGCGATCAAGCAGGAAATTTATAAAGCAAAAATTGTTCCTGAGCAAGACACAGAAGAACGAAAGGTTGTCGCTATGCAGAATATAAGTTATGAAATGGCGGCCATCAGACAGTTTTTGCAGAGGATAAATAAACAATTAGATTCTGTTGAAGAATTGCTGAGGCAAATTAAAGAATAAAGGTTTGGGTTGGATGAGCTGATATGCAAACCCTTTTAACACTCCCAATGACATTAGGTTACGGTTATGCTTATTCTGAAGAAGGAGTGATAGGACTTGAATCAGGCTATGGAGATTATTTGTTCATATCACATGCACATTCTGATCACATAAGACCAATCAAAAAACGAAAATTATTATCATCAGAATTTACTGCAAAATTAGTATACAACATAAAACCTGCCAAGAAACTTAAAAATATTGAATATCACAATGCTGGGCATATTCCGGGATCTTTGCAGATAAGTATAGATACAGATGGCGGCAAAATAGTGTATACTGGCGACATTAAACTGTCGTCACGCGGTAGCATAAAAGGTGCAGATGTTGTAGAATGTGATTACCTTATAATTGAAAGCACATACGCTCGTATGGTTCACCCCTCATATGATGATGTTGTCCACAATTTTAAAAAATTTATGAAGAAAAAGGGAACAAAAATTATTGGTGCATATCCTGTGGGCAAGGCACAGGAAATAATAATGTTGTTAAACGAACAGGGAACAACTCCTATTGTTACAGAGAAAATACATGAGGTTAACAAACTATGCAGTAAAAAGATTGATTATGTTGTTGCAGGGACTGATTATGCTAACGAGATAATAAGAGATGACTTTGTTGCAATATTGCCACCATCAAAGATAAACAGGGAATTAGCAGTTAATATGTCAGTAGCGTTCAATAAAAAGATTTACACGGTTGGGATAACTGCACAGCCGTGGGCAGTGTATAAATATGATAAAGTATTTCCAATAAGCGACCATGCTGACAAGAATGAATTGATAGAGTATGTTGAACGTGCCAATCCTAAGATGATATTGACAACACATGGCGACGACATCTACTTTGCTAACCTTTTGAGAAAAAAAGGGTATAATGCAATAACATATTCAAAACTTAAAAGATAAATATTCATTCCATACTCTTTTCCCATTTCTTTTTTAATATTAAATAAGTTTGTTCGGGCATTGCAATCTTAATTTTGTGTTCATCACCCAACACATCAAACGCATCCAATGTAACCAGCACTCTCCCAAGAGAAAGGCCACCACTTGAGTTTATATCTTTTATATAATTAAACCCGCCCTTAATACTGAACTTGTCAGTAGTTATCGAGAAACCGTCATCATATATTATTATATCACCAAGCTCATTAAAACCTTCATCCAATATTTTTGCATGGTCAATTTCTTTGCCAAACATTTAACCACCCCGAATTTTATTTTTAAAGTCAAGTATTTTTATACTAAAAATCAAACATTTTTTAAAAGTTCAGTCAACCTCGGGTGCAGTTCGGGTGATGTTGCTAAGAGATCAGGGTGACTAAACAATGAAAAAGAATCACCTTTAAAATCTGTTACGATACCACCTGATTCCTTAACAAGTAATATCCCTGAAGCAACGTCCCATGGACGCGATTTTATGACCATAAACCCTTGGATCATGCCCGATGCAACCAAGGCGAGTTCTAACGCTCCTGCACCAAACTTTCTAAAGTCTCTAGACAAAGGTTTAATAGTTTCATACATTTTCACAACACGTTCTATTTCTGTATTATCATGGCAATAACCAAATATTGATTTCTCCATGGGCAGATGTTTAACTTTTAATCTAACCCTGCTGTCGCCAACTTTTACCCATGCACCTTTACCTTTTTCAGCATAGTATGTTTCGCCGGTCATAGGAACATGGACCACGCCCATTACTGGTTCGTTATCCTTGACAAGAGCTATTGATATATTAAAGAAAGGGTTATGGATTGAAAAATTAGTTGTGCCGTCTATTGGGTCAACTATCCAGTTATATTCCTTTTTTTCAACAAACCCTTGCTCCTCACCAAGAAAACCATAATCAGGATATCTCGTTGTAAGCTTGTTTTTTATTATTGTTTCAATTTCTCTATCTGTTTCTGTTACAATCTCGCGGGGAGATTTGAAATTAATGTTGTGTGTATTGTAAAAATTCTGTTTTGCACGTTTCCCTGACTCCTCTGCAAGTGATACAACATCTGAAAGTATATTTGTCAGGTTCATGATATCACTTTAATTACTTTTTCTTAGCTTTTTTGTTGCCACTTTGTTTTTTTCTCTGTCTTTTTTTCTTTTTTATTATTTTATATTTGTTGTCAGGTTTCAGCCGTAGTATTGCTGTTCTTAATGATTCTAATGTTTTAAACACCGCTTCTGTCAAATCCCATGCAAAATCGCTCACCACTATTGACTTCTTAGGAAACATTACACGGGCGTGAACTGTATACCTATAGCCATGTTTTGTTATGTGTAACGAAAGATTTTGGATTGAGAACCGTTTGTTTAGTTTGTTATAATATTTTGATGCCATATCAAATATATCTTGATAATAATTCTTATCAAACCCTGTAAGGCCGGAGATGTTAATCTTTTGAACTTCTCTTGATATAAGATAAGTGTTCAATAAATCTCTTAGTGTGATGATGCCGATAGGTTTCCGCCTCTCAACGATTATCAATGATGCCAACTTTTTTTTATACATGTATAATGCTGCTTCTTTGAGCGATGAAGATGCAGTTATTGTTTCAACATTTACATTAACCATTGGTTCGATTGATAACGTCCTGAAAGAATATTTTTGAGATGATATCATTGGATGCCTTTCCTTGGGCGACTTAGCAAATTCTAAGATGTCTTTTATTGAAATAATCCCTTTTAAGAATCCTTTATCATCTACAACGACCATGCGGCGTAGTCCTTTCAGTTTCATACTGGTTATTGTCTGTGCAATCGTTGAATTAATATGAACACTTATAACGGGTGACGACATTACCTCTGCAACCTTTTTAGATGGAATGAGGTTCATATCAACCAAACTTTTGATGAGAGCATGAAGTGAAATCATACCGATTACTTTATTGTTCTCGTCAATCACTGGGAGAGCTTTAAACCTGCACCCTGCAAACTTTTTGACTACGTCATCTAAACTCTCACCAACCATCAAACGTGGGGCACGTTCGGCAATCGTTCCAGTCTTAGTTTTTGTAAAGTCTATGTTAGAATGTTGACGGATTGTTCTTGCATCTATCACGCCATAATATTTCTTACCATGCAAAACCACAATCGGATAATCAGTCTTGTCTATCATGTTCAATATTGAACTGACTTTCTCTCGATTTGAAACAGTTATCGGCTCTATAGTATCAAAACCTTCCATACTTATCACCTGCAATAATGTTTAAAAAGAACATGACTAAATTAGTTAAGTATTATTTATAAATGTTCGTTTACTATATATAAAATCACTGTGGGGGTCTGGATGAAATCTGACGATTTCATAACCCTCCGCTCAGATTAACATCTTCGCGGGGGTGGCAGATGAATTGAACGACAATTCGTTCAAATGTCTGCCAGTTGCTTGTGCAACTAAACCCCCTTGTTCGCTACGCTCACTGCGGGGGTGGCAGATCGGCTATGCGGCTGGCTGCAGTCAGTCAATAGCTGATGATAAGCTCTGGGTTAAGATGTATAATATAAACAGAAACCAGCATAGGGGGGTTCAATGAATCCCTTTCTTTGGACTTTCTTTCGGTGTCCTTCGGACATCCTAAAGAACCTCCACTAAGAAAGGAAGGGGTTTGGACAACTCCCTCCCCCCGCTTGTTATTTTTAGTATTTTGTTAACGTGGTTGCCAGTCAACCTTTTTCAAAAGGTTTATTATCTCTTCTAATGCGCTGTCTGCTTTATCTTTATCAATAGTAAACCCGGCCGCGCGCGGGTGGCCACCACCTCCATAATACTTTGCAACCTTTGACAAGTCGACAGGTTCAAACGTTTCCCTGTAAAGATAGTTATATGATATACTAAACTTCACCTTGCCACCATCACTCTTCAGGAAAACACCAATCTTTTCGTTGTCGTACAATGTATGCGCAACAAATTTTATGCCTGCATCAACGTCTATCCCTCTCATATCAACCACATAGAACAAGTTCTCATAAACTTTAATTTTTTCCCTGACAACCTTAAGATAATGCTTTAAGTTTTCCAAGACTTTGTTCACTTTACTTTTTACTATCTTATCATTTAATATATCGTCAATAGTAAGTTTTCTCAAAAGATTAATAACATGCAGTCTATACTTTATACTTTCCTCCTCATCTTCATCGAGTGACAACGTAAATCCTAAAAGCACATAACCTTCTGGGTTTAGGATGTCATTCTTAGAATATCTTGCAGTGTCAATCTTGTCGCACCATTCTACAAGGTCTTCATACCTAAAAAGTTCAGGGTATCTAAGGTGGAGCGTGTTATATATTACTCTTGCAGCACTCGGTGCGATCTCATGAAACCCTTTGCCCTTATTAGACTTGTGATGGTCAAACCATAACCCGCACCGGTCATCATAAGGGAGGTCAGTTATTATTGTTTCATTGTCAATCTTAATGTTTTTGTTATCCCCGCGTATCTCATCAGGTGAATGGAATTCAATTTCAAGATTAGGATTGATTGTTGTGAGTAAAACTGCACTCACAATCCCGTCAAAGTCATCATGAGTAATCAATTTTTTAAATCGTTTAATGTCCATTTCCAAAACATTCACCCTAATCATTCTAAGTAAACCTTTTCTGTTATGTTTAATTCCCTGATGGTACTGTCAACATTATCAGGACTGACCTTTCTTATGTTTAATTTATTTTTAGAATGCGTGACAAGGTAATAAGTATCATCATCTGATAAAATGCACATCGCCTTATCATTATTTAATCCCATAACATATTCGCCGATTTTAGCATCTTCAGAATATTTAATTCGTTTTAGTGAGAATGAGTAATCAAACGTTGCAACTCTCCATGCAAACTCAAACATATTACTTTTACTGTTTAACAGGACATCTCTGCCTGTATTATTAGTCAACATGTTAACAATGACATAATGCAGCAATTCCTCACTGAATTGATCTGCCACAGTTCTAAGCAATTCGATCGCTTCGGTTCTATCCCTAAAGTCAACATCTTTCTCGTTAACATTAACAACTGATTCAATGATCACGTCAATTTCAGGGTCAAACTTTGGCCTGACAATATAGCCCAACCTAAAATATTCTTTTATGACTTTGTCAATGGCAGTAGGGTCATTAGGCAAACGCCTCCAGAAACTTAATGCTCTTTTCAGTCTGACAATTTCTATCATTCAGTTTCACCTTTAAATATGTGTTTATACTTTGGAAGGTTTGATAACAGCTCAAACAACCTTGAGAAGTCATAACCGTTCTTTTTTCCAAATTCTATAAACTGTTCAACGTCTGGAAAATTATTTTTAGGTTCGGTTATTATGAAAAATATGAACTGTAAAAGTTCTTTATGTTTGAACACACAAAGTTTAGGATAGACTGAACTGTCATTAGTGCGTTTGACAATCTCATCTTCTAACATGTCACTGGATGATGACACAAACGCCTCAACAAACTTGTCCATGCCAACCAATGATGCAAAAAATGCTGCTGCTACTTCTTCTGTCAACCAGTTCACTTTAATGTTACTTTTCCCAGTACGATACTTAAAAGATTGTGTTAAGAATTTGCGTGTCCCAAAATCTAAACCGTAAGGTATAGTGGTAGGATCTTTCCAACTACACTTTGATAGTAAGTCATAAAGAATAAACAATGAAAAATCGTTATTAATATTAGATTTGTGGACGTAGACCTTTGTACGGACAACTTTTATGCCATTCTTGTCGTCGATAAATGATGCATCAAAATCATCAAAAAAATCATTATCTGGCGCCCCGGGCAATACAACTATGGTCGTCTGGTTGACAGGTTGGACAGTGAGAAGTGCAGGATAGATGTGATTAATCATTTTTAATCCTTTAATCAATGAACTTCTTACACTTTCTATGATGTTTTTGACCTTGGCTTCAGGATATATTTTGCTGAGTTCTTTAGAACTTGTTATGTCATAATTCAATTCACACGAAAAAGTAACTATGAAGGGCACCCTCTCATCACTTTCATCATTAACTGAGAACTCACGGCGAAAACTTTTTGATGGTGTTATGTTTTTATGTGCCACCTTTAAAGGTAAACCAGCGTTTGCGTCCATGATTAAACTATAAAAAAGTATATATATAAACCTTATCTGTTCATTTCAAATCATTATCATATTTTGTAAATGTGGACAATTGGAATATCACCAATAAATTTCACATTATCCTTTGAAACAAAACCTTTTGAAATCAAAAATGAAACTGCTTCATTGCCTATGGCGTTAACTGACGAGAAATCGTGTGCAAGAAGTTCAGTGATCGTGCCAATCTCAGCACGTTCACCGTTATAAAATTCTTGATGCTTAACCAAGTCAATATGGTATATGCCATTATCAAATATCTTACCAATGAGGTCCTCATCACACAATGCAATGATCCGTCCCTTTGGATGGTTATGAACCTTCAACATGATCATCATATCACCTTCTAAACACACCAAGAACAATGCTCAAGACCATTATACCTATTGCAGGAAGGCAACACATGTTTGAGTCATGTGCATTATTTTTTTTAGTATTAAGAAAATCATACAATACTACATCACAGTTGCATTTAGCCATATCCTGGTTACAGTTTAATATTACAATCTTACCATCGTATTCATACTTATAACCCACCTGTCCGTCTGAGGTGCATTCATCGTATGACATCCCATTTAATTTTTTTCCAGTGCATTCTATACCTTGTGATGACATAAAACTGTCTGCAATACTTTTGAAAAATGGAACATCAGACCACATGACTATCCCTTGAAAACAGTCATCATTGGATGTGAATGTATATCCATTTATTTCCATTCCAGAAATGTTTTGTTTAAATGGCTCCTTGTGAACAACATAATTTTTTGGGATAATGTTGTCATTAATGTCATTGTTGACGTGTCCTGGCGGGAGGACTGCACTATTCAGTGCTATAAACAATGCTACTATTATCAATATTGCTAAATTTGAACGCATACTTTCACCTCTTCCCGTTCATCTTGCACAGGTTGTAAAGTGGACATTGCTCGCACATCGGACGTTTTTTGCAATGCTCCTTTGCATGTGCAACAATCAGTGCATGAAACTCATTAAACACTTTAACCTTATCATCATCGCTTAATGTTTTAAAACTTTTGTGCACAATTCCCTGTGCACTGTCATAAGTCAATTTCCCAAAACCTAACCTCTCAAACATCCGGAGAGTGTAAGCATCAACAACAAACACTGGACGTTTGAATGCATACAACAAAATCGAATCTGCAGTTTCAGGACCAACACCTTTTAAGGACAATAATTTTTTGCGTAATGAAAGTGTTGGAATGTTAAAATTAGTGCTATTAAACCATTCTGCAATAGTTTTCAGTCTGACTGTTTTTTGGTTATAATACCCTGCCGAACGGATTAATGTTGCCAGGCTAGTAAAATCCATTTCTATAATCTTTTCAGGAACTGCAACTCTTTTTGTGTACAGATTAATCAATGCTTTCTCAACATTTTTCCATGCAGTGTTCTGTGTCAGTATCGCTCCGATTATGATTTCAAACATTTGGCCTCGGGTTTTAGGATATGAATAATCATTAGGGTGGTATCCCAAATTATCAAACCCTTTTTTTCCTTTCATTGAGACGAGCGGCCACCAACCCTGGTAACCATAATGTTCTAAGAGTTTAGTGTAAACAAGATCCATTCTCATGTTTATAACTCTAAAGGATAACATTAAAAATCCTGCTGAGGGTTAATTAAACATTATGGAAACGAGCATGAACATCGAAGGAATAATCATTGATAAGAACAAAAAAGTATACACTATAACAAACGGCAAAGAAACGTTTACTGTGTATTCAGAGAATAATTTGGACATTGGACAGTGTGGACAATTCACATTGACTATGGGACCACACGGATACAAATGTCAGGATTTTGTCCAGCGTGATGAAGTGTATGATAAAGTTTACAAAAAGGTTTACGATTCACTAGAATACAACAGAAAAGAATGGCTCATTAAAGATGACGTTACTGAATGTATAAAACGCAAAGGTGTTGACGTAATCAAACACATAATAACATCACATAAACTGGGACGGAAGATCATGGTAAGGTTTCACAATGACGCTGACGGTATTGTAGGCGGGTTGGCAATGAAGATGTTATTAGGCAAAATATTAAACTTTCAGAACCGCGGGGCGATATATACTCCTATGTTTGCAATAAATGACATTTCACTGTTGCACAACACATTTAAACCCATGGTCATTCTGATAGATTTCGGGTCAGCAGACGAGAACAAAGAAGGATTAACATTATTAAAATCGGCAGGGATCGAAACCATAATCATTGATCATCATCCTTATGACGAAAAACCTGAAGTCGATTATTACATCTCCCCATGGGAATGCGGCGGTGATTCGCAATACCCTGCAGGATATATCACATGTGAACTTGTTATGGAGTTTACTGACAATGACATGATCCCTAAACTAAGAACTATATCACTTGCAGGTGACAAATCTAATCTTATTCATTTGTCAGATGATGACAAAAATAAAGCAATCATATTAGATTATCTGGCAGTATATTCACGTTTTCCTAATACGTTATCATTTTATGAGAGTGTTTTAACTGATGAAAACATACTACGCTCTATAGGAATGATGACTGATGAGAAAATCGGAGCGATCAAGAAAACTGCTAAGCATTATGTTAAGGAAAAAAAGTTTGACGGTTTAACACTTGTGCTTTTGCATCTTGATAAGTTAGTGAAAAGACAGGAGTTTCCGTCAAAATCTAAGGCAGCAGGGGCAGTGTTTGAGATGTATGATGACTCTGTTATACTTATAGGTTATGGGAAAAAACTTATAACATTAAGAATCAGCCACAATGCTCAAAAGATTATTACCGCCAGGGAAATCATTAAAGAGATGAAAAGGTTATATCCCGAGGGTGTAATTTCTGGTGGGGGCCACGATGGTGCTGCAAGCATGAGGTGCGATCCGGTTTTTACTGATATAATTGTAGATGAGGTCGTTAAACTGATTGAGATGAAGGTTGATGGAAACAATTAAGTTTGTTTGCGACGTCATGCTGAAAAACTTGACCAGATGGCTTAGGATGTTTAATGTTAATGCATTATATCCGCCAAGCGAAAGTGATGAAGATGTTGTATCATTTGCAGTTCAACACAGTGCAGTCGTTCTGACAAAGGATAAAGAGTTGTGTAAACGACGTGCGGTCATTGGCAAGTGTTATATTATCAAATCAGAAAATTTAGACGATATGTTAAAAGAGGTTTTTGAAAAATTTTTGCTTCCAGCTCCTAAAACGTTCACACCAAAACTATGTCCGTTGTGTAACGGAGAATTATACAGGATAGGCATTGATGAAATTGAATCAAACAAAAATAAGATACCACCGAAAGTTATTAAAAATTCTGAACGTTTCTGGAGATGTGGCAGTTGTGGGCAAGTTTTTTGGGAAGGCACGCACTGGAATGAGATAAATAATAGGTTAGAAAGATTAAAAAAGAAAATTAAAAACTAAAATAAATCCTGATTTTATTAATCAACCAAGGTTATATATTTATATAACTTTCGTTTATTAACAATCATATGGACAAATTGCCATTAGAAACAAAACTAAGAAAGAGAATTCATAGGGATACTGCTATCCTTCAAGATATTGTTATGGATGAGATTTATTCATCAGTTGACTTAGCATTTCATGGTGGAACATGCATCTGGAGAGTCTACAAAGGGAATAGGTTTTCTGAAGACCTTGACTTTTACATGAAAAGATGGCATCCTGAAAATGTAAAAAAAGCTCTCAAACGATTAGAATCATTTGGAATTAAATTGACAAAATTTAAAACTACTGTAAATACGATATTTTCATCATTAAAAAAAGATAATGTATCTGTTAAAGTTGAGATTTCAAAGCCTCATTGGTCTTTTAGGAGTGAACTGAAAGAATATGAAAGAATAAACGGTTCATATCTCCCAATTTATGTGCTACCTCCTGAAGATTTGTTCAAAGAAAAAGTAGAAACTTACCTTCACAGGAGATTAATAAGAGACATATATGATGTTTATCATCTTTATTCAATATGCAACCATGAAAAAATAAAAAAATACGGTAGAATACTTATCAATAATCTGCCAGAACCTGTTGATGAAAGTGTTCTAAAAACATTAATAATCACAGGGAGAGCACCATCATTTAATGAAATAAAATCAAAACTTGAAAGGTGGTTTTTGTGAAATATTCGCTTTCAATGTTTAAGTCAAAAAAGTATCCAGTTTTTTCTATGAGAGATGTTGTAAGGATAGGAATCCCAAAAACATATGCCAAATTATTAATACATAATCATATAAAAAAAGGTGACCTTTACAGAATAAAAAAAGGATGGTATACTTTTCATGATGATCCTATGTTGGTTGTATTTGCTTTCATGCCAGCATATCTTGGCCTTGAAACTGCATTAAGCATTTACAAAATATGGGATCAAGAAACTATCCCTGTAATCATAACAACAAGAAAAGTAAGAACAGGCATAAGAAAAATCATGGGGACAAATGTATTAATCCGCAGGATATCACCAAAAGAGTTTACAGACTATTCTTATATAAATTATTATGGTTTTTGGATACCTGTGTCAACACTTGAAAAAACATACAAAGATTTTATACATTTTAAGGAAAAGATTGATTCAAACACCCTAAGAAAATTAAAACAGAAAATTAAAAAGGATAAGCTTAAACTTGCCCAAGAATGAACATGTGATGTTTATCATAGGGATCAAGCTCGAGCGTTTGAATAATTCTTGTATCCTTTGAAAGCTGTTTCAGGACTTCTTTATAAACATCTCTTGGTTTTCTGGTCACGTCAATGCTTTGTGACTTTACACAAAACATATAATATCCATGCGGTTTAAGATGACGTTTAATGTTTTTCAATAAGATGTTAACTTGGTTTCTCTGCGAAATGTCCTGGTATACAACGTCAACCTTTGGAATGTCATACCTCTCAGGATGGTTGGCATCTTCGATTATCGGTGCGATGTTGCCCCTATCTTCAGCAAGATGAATCAGTGGGGGCATGCAAGACGGTGCAACTTCAACAGCTATTATCAGACCATCTAAACCTACTATGTCAGAAACATGTGAAATTGTAGTGCCTGTTGATGCTCCCAGATACAAGACTATGCTGCCAGGTGTTATTGGTAATTGTTTTAGTCCTTTGGCAATCGCACCTGCAAGTTTACTTCTAAACAGGTCCCATATTCTGTATTCCTCCCTGCCTATTCTTATGATCTTCTCATCATAAACTTTCTTTCCAGGAACTAGGTTTTTGGTTGCCAGTTTGCCATTAATCCTGTAAACATTTTTGAATATTTCTTTGAGTTTCATAATAATACTTATCCAACGTAGGTTTAAAAAAGTATTTAAGATTTAAAACATATGATAACCAACAAAAACATTGGAAATGTATTGGAAAAGGTTAAGTTTGCAATACATAACAATACAACTGAAGTTGAAAAGCTTGATACTCCTTTCAAGATTTTGATAGGGACTGTGTTGAGTGCCAGGACTAAAGATGAAACAACGGGCAAGACGGTCGATCGACTCTTTTCAAAAGTGGACAGCCCTAAAAAACTTAGTAACATGAAAGTTGAGCAGGTTGAAAAACTGATTTATCCAGTAGGTTTTTACAAAACTAAAGCAAAGAATATTGTGAAACTTTCAAAAATATTAGTAAAAGAATACAATTCAGAGGTCCCAGACACTATAACAGAATTGGTTAAGTTGCCGGGTGTGGGTAGGAAAACAGCCAACCTTGTGCTCTCATTAGCATTTGATAAGGATGCAATATGTGTTGATACTCATGTTCACAGGATAACAAACAGGTGGGGGTATGTTAACACAAAAACGCCTTATGAAACTGAAATGGTCCTTAGAAAAAAACTTCCAAGGAAGTATTGGAA
Source organism: Microcaldota archaeon (assembly GCA_021158105.1). GTDB lineage: Archaea > Micrarchaeota > Micrarchaeia > Anstonellales > JAGGVH01 > JAGGVH01. The sequence continues at coordinate 35,717 of JAGGVH010000034.1, forward strand.
AGTGATAAACAGTTTGCTAGTCAGGTTTGGGCAGAACATTTGCAGGCCAGTCCGTCCAAAATGTTCAGAATGTCCATTAAAAAATGTTTGTGAATATTATAAAAAGCGATGGAAACTAAAACAAGGGTAACATGGATTGATATAATAAAAACCATTGCAATCATTTTAATTGTAGGTTTTCATTTTGCTTATGAAATTGAAAAAAATCAGTCAATACGATGGATTGGATTTATAGGAGTTTCTCTTTTTTTTATTGCGAGTGGGTTTATGTTATCTTTCAAATACCCAGAAATTATATCATTTAATATTAAATGGCTTAAAAAGAGAATCATAAGAATTATTTCAGTGTATTACCCAGCATTAATCATGATTGTGATGTTGTTTGGGACTCAAACATATTATAAGGGTTTTACTGACTTAATATCCCATTTTCTATTCTTAAATTTCTTATCACATGATACTGCATACTCAATAATAAGTCCCGCATGGTTTTTTATTCCTTTAATAGGACTTTACTTTTTGTTTCCTTACCTTAACAGATTAATGAAGAATAATTTATTTTTTATTTTAATAATGGGAATAACAATTTTGAACCGATTGGTTGAGAATGTATGGGCATCATTCTCACCATTTTTTTTCATAGCAGAGTTTTGTTTTGGAATAGGACTTGCTCAAAAAAAAGATTATTTTATATTATTAACTTCATTGTTTGTTAGTGTTGTCAATCCAATAATGGTGATCCCGTATATTTTGTTCTTTATTTTATCTTATATTAAACTAAATAACAAATGGTTAAAATTATTGTTTTATACTATTGGTGGTAACACATTTCTAATATTCCTATTTCATGAAAGTGTGATTAAAGTGATATTAAATGAATGGTCAATATGTCATTTTGGAATATTGCTTTCTTTAATAATCTTATCTGTTTCAATTGGGATTACAATGTTTGTATCAAAATTAATCTTACAAATTTTCATACCCTTAAATAAGGTTTCCGCTACAACGGAAGAAAATGGCTAAATATTTCCGTTCAAACGGAAACGGCAAACAGCGGAAGAGGAATGTTATTATTACTTATAGTAGCGTTCATAGTGAGAGTATAAATTTTTAATTTTTTATCTTTTCTTTCATTTTTATTTCCACCAACCTCAAAACCAATATCACCTATTATAAAATCTGCAATGTGAGAATAAAAAATGTCTTTTTCATATTTTGATAACACTAAGAATACTGCATCTTCTCTTGCATTACCAACCATATCAGAATATCTACCCAAAGATTTAGACAACATTATCCGAATTGAAGGAGAATAAAAAAACCATTTTAATGGTCTTTTAAACCTTCTTTTTCTACCAGAATACTGTACACTTTTAATAAGCATTGCCTTTTCAAACATACCCAACAGTTTTACAACAGTTTCTTTTGATATGCCAATCGTTTGTGATATCGTTTCGATCTTAACACCATCAGAAGGTATTGTTGAAATAAAATAAATCATCTGCTCCGCCTTTGTTAAAATAGGTGATTCAACATTGGCAAACTTAGATAAATCTTCATAAACAATCCTTTTTATCATACGTTTGATCGATTCCTCATATTCGTTTTCATTGGACAATTCTAATGAGAAAGGCAAATCATTTTTAATGTATTCATTAAACAGGGCAAACATATCATAATTTTTGAACATGGACATAACTTGTATGTATTCCTTTTCTAAAGAATGCCATTTTAAAATTTTTTTATGAATTCTTGAAGATAGAGAATCAGGAATATTTATATCATATTTTATACTAAGAAATTCTCTAAAACTTAATGGATATACAGGTAAGTCTTTAGCACGCCTTGTCAGTTCAGATTCTTCTAAACCCAATGATGATGAAGATGTTGCAATTATTATAAGGTTAGGCCGAGTATCTATCAACATTTTCAATTTTAAATCCCATTTGTCAATATAAGTAATCTCATCCAAAAGAAGAATGTACGGTCTATCAAAACCTATCTTTTTTTTGTTTATATAATCAATGCCTTGAATAATATCAATTATATCCATCTTGTTTATGAACATGTCATCCCCTGAAAGATAAGTTCGATTAGTTTTATATTTATCATATATTTGATAAAGAAGGGTTGTTTTGCCTGTCCCGCGTAATCCATGAATCAAAACAATCCTATGCCCTTTTTTCTTTTTTGCATTTTCAATATCATCTATAAGATTTGATAAATAAAACCTGCTTTTTTTTATCTGTTTGAGTTTAATATTGACTAAGATAGGTAATTCGGATTGTTTTGTTATTAAATAATCCACAACTTTTTCAGAGTGCATATTATATATATTATCCAAAGGCTTTATAAGGTTTCCGCTCCAACGGAAGAAAATGGCTAAATATTTCCGTTCAAACGGAAATCATATTAATATGTGCCAGAACGTTTAAGTCTTTTCCATCTCTTTAATTGCTCAACACACTTATCTCTTAATACTCCACCAGTGATTTTAATCTTTGACTTTCCCATCAGTTTCATCTTTTTGTTTGAAATTTGCAATTCATTAAACCCAATCCTTTTAGCGTCTGAGATTGATGCGCCGTAAACTATTCTTTTTATACCTGCCCAGTGGATAGCTGAGAAACACATCGGACATGGTTCAGTAGTTGAGTATATTGTGCAACCTTTAAGTTTGATTGAACCAAGCTTTTTGTTTGCTTTTCGGATTGCAACGATCTCTCCATGTGCAGTTATATCTGTGCGTTTCCATACTTCATTGTGTCCTTGTGCTATTATTTTGCCTGTAGGATCTACTATTACTGCACCGAACGGTGTTTGGCCCTGTTGAATACCTTTCTCACAAATTTTGATTGCTTCCATCATAAATTTTTCGTCATCTTTCTTTGTCATGAATAGTACAAAGAAGAGATATTTTTTAAATGTTAAGTTTGATACAATTAACATGAACATAATAGTGACAGGCGGTGCAGGATTCATTGGCAGCCATGTAGTTGATAAGTTAATTGAACATCGTCATAATGTTATGGTCATTGATAACTTATCATTTGGGAAAATGGAAAATATTAATCCCTCTGCAGAATTTGTTAAAAAGTCTATACTTGATGATTTGTCACAGGAATTCAACTCGTTCAATCCTGATATAATCATCCACCACGCCGCACAGGTTAGCCTTCGTGAATCAATACAAAATCCTATGAATGATGCAGATATAAACATCCTTGGAACGATTAATTTGTTAGAATACTGTAAAAAGTTTGATGTCAAAAAATTTATTTATGTGTCATCCGTGGCTGTATACGGTGAACCTGAAAAGATCCCAATTGATGAAAACCACCCCACTAAACCCACTGCACCGTATGGTACATCAAAACTGTCAGCGGAAAAATATGTTGAGATGTATGATAGAATGTATGGAGTGCAACATGTAATATTTAGATATAGTAATATATACGGTCCAAGACAGAATGAAAAGGGCGAGGCAGGGGTGATTACAATATTTATTAATAATCTGTTGAATGGTAAAGAATGTAAGATTTTTGGTTCTGGTGAGCAGACTAGAGATTTTGTGTATGTTGAAGATATTGCGAACGCTAACCTCCTTGCATTAAACAAAGGTAAAGGGATATATGTATTAGGGACGGGTACAGAAATCAGTGTTAATGAATTGTACAACAAAATAAAAAGTATGTTGTATAATAAAACAGGAAAAGATTATCCCAAACCCATTTATACCGAATGTGTGGTAGGGGACGTAATGAGATTTGCTGTAGATAGTCATAAAGCAAAAGAAGAATTAGGCTGGCAGCCACAAATGGAGTTTGATGAAGGGTTGGATAAGACGATTGAATGGTTTAAGAAAAAGGTGGTAGAATGAACATTATATTATTGATTGAATTTTTTATTTCATTCTTTGTGACACTTTTGTTCACACCAATCTTGATAAAGAAGTTAAAAGATAGGGGGATAGTAGGCAGGGATATGCATAAACCTGACAGGCCACTTATTCCAGATACTGGCGGGCTTGCTGTAATATTTGGTGTATTGGTTGCAGTGTTGTTTGTCATCGCGTACAATACATTTTTTGATGATGGGTTAAATACTATACATTTAATGGTTGGATTGTTAACAATATTAATCTTAGAAATTATTGGGTTCTATGATGACCTTTTTAACATCCCCCAGTCTATCAAAGCAGTTCTTCCTATGATCGCAGCAATACCCCTCATGGCAATCGCTGCAGGTACGACAACTATGAGTTTTCCAGTGATAGGTGCAGTTGACTTTGGAATATTTTATGTTCTTGTTTTGATACCATTAGGCATAACTGTTGCTTCAAATTTAACAAACATGTTAGCAGGGTTTAACGGGTCAGAAGTTGGCATGGGAATCATAATATTTATAACTATGAGTTTAATATTTCTTTCTCATGGTAGTACTGAACCATTAATCATATCCTTAGCTATGTTAGGTGCATTGGCAGCTTTTATGATGTATAACTGGTATCCTGCTAAGATATTCCCGGGCGACGCCACAACATTCCTGATAGGAGGAACGCTTGCAACTGTTGTCATACTCGGGAATGCTGAAGCTGCAGGCGCATTGTTAACAATACCTTATGTGATTGACTTTTTTATAAAGGCTAAAAATGGGTTTCCAAAATCATTTGCAATATTTGAGAATGGTAAATTATATCCTCCAAAAGAAAGGATACGCGGGCTTGGTGATTTACTTTTAAAAACATTTAATGGCTTGAAAGAAGTTCATTTAACCTTAATACTTATAGGTATTGAAACAATCGTTGCAATGGTTGTGTTAATATTGTATTTATAAACGTTCATTATAATGAACGATAGTTTTATATATTGAACGGTCGTTTAAAAAATTATGTTATCTATATTTGATAAAAATGCGGGATTTAAGATATTAAAATATTTTTTGCTACATCCCTCTAAAGAAATACATCTAAAAGAAATTGCAAGGAAAACAAAAACTAGTCCAGGAAGTGTAAAAACATACTGTGATAAATTCAAAAAGAAAAAAATCATTACATCTGAAAAAAAAGGTAATTTGAGGATCATAAAGCTAAATAATGACAATCCTTTGGTAAAACAACTAAAAAAAACTTTAATTCTAAGCATGCTTTTTGATAAAGGAATTGAAAAAATATCAAAAAATGAAATCTCATTGGTTGTATATGGAAGTTGTGCGTCAGGAGAGTTTGATGAAAGGAGTGACTTAGACATATTAATCATTGGTTCTAAAAAAAATGTTAATTATAAAGAGTTGTCAAGGATTGAGAAAGAATTAGGGGTTGAAATACAATTAACAGTAATTCCTTATTATGAATGGGAAAAAAGAAAAAAACAAGGAGATGGGTTTGTGTTTGAAATATTAAAAAATTATATTTTAATTAAAGGTGCAAAATTATGAATTTTGAAGAATGTGTCAGAAAAAACTTAATCAAAAAAAATTCAAGTGCAAAAGTAAGAGTTGATAAATCGTTGATGACATCTGAAAGATTTTTAATTGCATCTCAGAAGAACTATGAGATTAAACAGCTTGAAATGACACTAATCGCCGCCTATAATTCAATATTTCATTCTGCTAGAGCATTACTTTTTTCAAAGGGATATGTAGAAAGAAGCCACTATTGTTTATTTATTGCTTTGAAAGAAATGTATAAAGATGATCATAAAATGTCAGAAATATTGCCCAGAATTGACAAAATAAGAGTGTCACGACATAACACACAATATTCTGGAGAAATTGTATTAGAAAAAGAGGCTGAATTTGTGATTGAAACTGCAGAAGATTTCCTAACGCTTGTGAAAAACATCCTTAAAAAATCCAAACATTGATACTAATAGGTATTGAAACAATCGTTGCAATGGTTGTGTTGATCCTTTACCTGTAAATGATAGTAACTATTTCTAAAAAATTTAAAATTATAATAAACATATTCACCAAGTGAATAATTCAGTAAATGAATAAAAACAAAACAAGATTTACTAACCCTTTGAGTAAGTTGCTTACTCCCACAATAAGCAAAAGATAATTTGCCAAAATGTATCGGTCAAATTTTATATTTTTGACCGATGAACTTAAAAATTTAATAACCACTTCCATATGGGCACTACTTTAATTTTATACTCATCAACCTTAAAGCTGTCCTCTTGGTTATATGTGACAATTAAACCTTCTTTTATGTTCAACCCTTTCATTGCTGTTTTTAACCCATTGACTTCCCTATTGCGATTTTCATCAGTCAACTCCCAAGTCACCTGAATCGCAACTTTATTTCTTCCTAAAGAATCATACAATATAAAATCACATTCATTACTATTCTGTGCATAAAAAATGCTTTTTAAACCATATCTTCTCAAGAGTTCAATAAAAACGATGTTTTCTAAGAAATGTCCTTTGTTTTCCTGAATGTTGAAACCTGCTACTGAACTCAATCCTGGGTCTACCACATATATTTTCACTTTTGAGCGTATTTGTTTCTTCACAGAAAAATCAAACTTTTGAAGAGGGTAAAACAGGTCTGCAATCTTCAAATACCCAATATATCTATTAACTGAATCTTCTGAAAGGTTGAGAATGCCCGCCAATCTCCTTTGCGAAATCTGTGTAGCTATGTTTGACAAAAGAAGATAAGATAGATCCTCAACTTCCTTGCTTTTCTTTAATGAATACTTCAAAACTATGTCTTTATACAATATTGTTGATAAATAATTTTGCAGAATCGCTTTTTCCTTAGTCAATACATATTTTGGAAAACCACCATAATAAATGTATTTATTAAGATATCTAATAATATTTATTTTGTTTTTTAATAATTCTTTGTATGAGTGAATCTCTAATCCATTGAAACCCAAATATTCCTTAAATGAAAGAGGGAACACTGTCATATGAAGAAATCTTCCTGATAATGCAGTAATGTCATCTTCAGCAATCACCTTTAACCCTGAACTTGTAACAATCTGTTTTATTTTGGTGGTCTCAGCAATGTATCTTACCACACTTTGCCAGCCTTTAATATTATCAATCTCGTCCCATATAATATATTTTGGACCTTTGGGATTTATCCTCACTCTGTAGAGTTCTATAACCTTTAGTAGGTCATCCCTGTTCAGGCTTTTTATTCCGGGGTCCTCAGCATTAACAAACAAAAAATCTTCAGGAACTGCTTTCTTGTTTTTTATCAAATGCTCTGCAAACAGGTAAGTTAACGCAGATTTACCACTTCGCCTAACACCTGTAATAATTACTATGTTTTCTGATTTGAGTAGTTTATTCATCCTTTCAGTATACAGGTTACGAGGCAAATATTTTTGATTAAATTCACCCCAAAGATTTCTTTTACTTAATATATTCAAAATAAAATCCTCTTGCATAGAATAATTGTACATCAAAAAGTATAAAAGTGTATCGGTCAAATTTTATATTTTTGACCGATAGAGTATTAAATAATCCGTTAAGAAAAACTTCTAAAAATATTTAATGGCTTGAGAAAAGTTCATTTAACCTTTATTAATAGGTATTGAAACAATTGTTGCAATGGTTGTGTTGGCCCTTTACCTGTAAATACTGGCAACTATTTCTAAAAAATTTAAAATCATAACAAATATATTCACCAAGTGAATAATTCAGTAAATGAATAGTTTTTTAAAGATTGGTATGTTTAATCTAATTATGAAATTTATAGATAGAACAAGTGAATTAAAATTACTTAAAAAAGCAAAAGAATTGTCAAATAAAAAACTATACAGTATTGTGATATATGGATTGAGAAGAGTAGGGAAAACACGTTTGGTACTTGAATTCACAGAACCTAATGATATCTATTTTTTTGTCAACAAGGATAAAACTTCTAATTCATTATTAGAAGAATATGAAAACCAGTTGAAAATTAAAGGTATTATAACAAAACTAGAAAAATTAAATAATTGGAATGATTTTTTCTCAATTATTTTTGAAAGGTTTAATGGGACGGTTGTCTTTGATGAATTCCAAAATTTTTCCTCAGTGGCACCAGAGGTATACGGTATATTACAAGAAAAAATAGATACTTATGAACATAAAAAAGGATTACTTTTAATTTTTTTAGGGTCATTGATAGGTGTGATAAAGAAAACATTTGAAGACAATAAACTACCTCTATACGGCCGGGTTAAAAGAAAATTATTTTTAAAACCATTATCATTTAAACATTCCATCCAATTTTACGACTTATTAAAAATATCTGCTTTTGATGACTGGATAAGATTATACTCTGTGTTTGGTGGTTTTCCAAAGTATTATGTAGCAATTGAAGATGAGCAATTAATCGGCAAAGATTTTTACATAATCATGGACGAATTCTTTTTTGAAGAGAATGCATTGTTTGAAAATGAGGTCCACTCAATATTGTCATTAGAATTTGGAAAGAGAACAGGGATATATTATGATATTTTAAGTGCTATCGCCAATGGAAACACATCACCGTCTAAAATATCAGGATATGTAAATAGGAAAGTAACTTCTATTACAAGACATCTAAATGAATTAATCAACAGATATAATATTATAGAGAAAGAACAACCATTCTTTGGGGGGCGAGCAATATTAAAGATTTCACATCCTTTAATGAAATTTTGGTTTACTTATTTTTATAAAAATTTATCATTGTATTTAAAACATGACAAATTATTCATAAGAGATGTAAAAAAAGATCTTGAAAGATATGTAGGTAAAGGTTTTGAAGATGTTTGTAGGGAATACCTATATGAAAAAGGATATATTGTTGGCAGACAATGGGGTAAATTTAAAGGAGAAAAAGGAAAAAATACATATGAGATAGACATTGTTGCAGTAAAAGATAAAATTATAAAATTTGGTGAATGTAAATGGAGTGACAATGTTGATGGCAACATAATTATAAATCAATTGAAAAAAAAGGTAGCATATATACAATCATCAAAATTATCTGATTACAAAATCAAATATATTCTTTTTGCAAAATCCTTTAAAATAAGACCTAAAAATGTAGAATGTGTCGATTTAAAGCAAATGGAGAATTTCTTTAA
>JAGGVH010000014.1 GCA_021158105.1 Microcaldota archaeon
AGAATTAACCAAACAAATGCCTCTCTTTAAACTCTTCTTGTTTGCCATCATTCCACTGACTTACAGGACGGATGTACCCCACTACTCTTGAATATACTTCACACTTCTTTCTCTTCTTCTCAACTTCTTCCAGCAATTCCTGATCAACATCGCCGCCTGAAACCCTAACCTTCTGCATATTAGTATACCCTATTTCCCTGTCACAAACAGGACAATACTTATGTTCACCCGGAATGTAGCCATGGACTGGACACACACTGAATGTTGGAGTGATCGTAAAGTATGGAAGCTTAAAGTTGTATGAAATCTTCTTAACCATCTCACGTATCATTCTCCAGTCATACACCTTTTCGCCTAAAAATGTATGGAATACTGTTCCCCCAGTATACTTGACTTGGAAATCGTCCTGAATGTTTAATGCATCGAATATGTCTAAGTTTGCACCGACATGAAGCAATGACGAATTTGTGTAATAAGGTGCAGCACGTTCTTCTCTGACCCTCTCTTCATTTGCAACAATGACATTTGGATATCTTTTTTTGTCAATCCTTGCAAGCCTATAACTTGTCCCCTCAGCAGGTGTTGCTTCAAGGTTATAATTGTGCCCTGTTTCTTCCTGGTAATCCCTAAGTCTGTCCCTCATAAAGTCCATTACTTTCAACCCAAACTTGATTCCTTCCTGATGAGTCAAATCAGAACCCATAAAGTTTATCATAGATTCATTAAGTCCAATCAACCCTATTGTGCTGAAATGATTTGTCCAATATTCACCGTATGCCTTCTTAATGTTTCTTAAATAGAACTTGGTATATGGATAAAGCCCCATTTCAGTATATTTCTCTAATATCTTCCGCTTAATGATCAACGCCCTCTTGGCATAATCCATAACTTCCCCTAACCTTTCAAAGTATTCATCCTCACTCTTTGAGAGATAACCTATCTGTGGCATGTTAATAGTTACAACACCTATTGAACCTGTCAATGGGTTGGCACCAAAAAGACCGCCACCCCTCTTTCTTAATTCTCTGTTGTCCAGCCTTAAATGACAGCACATGCTCCTTGCATCCTCTGGGTTCATGTCACTATTTACAAAATTTGAGAAGTAGGGAACGCCATACTTTGCAGTCATCTCAAAGACACCACGAATTGCAGGATTATCATCTTCCCAGTCAAAATCCTTTGTTATGTTATATGTTGGAATCGGGAATGTAAATACTCTACCGTTAGAATCGCCTTCCATCATAACCTCTGCAAACGCTTGGTTTAACATGTTCATTTCATCTTGGAAGTCACCATAAGTGTCATCTAACAATTTGCCTCCTATTATGACAGGAGTATTTTTCATATAAGATGGAGCTTTGATGTTAACTGTTATGTTCGAAAAAGGCGTTTGAAAACCAACACGGGTCGGGACATTCATATTAAACAGAAATTCCTGCATCATCTGTTTAACCTGTTTATAATCTAACCCATCATACCTTATAAATGGAGCAAGGTAAGTATCAAAGTCAGAAAATGCTTGAGCTCCAGCGGTCTCACCCTGTAATGTATAAATATAATTAACGATCTGGCCAAAAGCAGTCCTAAGATGTTTAGGAGGAGCAGACGTGATCTTACCAGGCACACCCCTAAACCCTGTCATCAACAAGTCTTGCAAATCCCACCCTACACAGTAGGCACCTAATATACTAAGGTCGTGAATATGAAATACTGCATTCTTATGCATCCTACCTATCTCTGGAGGATAAATCTTATTCAACCAATAATTAGTAACAACAATACCTGCGATATGATTGTTTAAACCCTGCAATGAGAATGTCATATTAGCGTTCTCTCTAACTCTCCAATCGGTTTCATTGATATAGTTATCAATGATTTCAACAGAATTGACGATTTCTGCAACATCCCTCAACTGCTGATGCTGCTTCCTATAAAGAATGTATGCCTTTGCAGCCTTTGTAAACCCATTGATCATTAAAACTTCTTCAACAATGTCCTGAACATTCTCAACTGTCGGTGCAACCTTATCACCATACTTAACATCCAATATGTTCTCAACATTGTCAGCAATCTTTTCAGCCTGTTTCTTGTCGCCTTCCCCTACTGCAGACAATGCTTTCCATACTGCATCTACTATTCTTTGCTTAGTAAAAAGGACAAGAGTTCCATCTCTTTTTCTAATTTGTGATACCATGTTCACCCACCTCTTTTACTTTTTATTTTTTAAACTGTTTAATGCTTCTTCAAATGCTTCAATATCATCAAACTTCTTATACACAGAAGCAAACCTAATATATGCAACAGGATCCAACCTTTTCAATTTTTTCATAACGCAATCACCAACAAGTTTACTAGTAACTTCAACTCCTTTCCTTTTTCTTAAGCTTCTTTCAATAGAATCAACCAGATCTTCTATCTGTTCATGACTTATCGGTCTCTTTTCACACGCCTTGACAATCCCAATCTTAAGTTTATTTCTATCAAACCTTTCTCTCCTCCCATCTTTTTTTATAACATAAAATTCTAGAATTTCTGGACGTTCAAATGTTGTAAACCTTTTCCCACATCTTTCACATTCCCTTCTCCTTCTTACAATACCATCGTCCTGTCGGGAGTCTACAACCCGGGTTTCTTCATAACCACAATATGGACATCTCATAAATATCAACCATAATATTTTCTTTCCAACACAATATATTGTGTTTATATTGTAAAAAAACCACAAGATATATGTTTTTAAACCTAATGTTGCACAGAGATAAAAATAAAAAAAATGAACAACACTAATTAAACAAACAAACACAATATGATTATCTTTACGTCGTTGCAAAACATAAGAAAAAAAGTTTTAGAAAAATATTTTTTGAATGTGTTTAGAAAAATAAGGAATAAAAAATTATAATTCCTATAATTTATCAAAATTTAAATACCTTTTTAAAACTTCTGGAACTTTTACAGTGCCGTCATCCTGCATAAAGTTCTCAATCAGTGCAACCAGCATACGTGTATCAGCCAACGCAGTGGCATTTAATGTGTGAACATACTCTTTTGTCCCATCTTTCCTTTTCAGTCTAATGTTACTCCTCACAGACTGATAACTCGTACAGTTTGAACACGACATAATCTCTCTGTATTTCTGGGAAGCAGGCATCCATGCTTCAACGTCATACTTCTTAGCAGCAACTATACCTATATCACCAGTACATATATTAACAACCCGATAAGGTATACCCAACCCTTGAACTATCTCTTCTTCAACAGCCAATAACTTTTCATGCCATTGCCAACTGTCCTCAGGTTTTGAATAAACAAACATCTCAACCTTGTTAAACTGATGGACCCTGAATATCCCTTTTGTATCCTTACCATGAGCACCAGCCTCTTTTCGGAAACATGAACTGAACCCTGCGTATAACTTTGGAAGTGTATCTTCATTTATCATTTCATTATAGTGGAACCCTAAAAGCGCATGTTCAGCTGTTGGGATAAGATATAAGTCTTCATCTTCAACTTTATACACAACCTCTTTAAAATCTTCCAAGTCAGTAGCACCAGCAACAATATTTTTATGAACAAGATACGGTGGATAAATCAAAACGAAATTATGACTTTTTACTGTGTCTATTGCATACTGTATCAAAGCCCTCTGCACATCAACAAGCTTACCTTTTAAAAAATAAAACCGTGCACCAGAAGTCTTGGCAGCACGTTCGATGTCAGCATAATTGTTTTTTACTATCCAATCATAATGGTTTATTATCTTGTCTTTGTCTGTCCTTGGCTCACCCCATTTCTTAACAATAACGTTATCCTCTTCACTCTCACCATATGGCACACTATCATGTAGAATGTTCGGTATACGCATCTGATGATGATGGATTTTATGGGCTAATTCATCAATCCGTATTTCAAACTCTGAAATCTTCTTTGGCAGGTCTTTTGCCTCTTCTAAAAGAAATGTAACATCTGCTCCCTTTTTCTTGTTCTCATTAATTTCTAAAGATATCTTGTTCCTTCTAGCTCTTAAATCCTCTGCTTTTTGTTTAAGGATGCGAATCTGCTTATCCCACTCTATAATATTCTTAACCCATTCAATCTTTTCAGTGTCATGCCTCTTTTCTAAACTTTTTATTATAACTTCGGGATGTTCCCTGAAAACTTTTATATGAATCATAAAACCACCTTGTATACTGCATATAAAAACAAAACTTAATAAATATAACTAGAAACTAAACTTGCCTATGATTCTTGGGATAACATTTGGATCGTAAACAAAACCAGTAATATCTTTTTTTATAACCAGTGGCTTGTCTGGTCTGACCTTCAAAATCTCATTGTTTCTTTCTACTACACGAACAGTAACATCGTTCAACAAATATGACAAATGAACTACCTGGGGCATAGGTTGTTTGATTAAATCCTGATAAATATGAATGTTAAAATCATCCTTAATAATCTCCCAATCATTGTTATCCTTCCCAGTCATCATAAAGTCGTCTTTAATCTTATCAACAGACACATTCTTCAGTGATAACCCTACTCGATCCCCTGCGATTGCCTGCTTAACATCAACATCATGAATCTGTATAGAACGAATTTCTGAAAATACACCCGAAGGAAGAAGTTTAACAGTATCATGAACTTTGACAATACCATGAGTGACAAACCCTAATACCACTGTACCAATACCTTTGACAGGAAAAACCTGGTCAATAGCGATTTCCATTGAACCAGAAGTTTCGCGGACCATAGGAGTCAATAATGAATTTATTATCCTACTATCAGATGTATCGTTTGCCATGAACCTCCAAGAATCAGTAGCCAAATTTGTTTGTTTGATATAAGCTAATATGTCATCACGAGTATATATTGATGAATACAATATACCAGGTTTGTTGCTTAGATGGGCTAAGAGTATCATCTCCCCAAAAAACTTATCAATATCATCTATATTAAAAAAAATTGAATCAGACATATTAACAACTTTGCATACACCTTTAATCTTATCAGGATATTTAACAGGATCTAAAAATGTTAAAAGGTTATCATCAAAGTTTGAATGAGTCATAAGTATGTCAGTTTCGCTGTCAAATTTACCAAAACGTTTAGCAAAAGTATGAGTTTTGTCAAACATAGCAATATACTTTTTCATAAGAGATTAAACAAAAAGATATATTTAAAAATGTTTGACAATAAGAATACGAGTTGTGAAGGATATTAAGTGATCCCATTTGTTCATTGCAGTTCTGTGCAGGGGTCTGGATGAAATCTAACGATTTCATAACCCCCCTTGTTCGCTACGCTCACTGCAGGGGTGGCGGAGTTTGGTCAAACGCGCTGGACTTAAGAAACTTTCTTTGCCCAAGGCAAAGTTAAAGAAGTTAAAGATATCCAGTGGCTTAGGCCTGCGTGAGTTCAAGAAATCCCTTTCTTAGGACTTTCTTTTGGTGTCCTTCGGACATCCTAAAGAACCTCCACTAAGAAAAAAGGAGACTTTCTTTCGGTGTCCTTTGGACATCCTAAAGAACCTCCACTAAGAAAGAAAGGGATTTGAACAAATCTCACCCCCTGCATACTAAAAAAGGAATGTTCACTGCGGGGGTCTGGATGAAATCTAACGATTTCATAACCCCCCGCTCAGATTAACATCTTCGCGGGGGTGGCGGTCGGATGAACGACGATTCGTTCATAACCCTTCACCCCCTTGTTCGCTTCGCTCACTGCGGGGGTGGCGGAGTTTGGTCAAACGCGCACGGTTGAGGACAAACCTTCTTTACCATCGGTAAAGAACTCTCACTAATAAAACGTCAAAAGCCGTGTGGCTTAGGCCTGCGCCGGTTCAAATCCGGCCTCCCGCACATAAATAATAAACCTTTTCTTTTCTAAAGAAAAGGGATTGGGATATATATTAAAACCTTTCCAATAATATTAATTTTATGGCAGATTCTTTATCACGACAGCTTGAACATGTTGATATCTCTTCCATTATCCAGGAGTTTCAGGAATTTTTTAACATGTATTATAAAAAGGAAATTGAAAAATTGGTGTCAGTTTATCCAAAAAATAAAAGTTTGAACATTGATTATCAAATATTGGAACGGTTCAATTCTGAGCTGGCTGATAAACTTATCAATGAACCTGATTTGGTTATATACAGTGCAAAGAATGCGCTCATTGAAATGAATTATACCTTGCTTCCTAATATAAAGTTTAAACCGCATGTCAGATTTTACAACTTGCCGAAGAGTGATTTATTAATAGAAAATATTAGTTCGCAGCATATCAATAAACTCATAAGTGTCAAAGGAGTGGTTACCAAACGTGCAGAAGTTAAACATAAAGTTCATGTTGCGACATACCAGTGTGCATTCTGTGGCGAGAAGACAAAGATTGTCATATCACCAGAAACTGAACCACCTTCAATGTGCCCGTCATGCAAACGTAAAGGTGGCATGGTACTACTTGAAGATGAATCAGAATTTGTTGACATACAACGTGCAGAGGTCCAGGAGTTATTAGAACGATTAAAAGGTGGTACACCACCCGCACGTTTAGAGTTGTGGTTAGAAGATGACCTTGTCAATTCTATCATTCCCGGTGACACATTAGAGATGATTGGCATCTTAAGGTTGAGACAGCCATACGTCCCCCGGGGACGGAAGAAGGTATCTTTTGTTTATACCAGGTATCTTGATATTTTACATGTTACAAAGCAAAAGAAAGAGTTTGAAGAAATTGTAATAACTGATGATGATAAAAAAGAGATATTAAACCTGTCAAAATCTCAAAATCTTTATGAGAGGATGGTCAAATCTATTGCTCCTGCGATCTATGGTCATCATGAAATCAAAGAAGGGATACTTTTGCAGTTGTTTGGTGGCACACCTGACAAGATGTTGCCCAGTGGTGGAAGGATAAGGGATGATATTCACATTCTTCTTATTGGTGACCCTGGTGCTGCAAAGTCAAGGATGTTGCAGTATGTTACAGCGCTTGCACCTAAGAGCGTTTATGTCTCAGGTAAGAGTGTAACGGGTGTAGGATTGACTGCATCAGCAGAGAGGGACGAGTTGGCTGACGGCGGGTGGACATTAAAAGCTGGCGCATTGGTGTTATCATCTGGCGGTATTGCTGCAATTGACGAGTTTGATAAGATTGACCAAGAAGAACGTGCATCTTTACACGAGGCAATGGAATCTGGCCAGATCTCTATTGCAAAGGCAGGGATTGTTGCAACTATGAAATCAAAAACTTCAATATTGGCAGCTGCCAATCCCAAGTTTGGCAGGTTCGACCCTGAGCGACCGTTGGCAGACCAGTTTAACATCCCGTCAACATTATTATCACGTTTTGATTTGATTTATCCAATGATTGATGTTCCTGATGAAGAAAAGGATTCTAACATTGCTGATACAATACTGCGGACTCATCAGGAGGCGGGCAAAGGTGTTATCACTCCAAAGGATTCAAAGGTTATTGATGAAGATGTCATTCCCAATGATTTAATGAAAAAATATATTGCATACGCTCGTCAGCATGTCAAACCTACATTGTCAGAAGATGCAATGGATAAGATTAAAAGTTATTACCTTAAGATGAGGGAGATGGGCAAACAGTATAGCCGAGTTGCGATAACTGCAAGACAAATCGAGGGATTGATAAGGTTGACTGAAGCTTCTGCAAAGGTTAGACTGGCCAGCGTGGCAGAGGCGGACGATGCTGAAAGGGCAATAAAACTTGTGGATTGGATGATGCGTAAACTTGCGATGGATAAGGAGGTAGGATCATTTGACATTGACACGATAACATCGGGGAGGTCGCGTTCACAGTTTGAAAAGTTTAGTTCTATAATTGAAATTGTAAAGGAACTTCAAAAGAATTATGATAAGGTTGAGATTAAAAGAGTAATAAAAGAAGCTGAAGAAAATTATGGCATTAGTCCGCAAGAGGCTAATCGTATTATACAACAGCTTATTACCAAGGGCGACCTTTACAAACCAGAACATGGCATTGTCAAACTAGTTGGGGAGGATTAAATGGCGTTTTCATCAAAAGTTTTGTTCACAATAATTCTAATATTTTTTGCAACACAGGTCATAGGGTTATACACAGGTATAACTGTGATTGATGTTACGTCACGCAATCCTGAGCTTGAAAACTCGTTCAATGTAGCTCCCGCACCAAGGGGCGACATGGTTAACACAGGGATATTCTTTTTGGGTGTTGTTCTGGGTGCAGTGTTCATGATATTTTTTATTAAATGGTATAAAGGAAAGTTTTTGTTTAAGGTTTTAGAGTTTGTCATTGTGTCGTCAGGCACGTCCACAGTCTTCTTCTCGTTTTTCATTCCCTTTAACGTTGGGATTGACTATGCTTTTGTTCTTGGGATATCATTAGGATTATTGTTTGCAATTGTTAGGTTTTTAAGAGAGGAAACTATTATCAGGAACAGTGCAGCAGTTCTGGCAAGCGCAGGGATAGGTGCAATGTTTGGGTATTCGATCGGGTTGTTCCCTGCAATAGTATTAAGTATAGCTTTAGCTTTCTATGACATCTTTGCAGTGTTTATTGCAAAGTATATGGTAACGTTTGCAAAACATTTTAGTGCAAAGAACTTGTCGTTTTCAGTTGTTGCATCAGCAGGCAAGGAAAAGGAGATTACTGTACCAGTAAAAGAAGCTAAGGACTATGGGATGAATATAACTCAGAAGGATGTCAAGCGTGGGAAAGTGGAGATTAAAACTAAGGAGTTCCATCTAGAACTAGGCACTGGCGACTTGGTAATCCCATTAGTGTTGTCTGTGTCAGCATATCCTGTTTTTGGGTTGATAGGTTCAATCATGATAATCCTAGCAGGATTGGTCGGGTTGACAGTTGTGTTAAAAGAAGTGACACAAAAACATAATTTCCAGCCCGCCTTGCCTTATATTGTAACACCCTGCTTGATAGTAATCACGATCCTGTTTATGTTAACATAAATTTAATGTTATCACTTGTATTTATGAATCCTGTATCCCAAGTTGGTATGCAAATTTATAAAGATTATGTTCATAACCTCATCATGGAAACGTATAGGAGCATATTTTCAAAAGTATTAAAAAGGGTCAAACCTACTCTATCTGAGGAGAAGAGAAATAAAAAGGTGTTTAATGAAATAATAACCAGATTAAAGAAAGTTATTAATGATGACATTGAGATTGAACTGGTAGGATCGTTTGCAAAGGGAACACATGTCAGGAACAAACGCGAGTTTGACATATTCCTTCTTTTTCCTAAGAAATACACAAAGAAAGAGATCTCAGAATTGTGTATAACATGGGGCAGGGAAGTGTTCAGTGATACGTTAGTGGCATATGCTCAACATCCATATTTAAGGGTCAAGTATAAAGGATTTAGCATTGACCTTGTCCCTGCGTATCATATTAAAAATGCTTCAGAACGTGCGACAGCTGTCGACAGGTCACCGTTTCATACAAAGTATATTAATAACAGATTGACTAAAAAACAAAAGGATGAAGTCAGGATTCTTAAACAGTTCTTAAAAGGGTTAAACATATATGGTGCTGAGCTTAGAGTTGAAGGGTTCTCAGGGTATTTAGCAGAATTATTGATTGTTAGGTATAAAAGCATATTAACTTTGTTCAAGGAGGCGTCAGATTGGCAGTTTCCTGTTATCATAGACATTGAAAACCATGGGACAAGTGACAAGTTCAGTGATCCATTCATAATGATTGACCCTGTGGACCCCAACCGTAATGTTGCAGCAGTGGTCTCCACAACATCGCTGGCACGGTTTATATTTTATGCACGGTTGTTCCTACGTAAACCCTCTACAACATTCTTCTTTCCAAGAAAACCACGGATAGATAAAAGTAAACTCAAAACTATTATTCGTAAAAGGAACACAAAAGTCTATGTTTATGAGTTTGATGCTCCTGATGTCATTGAAGACATATTATGGCCACAACTGAAAAAGACTACATATTCCATCAAACGAAAGTTAGAAAGTATGGAATACAGAATATTTGGTTTTTACTACTGGTCAGATAATGTTAAATGTGTTATCATGTTTGAGTTATATCATGATAAATTGCCTGACATTGTAAGACTTGTCGGGCCTAGCATAACACGTAAACATGACGTTGACAAGTTTATGGATAAGCATAAGACTGCTGTTGACATGCAGATTGTTCATGATAGGATTACAGCGATCAAAAAAAGAAGGTTTACAAGTTTTGATCATGCGTTTAATCACATCATAACAGACAAGTCAACAGGACTTCCTGATAGGTTTAGAAAGCTTATAAAGAAACATAAAAAACTTAACATCTCAAGTTTTGTTGATAGATATCCAGAGATTGCATATGACTATTTCACACGAACAATAAAGGTTTAAAACTTGTTATATTTATAATACAACCATGAAAACTTTTAAGATTATAACTTATGGGTGTACGCTTAACCATGCCGACTCGTTCAGGATACGAACTGTAATGTTGGATAACGGATGGACTGAATCAGACGATCCGGATATTATAATACTGAACACGTGCGGTGTCAAGCATGCTACTGAACAAAAAATTTTATACCGGTTGGAAAAGTATCATCACCAGAATAAAAAGGTTATTGTGACCGGTTGTCTTGCACATAACGTTAAACTTATACTGAACACTAATCCTGATGTCAGCATATTAGGTGTTCGTTCGTTATCACTGTTCCCGTCAACTGCTGATAAAATGTTGAATGATGAGAAAGTTATCTCTCTCCAGGGTAAAGGAAAAGAGAATATCATTCCTTCACCACTGCCTGGTACTGTTATCCATCCTGTCACATTACAAGAGGGTTGCATGAACAATTGTACATATTGTTTTACAAAGTTCGCACGGCCCATATTAATATCATATCCTTTAAAGAATATTAGATGGGAAGTTGAACAGGCGGTCAGGCAGGGTGTCAAAGAGATTCAATTGACTGGCCAGGACACTGGTGCATATCATTACGATGGCAAAAACGTTGCAGATGTATTAAAGGAAATTTGTTCTGTTGATGGAGAGTTTAAGGTCAGGCTTGGGATGATTAACCCCGAGCATGTGTTAAGATTGTTTGACAACCTTGTCCTATCTTATAATCATGAAAAGATGTACAAGTTTATTCATGTTCCTATTCAGTCTGGGAGCGATGATGTGTTATCGCATATGAAAAGAAGGTATACAGTTGAAGAGTTTGTTAGCATTATTAGGAAGATAAGGAATATATTTAATGACATAACGATTGCAACTGACATGATCGTTGGATACCCCACAGAAACCGAATCTGATTTCCAAAAAAGTTTAGATGTCATCAGGGAATTAAGGTTTGACATAGTTAATGTGTCAATGTTTTCACCGCGGCCGTTCACTGAGGCGGCTAAACTGAAAAAGTTGACGTCACAAGTTGTGAAGACAAGAAGTAAAATAATGAGCAAACTGGTGAATAGTATTACTATTGACAACAATAAAAAATACATTGGCAAGTCATTAAAGATATTGATAACTGAGAAGGGCAACATTGATAGACAAGTCAAGGGCAGGACTGATTCTTATAAAGAAGTCATAGTCAATCAACCTATCAAGTTAGGTTCATGGGTAAATGTTAAGATAACAGACATCACACAAACAAGCTTAGTAGGCAAGGTTCTCTAAGTCAATGATATCATTTTAATTTGCTCAGTGCAGACTGTGCTGCGGTTATCAATGGGTAAACTGTTGGTGATGCGGTCAATAATGGATGGGTAGATATTTGTAACGTGTTAAAATCGTAAACTGTTATGCCTCTTTGTATTGCCAGTCCGAGAATGTTAATCATCTCGCTTATGCTTTCAGGACCTGATATCTCTGCACCGAGCAACCTTTTAGAGATTTTTGAAAATATAAGTTTAACTCTAATCTTTCCACTATTCTCAAGCGCGCTGGGATGATGGTTATAACATTCGCTTTTGCTTATTATTATATTAAACCCTTCCTTCTTTGCCCTGTTCTCTGTCAACCCTACCCCGCCGTATACTCTACCATTTATCATTGTTGAGAATATCCCTAATGTTCCCCTGTTCTCTCTCAGGTCTGTCAAGTGGTACAGGTTGGATGCCGCCACCCGTGCTTCTGTGACAGCAGTTGATGCTAACATGATAGGTATGTTGCGGCCGGTGAAGAAATCGCGTGTTTCTGCACAGTCCCCACATGCAAAAATGTCACGAATGTTAGTTCTCATGTATTCATCAACCCATATCCCCCCATAGTCGCCAGTTTTAATCATAGTATTTTCTATCAGGTCAATGTTGGGCCGTGCACCGATCGATAAGATTACAATGTCCGCCTTGATAACTCTGCCATTACTAAGCTTAACTGAGTCAACTTTATCTCTCCCAAGGATTTTGTTTACTATACAGTTTGTATAAATCTTAACACCCTTTTTCTTTAGTCCTTCTTCGATTTCGGTTGCAAACTCGTCATCAAAGTTTGTTGTGCAATGAGTAGCTTTTTGAATGACGCTTATCCTTAATCCTTTAATGTTGGACAATTCATCAGCAAGTTCTATGCCTATAAACCCACCGCCTATTATCACAATGTTTTTTGAGTGCAATACTGCTGTCCTCAGTCTTTTCAAATAATTAACATCCTTCTTGACCTGCCATACTCCTTTTTTGTCAATCCCCGGTATCGGAAGCATGACCGGTTTAGAACCTGTTGCTAATATAAGCTTGTCATACTTTACTTTATCATTTTTGAACTTAACAATCTTATTATCAATGTCAATGCTTACAGCAGTGTCAATCAATAAAGTAATTTTATTTTTTTCTAAAGGAGTGTCAGGCAATATGTCTTTGTCAACAGAACTTAACCTGTTGAATATGTAAGGTATCCCGCACGGTATAACCCCTTTATTCTTTTCTCTTGCAAGCATAATCCTCTTTAATGGGTAATTATTCTTTGCAGTGACTGCGGCAACAATGCCTGCAGGACCGCCGCCTATTATTAAGATGTCAGTTTTTCTCATGGTAACAATGAACGCAGAAGGGTTTATATATTTTTCTTTTTGATCCGGTCGAGCCTATTTATTTATCACCATTAATACATTCTTTCTTTTAATTCTTTTATGTGCTTTTCCCTGTGCTTCTTCCATTCTTTTTTGTTTTTTAATATCCTATCTATCATATGGACAGTGTTAGTACTGCTGACATATTCTGGCACGATAACATAATCTATGCCGTGTGCATACAACTTTAATGCGTCATACTTATCATGCGCCCTTCCTATTATCACAGTGTTTTTACTATTCTTTTTGACATTGTCAACAACGAACAACTGGTCGTCAATGTCGGGTATCATAAGAAATATGATTGCAGCCTTGTGAATGTCAAGCTCTTTAAGTATTTCTTCATTGGTTATGTCGCCGTAAATGTGATATGTACCTTCCTTTTTCAGTTCTTTTAATATTTCAGGGTCATGTTCAACACATATGACATCAGCCTTTTTCTTAAAATGTTCAATAATACTTTTCCCTATCCTGTGCGCTCCTACGATTATGACATGATCCTTCATATGTTTAGGTTTGTTTGCAGGGTGACCTACCACTCTAATGAACGATGACCTCCATTTTCTAAATCTGTTCTTAATAATGTTATACATTTTCCTGCTGACTGTTGCATAATATGGCGTGATCAATATTGATACTACAACAGTTGATATGATTAATGAATATGTGTCCTGTCCAAATTGTCCAGTTGAAAGTCCAATCTTTGCCAATATAAAACTAAACTCGCTTGATTGCCCCATCAACAATCCTATAAGTAATGCATTGCGCAGTCCATAACCCAGCATCACAAATGCGATTATTAACATGAGTGGTTTTATCAATGATGTTAATATCAGTAGCCCGCTGAACAATCCTGCTGAATGCAACAATACTACTGGGTTAAATTGTATCCCTAAACTAACAAAAAATATTGCTGCAAAAAATTCCCTGAGCGGTTTCATTTCTGCTCTGATGTTTGACTTGAACATTGTGTTTGCTAAGATAAACCCTGCCAGGAATCCTCCGATGCCTAACGAGAATCCTAAATATGTTACAATTCCCAACATCAAAAATAAAACTGCGAGTGATGTCATGTACAATAACCTTTTGTCTTTTGCAGAATATTCTAATATTTTGGGCATAACAAGGACTAGGGATATTACTATCCCCACCAATATCTCAGTATTAGTAATCACGTCATTAATCTTATTTATGTTTATGGAGGATAAGTTGCCTATGAATAATAATGCTATTATGGCCAAGATATCTTGCAGGATTAATAATGTGATTATTATCCTGCCATGGAGCGAGCTTGTCTCATCCTTGTCCACTAAAATCTTTGTTGCAATCATTGTACTGCTGAATGCTATCAATAACCCAAAATGTAAACTTATGACTTGATTAAACCCTAACATTTGTAATAATAAATATCCAAACATAAAGCATAATATGATTTGTATTATCCCTGTAACTATTACTTTAACACCTGACGATATTAAATTGCGAATGTCGATCTCAATGCCTGCACTGAACAATAAGAATGCAACACCCAGTTCTCCAACGGCTATTATCTCTGCCTGGTCGTTTATGATATTAAGTCCAAATGGGCCCAGGACTATGCCTGCTAATATGTAACCTAACAATATTGGTTGCTTAAGTTTATGAGTGATATACATGAACACAGCTGATAATGTTATCATCAATCCCATGTGAAATAACAGTTCCATGAGTTTGTAACAAAAAATAGTTTTATAATGATTTTTGTTTTCCAAACTTAACATTGTCATCATTAATGGTTGATGACCAACCAGGAACCGTAAAATGAAAGGTTTATAAATTTTATTTGAGTGGTGAGGGATATGAAAGGTCAGGTTGCAACAGAATATCTAATCATTTTGGCTATAGTTATAGTGATTTCACTGATAGCTGTAGGGGTAGTTAGGAGCATGATAGGTTTAAAGGCAGGGTTTAATCCTGCATTCAGTAAGATTGAATGGACTGCAAAGGAAGTGATATTAGAAAATGTTGTAATATATGAAAATGGCACTGCTGCAGTCAAGCTCCTAAACAATGCTAATTATCCGATTGTGATAGATAAGATAGGAATCGGAACACCGCCAATGACTCAGAACGCTGTTACTATCCAGCCCGGTTATCAACAAACAATAATCCTTAAACCCGGTTCGGCTGTGGCTGGTAAGGCAGGCGACTCTTATAACTTAAACGTTGAAATAGTTTATCATGATGCTGACAGCCCAATCTTGCAGTCGTCTGTCAAGGGTAGCGTTACAGGTGTTTATCAGTAAAGTTTTTAAAAGCTTTTAAGTAAAATTTAATATATGGGCCCGTAGCTCAGCCTGGTTGGAGCGTTCGACTGATAGAAACTTTCTTTTCTCAGAAGAAAAGAACATATACAAAAGAAAGTTTTGACAGCAGAAATCGAAAGGTCGCCGGTTCAAATCCGGCCGGGCCCATGGTTAAAGAGGTGAAAATATGAATAGTAAAGAGGTTGCATTGTTCTTTGGCTTGGTTGCCATTGTACTGGTGGCAATGGTTGCAGCACCGTTTAACAGCAACGGTAATAATGCTGTAGCTTCAGGGTTTATTCCCAACAATAATCAGGTTGAAAAGTTCTATGTTGGACCTACAGAAGAGTGCCAGTTGTGGGAGTGTAAAGCTTCAGGGATACATGCTGAGTGTAAATGCATAAAATAAAAAAAAATAAAAAGATAAAAAAGGAAATTGCTAAGGAAAGAGTTAAACGTCTTCTTTTAATGGCAAACATGTTTCATTTGTCTAATCCTGTTCTTTCAAAAAGGTATTGCAGGTTGGCAGAGAAGATTAGGTTGTCGGTTAACCTTCGTCTTACAAAGGATGAGAAGGTGCAGTATTGCAAGAAATGTTTTACATACTGGGTCCCTGGTAAGACTGTTAAAGTCAGGGTTAACCATGCCAACCGAAGAGTAGTATACAAATGTCTATTGTGCGGTCATGAAAGAAGTTTTGGATATTAAGATTTAATATTTTCTAATTTTTTTGTTATATATTTATGTGCTAAGTTATAAGATATGTATTCCATAGCAAAAATTTTTATTTCACTGTCCCAAACATCTTTATATTTTTTTAGTTTACTAATGAAGATTTTTGTATCAAATTCAGGAACCTTTCTTTTGATGAGATTAACATCAAATTCTTCTGTTCTGAGAAGATAAAAAAGGTCATACATGTCCCTTGCTTTATTTCTGTGATATATTGCATGAACTTTTTCTGATAATATCTCTTTTTTGTCCATCACATACAACAAGAAAGGTTTAACATCAATATAATCTGAAACGTATTCTACTAACGAATATGAAATTGGTTTGTGATATTTGCTAAAATCAACACGGATCCTGTTAGTGTCTGTCAAAAATCCGTTGAATGTAAATTTGACCATGACACTTGTCCCAAATTTTTTAATTGAATATCTAAAACCAAGTTTTTCTGATACCTGTGCAATAATGGAATTAACATCAACATCATTAATCATTGAAAGGTCAATGTCTTCTGAAAACCTGGGGAAGCCATAAATTTTGTATAATGCTGTACCGCCTTTAAACACTACATTATTAGTCCTTGAAAATATCTCATAAAGAACATGATCAATATAATAATCTTTCTCTATAAATTCTTTATTGAGCAATCCCTTCCTCTTACATATCTGCACAATCTCTTTTTTGTCCATCATAGTATCACATTGTCTATAATATTAAACTGTTTAATGAACTTCCCCTTTTTTTGTCCAACCGGGTCTAAATAGATCCTGCGACCCGTCGGGATATTAATAACTTCTCCCCATGTTTTAAATATAATGTATGCAATTCTTCTTTTTATGGGCGGTGGCATTCTCTGGGCCATTAACCATAACTTATCTTTATTGATATTATTTATTTCTTCTAATATAACATGTAATGGAACAAGTCCAATTGAGTCAATGATTGCTTTTTCAGGTGATGATATCGGAATCTTTAGTCCTTTATAATCAATCATTTCATAACCAAAAATATATTTGCTATGTCTGTATCTTATTTCTCTGTCAAATACTTTGATTTTTTTTGGTGGCGAGCCAGTTATGCAGATTATGTTCATTGGGATTTGGGTTATTAAGCCATGGTAGTAAAGAGCAGAATAGCTTCCAATATAAGATGATTTATATATGAATGGTGCTATGATAAAAGGGTCATCATAAACAGTGTATCTGCCTTTTATTATGTGAAAAACTATCTTCTTTTTAACAAGATGTGACAGTGCAGATTTTGCATACGTTGTTCTGACAACCTTTTTGAAATCATTGAGTGTGAAGACAGGTATCTTTTTAAGTTTGTTAAATATTTTAAGTTCATCCATACATCTATTTTAAGAAAGGTAATATTTTTATAGCTTTTCATCAAACGAATGTTATAAATTTAGAATATAAAGAATAATGTTCCTGCAATCAGTGGGATTAATATGTTGTCATCAATGCACGATGGTATAGACTCCCCGATTGCACTTAACAATATTATGAAAAATGTGAGCGGTGAAGGATAAATTAATAAGACAGTTGACCCTCCTATTATGAATGCTGTTGTCCCTTCAACAGTTTTCCGTTTGTTCCATGGTAATGGATGACGGCCGCTTAACCCAAATATCGTTGCAAACCCGTCGCCGATTGCCAGTATTAATATGACTGCAGTAAATTTTGCAAAATCAATGAACATTAGTCCTGTTATGAATACACCCACAACATACCATAATGATCCCAGCCCGGGCGTGACCCTTGGCCTCTCAAACTTGAACAATAACTTGTCAACGTATGGAAGTTTATACTTGTGATAAAGTTTGATCTGCATCAGTATAAGCCCTAACAATATAACAAAGAAAAGTAATATTGATAACAGTTCCCTTCCTATGAAATAGTTTAATACAATAAACAATATTCCTAAGATTATGTGAATTATTTGTCGTTCATACTCTGATCTCATGAGCTACCAACCTCAGTTTGATGACAATAAACTTTGCAATCGTGTACCCGATCAGTGCAACGCCCAATGACCCTGCAATGTCAAACAATGAATGAACACCTAAGTAGAGTCTTGAAAGTGCTATCAATATTGCATACAACAGATAAATCCAAAATGCCGGCGTTCCAATGCTCGGCAGAAGCAGTGCAAACCCTACTGTTGCATGAGAACTGGGAAATGAAGGTGATGTTGGACAAGCAACCTTATCACTCAGGCATGTCCTGTCTTCGTGATAAATCTCCTTGGCACCCTGAGCAAACACTACTGATAACAATAATGAAATTAAGATGATGGGCAGTACTGTCCTTTTCTGTTTGAATTTTATTGTTACAATGAACATGAGTATGCTTGTGATGATGAGAAGACCAGCTGTGCTGTGCAATAATAAAGAGAATTCATGGAACAATGGAATGTATAAACTTGAAAAGAATATCATGAACGGATCCATATTATCTACCATTATAATATGTTATAGTCATTGTAAGCCATGCAATTGGCATTAATAAGAAACCATTCAGGAATGTTCCTATTATAGGTATTAAACTGAATATTACAAAAGGTATAACAATGATTATGGCAGTAATGATTGAATCAATAGGGTGACGGATTATGAATTTAACTCCTCGTTTTATGGCGACAAATGCATGAACGTCGTCAACGATTATTGAACATGGTATGAACAACGTGATAAACCATACAATGGTATAAATTGGTAAGAGGACAGATATGATTATAACAGGGTCAAAGATGTTTAAGATTATGAAAATGCCTATGATTGGCATGAGAAATATCAGTAAAATAAAGTTCTTTACTACTACATACGTAAAATAATTTGTACCATACATCAGTCCCAAGTCTATAAACCTGAACAAAGATACTCTTGTGTGGCGGTTGTAAAGGTCAAACATTGTCCGTACATAAGCAGCTGTGTATGATGATACAAAATACCATGCGACTAGTAAACTTATGAGTAGTGTGCCGAAAAAGATTATTGAAGTAACCATTGACCATAAACCAATTGCTGTTATTGCATAGAATATGATTAATGGTGGCGTTAGCGACGCGAACACGAGCAATACCCATGCAAGTGTGAACAGTAATGTTGCCTTGATTGTGTCCAGTGGAAAGTTTATCATTGTCTTGAAAGCTTCCATGAGTGCAGTATGCGCTATGATTCTCATGCGCTTTAATACAAAAAACGCATTTAAAAATATATCGGGGAGGAGAAGATGAATAATTTATTTATTGTTTCCAGCCACCTATCTTTTTGATAACTCTCGCAGGGCATCCTGCTGCTATTGAATATGATGGTATGTCCTTTGTAACTACTGAACCTGCACCTATCACTACGTTGTCACCAATTGTGACTCCTTCTTTAATAAATACCCTATAACCTATCCAGCAGTTGTTTCCAACTTTGACATCTTTTTTAACACATTTGATATTCTTTTGCTGAAGTTTTGGTTAGCAACTCTGTTCATTGTATATATGACTACATGATGAGATATCGCAGTATTACTTCCAATAATTACACTTGTACCTTCTGCTGCCTGTATCCTAGAATACAACCCAATATATGAATTTTCACCAGTAATTATCTTACCATTTCCATAAAATTGGATTCCAGGTCCATTGAACCTAAAAGACCTAGATAAATTGTATTTCTTATATATATCTAAGTATATGAGGAAACTTCCATATTAGATACCTATTTTGTTTAAAATTTTAAATGGTAATAATCTTATGTTATTCATTTGTTTCACCAATATATATCATTCCATTTTAAGATTTCATCTCTTTTTAAATCTCTTGTTGTTCTTTTACCTATTATTTCATCAATAAAATATGGTGGAACACCTATTCCAGGACGCTTTATACTTATGTTTTCTTTAGTTATTATAGCTCCTTTTGTTATATCTCGATTAATAACTATACTTCGTCTAGCTTCTCTCCTACTTGTTTTTTCACATTCAAAAGCCTCTTTAGTATATGAGCCATATACTTTTTGTATAGATTCTATATTGTTGATGAATGTTTTTAGATCATGATCATCCATCGCATGATAATGATCGTTACCAGGGATTGTTTTATCAAGAGTGAAATGTTTTTCAATAATTCTCGCACCAAGAAGGTATGCATATGTTAGAACATTCATATTTTTATCTGGAGGAACGTGATCTGAATATCCTATAATATTATCGGGAAAGTGTTTAGATAAATAAGGAATTGACCCTAAGTTTGCATGTTGTGGTTTGGTAGGATATGAAAGAACACAGTGAAGAATTGCTATATCTACATCAGAAATTTCTTTAATCCATCTTATTGTTCTATATATTTCATCAACATATGATGCTCCTGTAGAAAGTAATATTGGTTTGTTTTTCTTTGCAATATATTGGAGTAGAGGTTTATTTGTTATATCTGCAGATGCGACTTTGAATGCAGGCACCCATTCATCTAATATATCAACAGCTTCAAAATCAAAAGGGGTTGCTAGAAAATCAATATTCATTTTCCTACAATAATCATACAATTCTTGAAATTCATCATATGAAAGCTTATCATATTTTTTAAATAATTCATATTGGGTTTTTGATTTTTCTTTTGTAGTGTCCCAATAGGCAGGACTGTATTTTGATGCCAATTTATTTGCTTTATACAATTGAAATTTTACAGCATCGGCCCCATTTTGTGCAGCTTTTTTTATCATTAATTTGGCACCCTCAATAGGCTCAATATTTTCTTTTTCAGCAATATCATAAAAATTTACTCCAATCTCTGCGATAAGATATAACTCCACACTTTCCTTTTTAAGTATCTTATTTCCAATTTTCATCTACGTCACCTCATTATATTTACTAAATGTTAGGTCTATTATAGTTTGATAACCTTTTCTTATATTTTTACTGTATTGTTTAAGATTATTCATCATTTTTTTTCTGTATTTAAAATTGAACATTTTCTTAAAGTATATTATAAACTTCTTATTTTTTATTGAAGAATATAAACCTAAATAAACAATTCCATTACACATATATGAAAAAAGATGTGTTGTTTCTCTCTCATTCTGAGCGATTGTAATAGTTGGAATCCCTAAAGCAGCTAATTCATAAACAGTCCGACCGTTTGAAGTTATTGCAAAGTCTGCAGATAGCATAACTTCAGCCATATTTCTCACATCTTTTAAAAGAGTTACTTTAAAATTCTCTTTTTTCATAACATTTATTAAAGTTTTAAGTTTGTTGAGTTTGTTTTTACCATAACCTAGTCCTAGAATAACGATATATTTAGGAGATTTGATATTATATTCTCTTATCATATCTAAAACTTTATATGTGAGATTATGTTCATCAGTTCCTCCAAAACTTATCAAAATGTTTTTTACATTTTTATTTATTTTAGCCTTAAAAGAATAAGCATAAAATTCCGGTCTTAAACAGACATACTTGTATCCATAGTAATGATTCTCAGGGGGAGAAGAATATTCATAC
>JAGGVH010000049.1 GCA_021158105.1 Microcaldota archaeon
CACCTGAAAAAATCATAAAGTTATGCAACAAAGTATTGGTTCATGGGACAGTTAAGAATTTTGACCAAAAAATGAAGCAAAAGATGATCGAAAAATCTGATGAAATGATGAATGATGCACTGAGAGTATTAGCGTTTGCATACCGACAAGGAAAAGATATCAAAGAGAAGGATATGATATTCATAGGCCTAGTTGGGATGATTGACCCGCCCCGTGAACATGTTGACAAGGCCATTGAAGAGGCACAGAGTGCAGGGATAACCGTTAAAATGATAACGGGCGACCATGCAATAACTGCAAAGGCCATTGCAGAAATGATAGGAATATCAAAAGACTGTAAAGTGGTAACCGGCGAATATGTTGATGAGTATATTAAGAACAATTCAAAAAAGATTGAAGAAGCTGACGTGTTTGCAAGGGTTACACCGCAACAGAAAATCAACATAATTGACTACTTTGAAAACAAAGGGTATACTACTGCAATGACAGGCGATGGAGTCAATGATGCGCCCGCACTTAAAAGGGCCAGCATGGGGATTGCTGTTGCAGAAGCCACAGACGTTGCCAAGGCAGCTTCACAGATGATATTACTGAAAACGCATTTCCAAACAATACTGAACGCTATAGAGTTTGGGAGAGGGATAATGGACAACATTAGAAAGTTTGTTCTTTACTTATTAACATGCAACATCGCAGAAGTGGCAGTCGTTGCGATATCAACATTATTACACTACCCTATACCGCTGACACCTGTCCAGTTGCTATGGATCAACCTGGTCACAGACGGTCCACCAGCAGTTGCATTGTCATTAGACCCGCCCGCAAAAGATGTCATGTTGCGCAAACCCGAAGGCAAACATGTTAATATAATCAATGGGAAGATGAGTGAAAAGATTATTTCAATAAGCATCCTTATGACAATCATTCTAATGTTCTTAGTCAATGCCGCTGCATACGACACGAGTTACCTGCAAACAATGGTTTTTACTGCGCTTGTAATGTTTGAATCGGTCAGGATAATCTCAGTAAGAAAAGAGTTTGGGCAACCGTTGTGGAATAATAAGATATTAATATTAAGTTTAATTTTTGCATTCATGATGCAATTGGCAATAATCTATACAGACATTGGAAACCAATGGTTTCATGTTATTCCATTAACATTATACGACTGGGCACTACTTATAACGTTATCAGTAACCTTATACATAACTGATGTAACAGTTGATAAGGTGTACGATTTCATATTACCTTTAATACGCCATCAGCAAACAAGTGGGACAAGTAACCTAGAGGGATGAACAACAAATAAGGAAATTTTAGATAAAACAATGATATTACTGTTATAACACCTAAAGCAAAAAATGAATGGGTTATCCCCCTGTGCCTTGGTTTAAACAATGTGTACAATAAAATGTATAAAATGTATAATATGATCGTGCTACCTGCAATATAAAATATATTGGTGAAATAACTAATAGATAAAAACAAACATATTACAAAAACGAACATATTAAGCAATTGCGTCCCTTTACTTTTTGGATGGTCAATGTCGGGCAACAGTGCAGCCATGCCTGTTATTGCTCCCCATAATAAGATATTTGGTATTGAAAAATGAAAATAAAAAGATAATGCTATTCCTAAGATGAAACCTATGATGAAATGTTCTGGATAATTCATAATACCACTCACGGTTCAAACACTGAAATAAATTCAGTCATTTTGTCAACAACGTAATCCTCATCATAACCATTGTTAATAGAATGAGTCATAAGATCATAATATATTTTATCAAATGCAAATTCGTATGCCATCAATTCCTCTTCAGTACTGCAATACATTGCATATAATGAAGCCAACTGTTTAAACTGTTCCAATGCCTTCCTACTTTTGCTACCCAGCTTGTTTTTTCTAAACTTGCCTTTTTTTCTATGCGACGGTAGTAATATTAAAAAAAGGGTTATTATCTTTTCCTTGATAGAATTAATAAATGACATAATATTGGCAACAAATGTCTGTTCATTATTAGCAATAACATCCTCAGGATATTCTTCTTTCTCAATCTTTAATATGTTTTCAACAGTATCAAAATTAAACTTCTTATCAGTTTTAGATGACAACAATGTATCTTCAATCCCGGGCGGGAAAGTAACATCAGCGATGGTAGAAAGTGACGGTTTTCTGTTTTCAACATTGTTATTTAACCTGCCAAACATCCTATGCATGATCATAAAAAGAAAGATTGAAATTTAAACCTTACGGAACCGCGGGGGAACATCCCCCTCAGTTTTACGGTATTCCTGATCCCCCTGAATGTGTAGAATAAACCTTACGGAACCGCGGGGGCACATGCTATTGAACTGACGTTCAATGCACACATGAATCTAAACGATTCATTTGGTCCCCCTCAGTTTTACGTTTCCATGTAAACGTCGTAATGTTCACAGGACCAATGAATCCCTGATTCATTTGGATTCCTGATCCCCCTGAATGTGTAGAATAAACCTTACGGAACCGCGGGGGCACATGCTATTGAACTGACGTTCAATGCACACATGAATCTATAAATGCCGCGGGCCGGATTTGGACCGGCGACACCTCGGTCTTCAGCCGAGTGCTCTCCCAGGCTGAGCTACCGCGGCACAAAAATGTGATATAATAAAACGTATATATTAAAGTAAAAAAATTTATAAACCTGTTATATGTATATATCTGCATGGAATTAGGTGAAATGAGCAGGATACTAAAATATTCAATAAAATCATACATCAACCATATCGGATGGATGATGTACTTTGGTATTATCTTTTTGTTGGCGATAGCTGTGCCTATTCTCGCCGGTGTCCCCACATACACTACCTTAGGGTCTATATACTTAAGGTTTAACAGTCTCCCTGAACTCACGTTATGGTTCATAACAGTGATAGGCATCGGGATTGCCGTAACAACTTATTTAGTATCGTTCAGCATTGTCAACATTAACCTCATTGTCAAGTCTGAACGCACACTTTTAAACATTCCAAAAGAAATGGTCCACTCGCTCGGAACATATTCACTAAAACTGTTTTGGATATACATAATACAGGTTGCATTGTTATGGATAGGGCAAGTATTATTACAAACAACAGAGTATTCTACAATATTAATCCCGATATATAATTTTGCATTCTTGATCTTCTTATTGTTTGCCCCGTCAGCAATCGTAATGGAAGAGATGGACATTGTGAACGCGATAAGGAGAAGTATTCAATTTATAAAAAGGTATCCGTTGCACACAATCTTTTTCCTAGTTTTTTCAATCATCATGATAACTGTCGCTGATGGGTTATTATTACTCGTTCCGTTCTACCCGCAATACCTTGTAATGATCGTAAACACGCTATTTATCTTACCGTTCAGTATAATCATGCTTGCACACATGTACATAAGCAAATATTCAATAGTTGGATAGGAGAATGATATTTTATGAGGTCCACGGTTGTCGCAGGCAGTTTTTATCCGTTCTCAGCAGATGACATAAAAAGTATGCTAAACCATTTCAATGCAAACAATGTTCAAATGAAGAAATCATACGGTGTGGTTGCACCGCATGCAGGATATGTCTATTCTGGGGCGACTGCATTATTATCAATATCATCGATCGATTATGAAAATGTTGATACTGTGGTAATCATAGGACCGAACCACACAGGCATTGGAAGGAATGTTAGTGTATCTTTTGATGACTGGGAAACACCGTTGGGTGTAATGACTAATGACAAATTATTCTCAGGCAAACTTGTTGAACGCTCATCAATCGCAGAGCATGACGAAACTGCACATGCCCGCGAACATTCAATCGAGGTTGAACTTCCAATATTACAATATGTACTGGCACAGAGAAATCAAAAAGTTAACATTGTTCCGATATGTATGTTGGACCAGAGCATGGGGACATCTGAAAAGCTCGCAAAAGATATCATAAAAGTAATGAAAGAACTGAATCGTGAAATCGTAATCATTGCAAGTTCTGACTGTTCACATTATGTGCCGGCCGACTGGGCAGAAAGGCATGACAGGGAAGCAATAGGTTACCTGTTAAAAGGCGACACTGCAGGGTTTAATAGGGTACGGATAGAAAATGAACTTAGCATATGCGGTTATGGGCCGATAACTGTGCTCTCAACATTATCATCAATCCAGGGATTCGGCGGGGCAGAATTATTAAGATATACTCATTCAGGAGTTGTAACTGGGAATTATACTGAAGTTGTGGGATATGCTGCAATACGCTTCTTAAGACCATGACCATAACAATATTGCACCAATCAAAAATTTTAATACACACGTATTACATTACAATCTTCATCAACTTCTACAAAATGGTGTGCTTTGCCTTGCCTAAAAGCAGGACATTGGTTTTCTGGGAGATTGTCAACTGGTTGTCGTGGTGAGTGTGCAACATCACAAACCCAGTCATTCACATAATTTTCAGAGAGGCAAGGACCGTCTGAAAGCACAGTCCCATTACTTTTTGCATGGTTACAATATGAAACACATTCTGAAATTGCAATTTGCACCTGAGCATGGCCTGAGTCATGATTATTGTTTTTGTTTGCAATATAAGAGTTTAAGTTTATACATCCTGCTAAGAAAAAAATTGAAAGTGCTAACATTAACACAACCAGGTTAAACCTAAACAAACGGGACAATGTATAAGTGTTCATTCTCCAGCCACCCCCACCACACCATGGGATGCAGGACTAATCTGAAAAGAATCATAACCTGCATCTTTCAATGCACTCTGAATATTATGCAAATCATGATCATGCATATATATTATTACTGCACCGCCCTCACCACCTGCACCGGTCAATTTGCCACCCAATGCATTGGACGATTTTGCTATTGAAATTACATTTTCAATGTCTTCTGTTGACATCCCTGCCCGTTTTAACAATTCATGGTTTTGTGTGAACAATCTGCCCAAGAGTTCAGGGTTGCCGTTTATGTTTAACTCGTTTAAAACCTTTTTATAAATGTTAAGATATGGAAGATAAACCCTTCTTCTGTCATCTTCTGTCATATCATTGGGTGCGACATTAATATTATGCCGTTCTGCAAACTGTCTGACCAAGTCACCAGTATTACTTCTCCTGCCTTTAAATGTATCAACGATTAATAATCCTGTGCCTTTTGGAAATTTAACATCAATCTTCTCAAAGATGTACTGTTTAGGAAACTCTTTCCTAAAAATAATGCCACTGCCGCTAACTACGGTCCGTGCATCGATCCCGCTGGGGCGGCCACCATGAGCAAACTCATCACCCAGCTGTGCACATTCAAACAATTCATCCTCGTCAGGCTCAACACCGTTCATTTTGTACAACCCATAAGCAAACGCTGCACTGAACGATGCTGAAGCGCCCATGCCTTTTATCACACCATCTGACGACCACGTTCCACGGTATGCCTTGTTCATGCCAGTCTTATCAAGGATTCGCAGGTAGATTTTTGTGTACATCCGCATCTCATCCCTTCCAAGACTGTTTTTATACCGCCCATCAGGATAAATGGCAAAATTACCATAACCAGGATTGATACCTTCAAACCTTGTTTCACCGTCAACCTCCTCAAACGTAATATGGTTATACCTGTCAACCGCAAACGCTAACGAAGGTGCACCGTAAACTACATAATGTTCTCCTATTAATATTACTTTGCTTGGTGCAGACACTTTAAGTTTATTGGCCACAGCTACCCCCCAAAATTTATTAAGTTAAACCTTCTCAATCTATTTTACAAAGATTAACCTTTTAAACTTTTATCAATAAAATGTTCTAAACAATGTTCTAAATGATAAAATTTATACACCACAAAAGAAATTAAAAGTTATGTTGAGAGGGAGAACTATGGACTTTATCACAGAAATAAAAACCAAAATTCAAAATATACTGAATATATTAAAGGGATTGTTTAAGACTAAGAATAAAAACAAATTAACAATTGGATTCTTTGGAAGTCCTAATGTTGGGAAGACGTCGCTGGCCAACAGGATATGTATTGATGCAGGCGAAGACCCGATAGGAAACGTGTCAGTAATCCCGCATGAAACTAGGGAGATATTAAGGAAAGAAGGAGTCACTATTAACATAGGCGACGCTAAACTTTCAATGAACATATTAGACCTTCCTGGTGTATCAATCAAGGTTGATTATAGAGAATTCTTAAATTACGGGTTAAGCATTGACGAGGCGCAGGAAAGGGCAAGGGAAGCTACAAAAGGCATTGTTGAAGCATTAAAAGTTATGGAGAAGGTTGATGCTGCACTTGTGATATTAGATTCAACACAAGACCCAAGGACACAGGTTAACATAACATTGTTAGGTGCAATGGAGGCCAGAGAGATACCATTCATAATCGTAGCCAACAAGATTGACCTTGAAAATTCTAACGTTGACAGGATAAAAAAAATGTTCCCAGAATACCCGATCGTTGCTGTCTCAGCATTGACCGGCAAGGATATGGATAAACTGTATAATAAAATAAAAGAAAATATCAGATGAATAGAATGGTGAAGACATGTATAAATGTATAGTATGTGGGAGAACATACCCCAATGATTATGACATAACAAAACCGTGCAAGTGCGGGTCAAAAATATTAGTAAAGATTAATGATAAGAAAGGCGAACCAGACATTTCGTTTGATGGGAGAGTTGAAAATATTACTGTTAAGACAAAAGGCATTTTTGAGATAAACATTAATTCCATAATAACTGAAAAGACTATAGTGATAAAGGATGAGTCAAACATATACTATGTTAAAGTTCCATGGAAACCCAACACTGGAATAGAGTGAATAATTTCTAAGATATTTTTCAATAACTCAAAGATTAAAGAAAAGTTATTTAAAATCAGATGTCCCTAAAAGTAGTCATGACCACTACGGATTACTCAATAGAAGTTAATAACCTAATTAAAAAATTCAGGGTTCCTGTAAAACCGAAAGGATTAATAGATAGTGTAAGGCAAGTATTTTTAAGAAGATGGAAACCATTTACAGCAGTTGATTCAATTTCGTTTAATGTTAAGAGGGGTGAATTTCTCGGTTATTTAGGCCCAAACGGGTCAGGAAAAACAACCACCATAAAGATGTTATCCGGTGTTTTGACACCCACTTCTGGAAAGGTAAAATGTTTGGGACATGTTCCTTGGAAAAGGGAGAAGGAATATCTTAAAAAAATAGGAGTGCTCTTTGGGAACAGGTCTAACCTTATATTTGATATTGCTTTGGAAGAATCTTTTCTTTTGTATAAAGACATATATGAATTAACTGATGAATTCTATGCTGAACGTATGAAAATCTTCAAAAAGATGTTAGATTTAGATAAAATACTGCATATCCCAGTAAGAAAACTATCTTTTGGGCAAAGGATGAGAGGAGAACTAGGAGTAGTTTTCTTGCATAAACCAGAGGTCGTATTTCTCGATGAACCAACCATTGGTATAGACCCTCTTGCAAAAGAAAGGATCCACATATTTTTGAGAGAAATAAACAAGAGGGATAATGTTACTATTGTTTTAACAACTCACAATATTGGTGATGTCGAAGAACTCTGCAAGAGAGTGATAATAATGAACAAAGGAACTATAATCTATGATGGATCAGTCAGTAGACTGAAAAGGAGATATGTCAAATTTAAAGATATATTAATAGATTACTTTGAAATTAAGAACCGAAAATCAGTAAGCAAGATTAAAAGAATGTTAAAAGATATAGAAATTGAGGGCACTTCAATCAAAGGAAAACTACCGAAGAATAAGCAGAAAGTTTTCTTTGAATTACTCCCTAAGGCTTATAATATATTGGAATTAAACGTTATGGAGCCACCTCTGGAAAATATAATAAGAGAGATTTATAGGAGCGGAGAGAAATGAATAAATATCTATCATTTTTTAATAGAGGGGTAAAAAGATTTTATGAATATCCTCAAAGAGTTGCTATAAACATACTTTCTGGATTAATATTGATTTTTTTATTATCAACGGTTTGGGTGTATTTTATTGGCGGTGATTATGTAACCTATGTTAGATATTTTGCCATAACTGAATTGATTATTTATTCACCATGGTTAATATATCACTCATCGGAAGAGATGAAGCGTTTAGTGCTTGATGGATGGCATTTTATAATGTTGAAACCTGCTAATATGCTGACCGCAATTTCTGCTTTTTCTATAGGCAAAGACTTTA
>JAGGVH010000039.1 GCA_021158105.1 Microcaldota archaeon
CGAAATCCTTTTTCCGAATGGAAAAAGCCAGGGGAAATGTTTTTCTGTTCTCCCAACCAAGGGGGAATCAGGAAGACCGTCAAACTGAAGGGGGGATGTGCCCCCCTGCGGTTCCGTTCCGGGCGGGGCTATAACATTAAAAGAGGTGAAATCCATGAAGGAAATAAAAGGTCGCATAATAAACTATCGCGGTGGCAAAAAAACTCAATACAACAACCAGATGATTATTGAACCAGAAGGTGTTAAGTTAAGAGATGATGCATCTAAACTTCTGGGCAAGAAAGTCATATGGAAAAATTCTAAGACGCAAATGACTGGTAAGATCACAAGAGTACACGGTAAAAAGGGTTGTGTAGTAGCAAGTTTTGAACCGTCCCTCCCGGGCCAAGCAATAGGGACTGAGGTGACAATTATTGTATAAATATTTGGAGCACACTGCAGACATTTTGATTGAAGCGCATGGAAAAACATTTGAAGAGGCAATCGAAGAAGCTGCAAGGGCAATGTTCAACGTGATTGGCAACGCAGAACCTAAAATAAAAAAGAATATTCATTCTGAAGCGCCAACAAAGGAGCAACTTGTTGTTTATTTCCTGTCAGATTTGTTAACAGAGATGGAGATTGACAACATCGTATTTTCTGATGTCAAAATTCAAAAGGTTGAACACAACAAGAATTGGGAGATTAACGCTATTGTCATGGGCGACCATGTTCTTCCAACAGACCAGGTCAAAGCTGTAACTCATCACATGCTAGAGATTAAAAAAGAAAAGAATGAATGGGTTATACGAGTATTGTTAGACGTTTAAAAATTGGAATGAAACGACTTTTAATTTTTAATCAGATCATATGAGCAGCACACATTACCTGTTTAATCTTGTCATATTTGTCCATAAACGTTCTAGAGTTGTTAATGATGCCCAGCTCAACATATTTCTTAGACAACTTTTCAATGTCATCTGGAGTCAACAGTTTACTTTTTTCTAAAACTATAGCTTCATACACAATCTCTGTCAATACATCTTGTTTAACATTTGTCAGGTGCCATTGGTTAGTTCGTATAATGACTGAACCGTTTACAAAAAAGTCAGTCGGTTTAACCTTTGCAACATGAATACCTTCCTTTAACAAGAATGCATGGTCTTCTGCCAACCACTCAGCAAATTCATCATTATAATCCCCCAATGGATAAAAAGAACCTTCAATCGTAAATTTAGCAAACAGTTCATCGTTAAACATTATCATCTTTTCAGTTATATTATCATACTTTCTATCCTTTGGCCGTTTATGATATATGACTGTAACCTCTTTGCCATTGTCATCAATCTTATGGGTAAACATTATGTTTGGGTTTGCCTTTGTATGCAAATCTTGAAATGGGTGTCTGTGTACGTGTTGCATAGTGTAAGGTATATAAAAAGATATATTTAAAAATTGTTAATGTTATTTTTTAATAATTACCACAATAATACAGATTATGTATAAATTATTAAAAAATTAAGAAAATAATAACTATTTTATAAGCGGTTCAACGCTCTTAGCATCAACCTCTTCCACAAGTTTAGCAACCAAGTCGTCAATCTTGATATTGTTTATAACTTTATTATTCCTTGTCCTGACACTAACAGTATTACTTTCAACCTCTTTATCGCCTACAACAAGCATATAATTAACTTTTTCCATTTGCGCATTGCGAACCTTCTTTGACACACTTTCTAATGTATCATCAACTTCAACACGCAACCTGTGGTCAAACAAAATGCTCCTCAACTTGTCAGCATATTCAACATGACTTTCTGATACCGGGATAATCTTAACCTGAACCGGTGACAACCATAACGGTAGCTTGCCAGCATAATGTTCCAACAACATACCAATGAACCTTTCAATACTGCCCAAGATTGCACGGTGCAACATCACAGGACGATGGTTCATAGTACCGTCAGGGCCCATATAAGTTATGTCAAGTGTTTCAGGCATTGCAAAGTCTAGTTGTATCGTGCCGCATTGCCATGACCTTCCCATACAATCCTTTATATGAAAATCAATCTTTGGACCATAGAATGCACCGTCGCCCTCATTAATTTTATACTTTATACCTTTCTTGTCTAATGCACTTTTTAATGATGATTCTGCACGATTCCACAGGTCAAGCTCACCCATGTAATCGTTAGGACGCGTGCTGAGTTCAACATGAACATCTTCAAACCCGAACGTTTTATACATCTCAAAAACCAAATCTATAAGTTTTATTATCTCAGTCTCAATCTGTTCAGGCAGACAGAACACGTGTGCATCGTCCTGTGTAAACGCACGAACACGGAAAAGACCGTGCAACACGCCCGCCATCTCATGCCTGTGAACCAAACCAAACTCTGCAAGCTTTATCGGGAACTCCTTGTATGAATGGACCTTTGTCTTATAAATCAAGACATGGCCCGGGCAATTCATAGGTTTGACTGCATAATCAACACCATCTATCTTTAAGAAATACATGTTGTCATGATAATGGTCCCAGTGCCCAGACCGTTCCCATAAACTCCTGTTTAGGATTATCGGGCCACGGACCTCCTGATAATTCTCCCGTCTTAATATCCCGCGGTAGTATTCAATAATGGAATTATAAATCACCATGCCCTTAGGATGCCAAAACGGAAACCCCGGACCTTCCTCATGCAAAGAGAACAAGTCAAGTTCTTTTCCTATCTTACGATGATCCCTCCGTGCAGCCTCTTCAAGCATATTAAGATAACTCCTCAATTCTTTAGGTGTTGGGAATGCTATGCCATAAATCCTCTGAAGTTGCTTGTTCTTAGCATCACCGCGCCAGTATGCACCAGACACCTTGGTCACCTTAACTGCACCGATATACCCTGTTGATGGCAGGTGGGGACCGCGGCATAAGTCATAAAAATCTCCCTGTTTATATATTGACAACTGTCCTCCCGCGCTTGCAACCTCATCAATCATCTCAATCTTATAAGGATTATCCTTAAACAATTCTCTTGCCTTGTCAACTGTAACCTCTTCACGAACAAGAGGGATGTCGCGTTTAATGATTTCCTTCATCTTCTCCTCAATCTTAACCAGATCTTCTGGCGTGAATGGATCATGATCAATGTCATAATAAAACCCATTCTCGATTGCTGGACCGATAGTCAACTTAGCATTTGGAAACAATTCTTTCACTGCCTGTGCAAGCACATGTGCACTTGTGTGCCAGTAAACCTTTTTCCCGTCAGGGTCATCAAAAGTTATAAACTCTAAAGAATCATAATCGTTGACATTAATCTTTAAATTAAGGTCAAACAAAAACGTTTTACCATCCTTACTACATCTGACTGCCAGATATTTTTGAGCATTGTTACCTTTCAATAGTTCTAATGGGACCACTTCACCGTCAACTTCAACTTCTGTACCATTAATCATAATCTTCATAAAACCATCCTCCATTAAACTGTTATGAACTATCCAAAACTTCATACAATATTCATACAATATATTTAAATATATTCTTTCACACAATTAAATTATAAATGCCCTGCCATTCATTGTT
Source organism: Microcaldota archaeon (assembly GCA_021158105.1). Taxonomy (GTDB): domain Archaea; phylum Micrarchaeota; class Micrarchaeia; order Anstonellales; family JAGGVH01; genus JAGGVH01. The sequence continues at coordinate 3,557 of JAGGVH010000039.1, forward strand.
AAACTACAATTTACAACAAAGAAAGGATACCATCAAACACATCTTGACAGGAAAACAATATTAACAGACGGTCAGATTTTTGACAACATCTTTTTAAAATTCTCGCCAAAGCTTGACAACCAAACACTAATGCATTCTCGTCATGTGGCTGCAATGTCGCAACTTGTCATGGAAAAGATCGTTTCAAATAAAAAATTATCATTTGAATCCAAATTGTTCTGGTCAGAAGCTGCAAGGTGTGCAGGCCTGGTTCACGACATTGGCAAGATACATTTCCCTGACGAAATGGGAGATTATTCAGTATCTTTTAATGAATACATCCCTTTCATTTTAGAACATACCATTTATGGGTTTAATATACTGTTCAACGAGATTATTAAATACCATACTGATGAATTCATAATCGAAGTGCTTGATGCAGTCATTCATCATCATGAAAGGTGGGACGGAAAGAGGTTTGAATATTCCTTCAAAGTTCATGAAAGGCCGGGCTACCCTCACGGGTTAAAACATGAAGAAATCAATCCCATTGCAAGAGTGATATATGTGGTTGACTACTATGACGCCTCAGTAAACAGGGGAATAAAGGGAATGTCAAGGCAAACTGCAATTGAATGGATAAAAAAAGGCAAGGATGTTCTTTATGACCCAGAAGCAGTCAATGCATTCATAGATTCTGAAAAGGAATTGTATGTGATTTCACAGGACGATTCCGGTGCACTGATTTTAGATGAAGGAATATTATAATTGCAGGAGGAGCAATGGCCTTTGCTGCAACTTCACCTGTCGGTTGTCCTACTCATCAGCTCAGGCCTGTGGCTTGGCGACACGCCGATACACAGCTTAGGGCTGCTCCTTTGCCGGCTCTGCTGGCAGATTTTGCATGTGTACCATGCAAAGCTTCCGGCCTGACCCGGTTCACTGTGCACGACGTCCGTCAAGGCAGACCGTCAACGCCTTTGAATAGGGCCAAACAGACAAAGCGCAACGCAGACCATCTTCGGCCCCGCCTAAAGGGGATTTGCGGGAATGGAGACCCCTGGCCCCCGGCCTATCCTCCTGCAATATAACTTTGCAATTTATCATTTTTAAACCTTATGGCTTTATGTTATCATATGGACCCTTACAAAATACTAAAGAAATATTATAATCCTGACTCAGAACTTTATTATTATCTGGTGAAGCACAGTGAAAATGTCATGAGAAAAGCGGTCAACATTGCAGAAAAGGTTAATGCTGACAAGGAATTTGTCAGAGAGGCGTCAATGCTTCATGATATCGGAATAATAAAAACAAACGAGCCAAGATTTTTTTGTCATGGGAAATACCCATACATCTCCCACGGATACTTGGGAAGGGAAATGTTAGAAAAGGAAGGTTACCCAAGGCATGGCCTTGTTGCAGAACGGCATGTTGGCGTGTGCATAACAAAGGATGAAATCATAAAAAACAGGCTACCGCTGCCGCACAGGGACATGTGCCCGATAACTTTAGAAGAGAAGATTGTTGCATATGCAGACAAGTTTTATTCAAAACGACCTGATGAAAGGATAGATTATGAAAAGTCATACGATGAGGTCATAAGCGAAATTGAAAAATATGGAAAGTGGAAGGTTAAAATATTCAATGAATGGCATAAGATGTTTGAGTAACCTTTTTTAACCTATCCTTTGTATCATTCAATTGTATAATTTAGGGTGATATTATGTATGGCGGGTATACTTATGTAGAACTGAAATATAAGCCGTCAAAGGATGACTTTATAGTTCTCTTATGGGTTAAAGGCAAAAATAAGATTGAAAAGATTGCTGAAGCGGTTGCCGCAGAAAGTTCAGTGGGCACATGGACAAAACTCAGTACAATGAATGACATTGTATTCAAAAATTATCGTGCCCGTGTTTTCAAAATAATCAAGGTTACAAAAAGTTCAGGGTTTATTTATATTGCTTATCCATATGAACATTTTGATTCAAAGAACATATTACAGTTTCAGGCCAGTGTCATGGGCAACATATTCGGAATGAAAGAGGTTGACGAATTATACATAATGGACATATCATTCCCTGAGAAGTATCAGAAACAGTTTAAGGGTCCAAAGAATGGTATTGAAGGCATCAGAAAATATGTAGGAACATTAAAAAGCCGGCGTCCGCACATTGGCACGATTGTCAAACCCAAGGTGGGGTTAACACCTAAAGAGTTTGCAAATGTCGCATACGACGCATGGAGCAATGGACTGGACCTTGTCAAAGATGACGAGAACCTGGTCGACCAGAAATTTTGTCCGTGGAAGAAGCGGTTTAATGAAGTAACCAAAAAGATGGACAAGGCAGAAAATGAAACCGGTGAGAAGAAGTTGTATGCCACAAACATTACTGACTCGTCAATCGACCGTATGATTGAACGGTTGGACTATGTTAGGGAGCACGGGCAGAGGATGGTAATGTTAGATGTTTATGTCATGGGACTTGCAGCATTGCATGAAATGATTAAGCACACACGAAAGTATAACATATTTGTCCATGCCCACAGGGCAGGGTATGCTGCACATAACAGAGGAATGTTTGGTGTAAACTTTCAGGTTTATGAGAAATTTTATAGGATAATAGGTGTTGACCAGCTTCACATTGGCACGGGCGTGGGCAAGATGGAAGGGTCGGCATTGTACGTTAAACGGTTGCACGACATTGCGATAAAAAACAAGGGAGAAGAAAAGTTTTATCTGGGCTCATTAAAGTTCACGTTTGCCAAACATATTAAACCGTTGTTCCCAGTATCATCGGGCGGGCTTGACCCTGGCATGGTCGATGCTTTGATTGAATTGTTCGGGAAAGATATAGTCATACAGGCAGGCGGAGGTGTGCACGGGCATCCAAACGGTACTGGTGCAGGCGCAAGGGCGTTACGTTATGCTGTTGATTGTGCAATGAAACACATCCCGCTTCCAAAGGCATCAGAAAAAAATAATGACCTTAAACTTGCACTTAAAAAGTTTGGATATGCTGACCCGAAAGACATTAAAAATGTATTAAAATATGAAAAGAACAACAAACAAAAATTAACAAGAGAGGTTAAGATTGGCGGGTTGGCAGAATACCAAAGGATAGTTTAATTCTTCCAAAAGATGAGGTGAAAACAGATGGTTGAATTTAGTATGCTTGACATGTTCATTCAAAACATTACTGCAATGGTTAGTGTCAACTCATTGGACAGTTATATTGTATCATTATCAGTTTTTGCTTCACTGGTCATAATATTAAAGATTTTTAAGTTTGTCATATTAAAAAAATTGGAGCACATCTCCAAGAAAACAAAATCAGATTTTGATGATGTGATAATAAAAATAATAGATGACATCGGTTGGCCGTTTTATCTGTTGTTATCATTGTATATAGGATTACAGTTTATTGTTCTCCCTGATATAATAATAGTGATTGTATACTACTTGACATTGGTTTTTGCATTGTATTATACAACAAAAGGTGTAACAACACTGATAGATTATGGGACAAAAAAAATGTTGATAGAAAATAAGAAAAAGGAAAACAAGATTGACCCGTCAGTTGTCAACCTTCTTAATCAAATCTTAAAAGCAGTGGTCTGGTTCATTGCAATAATTTTTATAATCTCAAACTTGGGTTATGATATATCAGCATTGGTTGCAGGATTGGGCATTGGCGGTATTGCTGTAGCATTTGCACTGCAGAATATATTGTCAGACATATTCGCTTATTTCTCAATACAGTTTGACAAACCGTTCACCACTGGCGATTTCATCGTTATCGGGAAGGATAGCGGGACAGTAAAAAAGATTGGACTAAAATCAACACGCATCAAAACATATTCTGGCGGTGAAGAACTGGTCATTTCAAACAAAGAACTTACAGAAGAGCGTGTCCACAATTATAAGAAGATGGACACGCGCAATGTAATCTTTCAGTTTGGGATAACGTATGATACTCCTGTATCAAAGATTAAGCAAATTCCTAAAATGATAACACAACTAATAAACAAAATCAAACCTGCCAAGGTTAAGTATGTCCATTTTAAAAAGTTTGGTGATTTCGCATTAATCTTTGAGGTTGTGTATAACATTCCAACCGGCGATTATGAAACATACCTAAAAATCCAAGAAAAGATTAACATTAGTATAATGGAATTGTTTAAGAAAAACAAAATTGAAATGGCTTATCCCACACAAACAATATATCTTCAAAAGGTTAAATAAAGAATAATAGGTGCATGGTCTGACCCGGTAATGTCTGTTAATATGTCAGAATCATTTATTACGCCCAAGTGATTCTTATCAATGAAAAAATAGTCAACCCTCCACCCAATGTTACGTTGCCTTGCATGAAACCTAAAACTCCACCAACTATACTTAACAGTTGTGGGATGGAAATACCTAAATGTATCAACAAACCCTTCACTGAGCAACCTGTCAATAAACCTTCTCTCTTCAACAGTATACCCTGCGTTTGTTTCGTTCTGTTTGGGGTTGGCAAGGTCAATTTCATTGTGCGCAACGTTAAAATCCCCGGTCAACAACATTGGCTTGTTCTTATGTTTAAACTGTTTATTAACAAAGTGAATATAAGCATCATTAAACTTCATCTTAAACTCCAAACGTGACAAGTCATGACGCGAATGAGGAAAATAAGTATTAAACAGATAAAATTTATCATATTCAATGAATATAAACCTGCCCTCATCATCAAACTGTTCTACTCCAATCTGTGTTATGATTGTTTTTGGTTTAACCTTTGTCATGACAGCAGTTCCCGCATACCCTTTCCTCATAGCAGGATTGATAATTAATTCATAGTTATTACCTTTACAGAAATCTATAACATCTTCTGGGATCGTTTTATCATCTGACTTAATCTCTTGTAAACACATAACGTCTGGGTTAAGCTGTTTCAATGAATTGACAAATCCCTTTTTTACTACTGCACGCAGTCCGTTAACGTTCCATGAGATAACCTTTAACATACATTTGTTCATGTATAATAATTTATTATATTTTCGCTTGTGCATATTGGAAACGATTTAATCACAATTCCAAAGTATTTATAAACAGATGTGATGTAAAAATGCACTACTGTATATTGTTAACAGTATCATTACAAAGGATATATTTGATCCGTATTATGATAAACTGAGGTGGTTTAAATGAAGATTGAAGTAGACGACGATTCGTTTGAAAAGGAAGTAATTCAAAAATCCAATGAAGTGTTGGTAGTAGTAGATTTTTGGGCACCGTGGTGCATGCCCTGCCGCGTTCTCGGTCCAGTGCTTGAAAAGATTGCTGACGAATATGACGGCAAATTTTTATTGGCAAAGATTAATGTCCAAGAAAATACAATGGTGGCAGACAAGTATCAGATATTAAGCATACCCAACGTCAAATTTTTCAGGAATGGCGGTGTCGTTGACGAGTTTGTAGGTGCAATGCCTGAACAGATAGTAAAACAATACATTGATAAAAATATTAACAAATAAAATCAAAAACAAAAAAGGAGGTGGTAACATGACAATTTTTGAGAATGTTATGGATAGGATCGATACTGTAGCAGAAGTATTGGGTTTGAGTGATAATGATAAAGAATACATCTTGAAACACAAGAGGGTTTCCCATGCCACACTTAAAGTTAATGGGAAGGAATATGACGCATGGAGGATATTACACAATGACGATTTGGGCCCTGGCAAGGGCGGGATACGATATCATCCAAACGTATCAGAGGATGAAGTTAAATCATTATCTTTTTGGATGAGCATAAAAAATTCGTTGGCCGGGTTGCCTTATGGCGGTGCAAAGGGTGGGATCAAAGTTAATCCAAAAGAATTAACAAAGGATGAATTGCAAGAATTAAGCAGAAAATATGTTGATGCGTTTGCTGACGTGTTAGGTGATAACATTGACATTCCCGCCCCTGATGTCAATACTAATGCAGAGGTTATGGGTTGGATGTTGGATGAGTATGAAAAGGTTAAAGGTGCCCATGCACCTGCAACATTCACCGGCAAACCGTTAGAACTTGGAGGATTAGAAACACGAAATGAGGCAACCGGGTTTGGCGGCTGGCTTGTTTTAAGAGAAATGATGAACCTGAAGTGTATCAACCAAAAGATGTATTGCCCGCCAGAACACGAACATGTTACTGTTGCAGTGCAAGGGTTTGGGAATGTTGGCAAATATTTTGCAAAGTATGCTTACATGAACGGACTAAGAATCGTGGCAGTGAGCGACAGTAAAGGTGCAGTGTACAATCCTGACGGCTTGGAAATTAACAAACTGATTGAACATAAGCAGGAGACCGGTGCACTTAAAGGGTTCAAAAATTCTAAAGACATAACCAATGAAGAGTTGTTAGAACTTAAAGTAGACGTAGTGGCCCCTGCAGCACTTGAAAACCAAATCACAGAGGATAATGCTGACAAGATTAAGGCCGACATGATACTTGAACTTGCAAACGGTCCAGTCAATTCAAAGGCTGATAAAATATTGAAAGAAAAAGGAGTAACAGTAATCCCTGACATACTGGCAAATGCCGGCGGAGTAGTGTCAAGCTATCAAGAATGGGTCAACAATAAACTGGGAAATTATATGGACAAGGAAGATGTATTAAAACTGTTTGAAAAGATAATGGTCGATGCTGCCAAGAAGGTTTATATTGAGTCAAGCACAAAAAACACTGACCTTAGAACTGCAGCATACATGTTAGCAATACAAAGGATCTTGAAAGCTAAACATGCAAGGGGAAGATGATGATAGATTTCGCATGCAAACGAATCAACATGGCAGACATCATCAGATGCAGTTTTAGTTTGACTAAAACTGAGTATAAGATTTTTGCGTTATTCATCAGTAGCAAGAAACATGTTACTGTGCAACACATTGCCAACAAACTACATCTTGACCGCACAACAGTTCAGAAATCATTAAAACGTATGATGACAAAAAACCTTATTATTCGGAGACAGAAGAACTTAAACAAGGGTGGATATGTCTATTTATATTCTTTAAAAGATAAGCATAAGATTAAAAAGGACCTGAGTGATATTGTGTATGGCTGGTCAAAAAATGTGTTAATGGAGATTAAACGGTTTTGAGATGAAGTATATGAAGAAAGAGAAAATCGCCGGTGTCATTGAAAAAATTGACAATAAGGTAACTGAATTTATCAATGAAGATAACAGAAAGAAAAAAGAAGTAATTGGCAAACAGATATCCAACCTGTGCATAACCAACTTTAAACTTATTGCAGAATACAATCACAAGATGGCAGAGATTGCCCAGCCGTTGATTGCCTTGGGATATTATCGCGCAGATGATAACATGTTTGACCCTAACATCACAAAATTAAAAGAAATAATGAACAAGTTGAAAGGGATGATTAGAAAATGAAACACTATGCAATCGTGTATGATAATCTGACATTATACTTCCATTCCCACCCAGTCCAGTTTAAAGTCGGGCTTGGGTTTATTGGCGATTTGGAAAACGGAAGAGTTAAAGGTGTTGACCTTAATGCTATGCGCAATGAACTTGAAAAGATTAACTTTAGTATAAGGGGCAGAGAGATTAAAGACCTGTTTAAAGAATATAAGGGCATGGAAACCATTGCATTATACTTTCTTGACAAGGTGGGACATGCTGACTTTGTCAAGATTATTGAGAATGACACTGAAGAGGTTGTCATTTATAGAGTTAAATAAAATACCAAAAATATAAATATTGCCTGTTAACATTATAACTTCAGTGCAGTATCAGAGATCATAATAAGGATGGGCAACAAATAAATGGGCACTGCAATACCTGATAGTAATCCTGTTACAATCCGCAACATGTTGTTACTGTGGTGAAGCCCAACAAATTGCAATGTACCGTCCACTGCCAAAGGCAATATTAACAAAACAAACAACCATATAGGTGGCGGTTGTGACTTGTCTTTCTTAAACAGAAACGGAATTACGCCCAACAACATTCCAATGTATATTGACAAACATCTTGAACATACTGGAAACTTATACCCTATCATGTTCTCATTGGTCACAGTAATATCTTTTGTATAGATAAAAGACGATTCTGGAAGACAATTGCCAACATATTTTAATGAGTCATTATCATAAAACACACATAATGACCGCTGGGTCAGCTGGTGACACGTCGGTGCCATTATAGTGTATGACATCCCACCCATTATTGGATCTATCCTGTAAACAAAAGGTGTAACCAACAAAAATACAACAAACAAAAACATAAATATTGAATAGATTGCCACAATGACGTTAACTATGTTCCCACGAAAAAAATTTAAGATTACACGGGAGTGCTTCATACTATCATCATAACATCTCTATTTGATACCCAACGCCTTGTTAACTTCTTTCTCGTTTGACGGGTCAACCTTGTGCGGTGTAGGTTCAAGATGTTTGATTGTACATCTTCTTTCCTTCTGTCCTTTTTTCCTGTCAGCTGACCGTATCATCACAGTTTTATCATCAATAACTTTTGTTATTACTACAGGTTTGCCGGCATCCCTGCCAGCCAATTTTATACATACTTTCCCAACTTCAATTATCTTTGCCATGATTATCCACCTCGTATTTTATATTAGGATACTTTTCTTCAAGTTTGTTTAATATCATCCATGCACTATGCTCAGGATCGTTAACATAAGAATCAATCACAAAAAAGTCACTTATGTCAGTAATGTCAATATTGTAAACCTCTTTATACCTTTTTATGTCAGAATTATCTCTTTCAATAAAATACTTCACAAGGTCCTGTTTAGTTTCAAACTTCATAAGGTCTGGCCTGTCCTCATTCCTGTGCAGCCATGCATGTTCTGCCCGCTGTTCAGGTGTTTTCTTGAGTGCAACTTTGAGGTTCACATCATCAATCTTCCACGGTCCAAGCCTGTTGGTTACAAACACAATCAAATACCTCTTTCTCAATTCCTGAACCTCTTTGTTTACCATGTCATCAAACTGCTCATCAAACCCGACAAGTTCACTCGGCTCACCAGTATTCTTTGCTTTTTGTATATCAGCAGAAAAATCTTTCACATCAGTATACCCATACTGCCCCATAACATGCCTAAACGTCTTGTTATAAAGTTTAACCTTACCTTTAAACTTTGCAAACTCTTTCCTATACTCCTCAGGCATGTCCTTCCAATACTTTGGCTTCTCAGCATTTGACAGTCTATAAAATGCATTAGCAACAGAATCTTTGCCACTGCCAGACATTCCTGTTAATGTTATGACCATCCCTTTCAAGATATTCTCACCCTACACAATCTATTCTTTCAATTCAACCTTGACATACTTCCTATACTTTATAGCAACATCCTCCAACTTCATCATTCCCTGCTCAACCCTGTTTGCATACTTTAATACTAACTTAAGTTCGTCAGGACTAAGATGTCCTGCATACTTTCTTGACGGTACACGGTGGGACTTGGGAATGTTGGGCTTGTTTGATACGCCTCTTAACAACTTGTGAGATATTGAACTGTAATGCAACCTGTTTTTCTTTCTTCGTTTATACCGTGTTACAGTATTGCCCCCCGGCGTTCTAACAAACAACTTGCGCTTTGATTTTGACCTGTTCATCGGCTTAGTCATCTTCTCTCACCTCATCAACATTAACTTTTTTTTTAAAGTGCTCCATCTCAAGAATCTTATAGAACAATGAATTAACCACAAACCCCATGACAAAAAGTAAAATTATCAGGAACTCTCCCGCATTGTAAACATTGCTCGCGTGAAGAATTGGTATGCCCATCGGCAATGTAAAATAAACACCATTATAGTTTGTGTTGACATATGAAAACACCAACGCAACCAATGGTAATATGATAATCATTGGAACCATTGACTTAAACATTACTTTGCTCATCTTGCTCATCATTCCAACCTGTTTGGCCTGTAATTCTGAAAGTTTAGCTTTATCATTCCTTTTTTCTGCATCTTTCAACTCCTTCTGCAACTGTTTCATCTCCTTGTTGATTTCCCTCATCTGTTTCCGTGCACCCCATGCATGATTGATCGCTACTACAATATACAAATACCCTGTAGCAATCAATACTATTACCATCCAAACTGGAATCTCAATACCCATCATTCTTTCCACCTTAATAACAATTCTTTAACCTTGTTTACTGCTATGCTAACATCCTTTGAATTGTCAACAACTGTCAACGGGGCAGAATAAAAAACTGAATATGATACTGCATAAAGTTTTGAAAGAGTTGTAAGTTCTTTAATCTCATCTATGAAGTCAGTCCTTTTGCGCGTGGCATCATTAGCCATTCTCTGCCTAATAACTTCATTGTCTGCAGTGATCAACAAAAACCTTTTCGGTTTGAGATCTGCCCATTCTGGAAGCCCGGGAAGGAAACCCTCTACTGTCCTGACAAAGGCATGAGTATCCAAAACAACCTCTTTACCATTTTCTTTTTCCATGTTATTAATCACTGAAAATATTTCCTTCTGAAAAGATTGCTGCTTCTTAAGCGGTAATGTGCGAACCATGTCCCTGTCAATCCCCAAATCACTTATATGTCTTGATACAAGGTCACCGTAGACTACTTTCTGATACTTATCACTGATTGCATTGTCCTCAAACACCTTTGAAATCACAGTAGTCTTGCCAGCCCCTGGCACACCAAATATGACAATCATCCTACTTCCCTCCAAAGATTGTTCCTAAAATAGGAACAAACCTGAACGCTCCCATCTGGTCAAGCTGCTGATACAACCTATGAAGGATCATAACAGTCAACAATATCCCTGTCCCTGTGCCCAATGCGCCTGTTATGTTGGCAAACGCAGCCAACATACCGACAAATGCTGACCCAATTATCGTGATTGTTGGAATATATTTGTCAAGCGTGCGCTCGATAATCCTCGGGTCGCGCCGCATCCCAGGAATGTGCAACCCATACTGGAACAATTGTTTTGCAACATCCTTAGCGCTCATGCTTGCAGTCTCAACCCAGAATATGCCAAACATCACTGACAACAGAATGTATGCCAACAAATAAACAATAAGATGAATTATCAAAGGAATCTTAAACACCTGTGACGAACCGGTTAATAATGTATCAATATGAGACCCTATGTTAGTATCATACCCTGGAACAATATCTCTTGATGTTAACAAATAAAGAAGACCGTCAGCAAACTGTTTCTTGCCACCGACTGTTGAATTTGTCACTTCATTTCCCCCAACATTGTAAACTAAAAGCCCAGTAGGATTATTTTCAGCAGTCCATATGATGTTTTGTACAAAGTCGTCATAAGGCGGGAGACCCGCATTACCTATGTTGGGATCAGCTGACGGGAACACGTTTGCTACAACCTGCACATTCATCAATAACGCAGCAGTTAATATGACTGGTATGTTCGAAACATAAAGCAGAGGAATAGAATGGACAGTATCCATACCCCTCATCTGACCAAACACCAGTGGAATGTCAACCTTTAACCCTTCTGCATACACAACCACTAAGAATACTATCGCAGTAGAAACAAACGGTGCAAGGATTATCAATGCCGAAGGGATAGCCTCAGAACCTCCCCCTGCACCACCTAAGAGAGTAGCCAGAGAACTACTCAACAATCCTAACCCTAATGACACCACCATGAAAGATACGCCTGCTGCGATAAATAAACTAATCCCTGAGCCAATCCCTCTTTTTTGTATGATCTCATCAAGGTACATTAATATGATTGACCCGGCAGCTATCTGAACAGTAACTAATAACAAAACTGGAATCTCACTGCCAGGTATGCCGAATGTTTGCAGTGCAAAAAAGCCTTTACCCACTGTAAAAAAGAACGCCTCAACAAAGGCTAATATGATTGCCAACACTTTCTGAAACGTGAAAAAATTCCGTCTATCCTCTGGGTTGGACATGTCAACCTCAAATATCCCTGCACCCATAAACAGTTGCAAGAAAATGCTACCTAAAACGATCGGGCCAATCCCAGTGGTCAACAATGACCCCATCCTAGATGCAGTCACAGCTGATAAGAAGTTTAATTCACCAGTCATCTCAGAAATGGGTTTGACACCTATCACTATTGTATTGTACATTAAGAAGTAAATCACTAATGCTAACCCCACCCACATCAACCTTTCAGACATGCTTGGTATGCCCTCAGCCGGAGTAATCTCAGGCAATACTTTCCTAAACGGTTTAATAAAATCTATCCTCATTCATTATCCCCTTTCTTATTTTTTGTCACATCCACATCATTTTTTTTATCTTTCTTTACATCTTTGTCCAAGTTCACCTTCTCTTTGCTGTTTCCACTTTTCTTATCATCTAAAGAACTTAAAGGAGTATTAAGCAAGACAGCTTTACCTCCTGCACCCACAATCTTATTCTTAGCAACCTTAGTAAACGCAAACGCACTAACCTCAACAGGCTTTGTAATAACGCCAGCACCTAACACCTTACCATAGAAAACATAAGACCCGTTGTCCGCCTGTTTTTCAATGTCCATTACATTAATAGTCGGCAACCGTCTTTTATTATATCTTCTAAATCCATGAGAGCCACTGCCCAACTTTCCAGGCTCATACCGTGTAGCATAAGTATACCTGTGCTTCTTAATCCCTGCACGCCCCCAGCCACCTTTGTTGCCTTTGCCTCTTCTGTTCTTAGAACTGCCAGCACCACACGTCCTAGTGCCACGGTATTTACCACTTTTCTTTTTAAATCTTATAGGCATAACCATTCACCTCAATTATTATATTTAAAACATCCTTTCAATCAAGTTGTCAAGACTTGGCCATTTTCCAAGTGCACCATACGGATACGCACGCTTAACACTTTTATATCCGTGTTTTGGCGGCTTCAAACGCATAACCGGTTTAATGCCAAACCTCTTGAGTGATGTCTCACCTTTGTCGAGCAAACTTAGAAAGTTGTCAATGTCTTTCATTTTTGTGTTATCATCCTTAAGTTTTTTATTCCTTGTAATTTCGCCCTTCTTTATCAACAACTTTTTAGCAACATCTTTGCTTACCTTGCCAAACGCCACATAATCCTTGCAAACCTTTAACATGCCCATGTAATATGATGTGTCAGGAATCAGTGTTGCATGATTAACCCTTGTCAAGTTAAGCCTTTGCAAAGTTTTTCTAATTTTGGGCTTAATACCCCACATCCCTCTTACTCTTACAACTCCAATAATCATGTTTAACACCCCATATTAAATTCTATGATCACCCTTCAATATTCTGTTTCATAGTATTATTTTTTGAATTAAGATTCTTTAATGCGTCAAGCGTTGCCATTGCAAGGTTGTAAGTGTTTGACGTCTGCCCCATAGCTTTTGTCCATGCATCGCTAACCCCACCAAATGACAACACCTTTTTAACTGTCTTGTTTGCGACAATGCCTACACCACGCGGAGCAGGCTTGATAGTTACTCTTACACTGCCACAACGTCCAGTTGTCATGATAGGTATAGAATTTGTGTGACCTTTGGTATCTTCCCATGACCCTGAACCGAGGGTAACTTTGATCATGTTTCTTTTGGCATTGACCATTGCACGTTCAACTGCCTGCCTGACTTCAACATGTTTGCCGACTCCTATCCCTACATGACTTCTCTTGTCACCTACTAATACTACTGCGCGATATGACGGTTTTCTACCGTTATCAGTAACCCTCTGCGTGCTCCTAAGTTCAAGAACCTCACCTTCCATGTTGGGAACTAGCTTGTCAATAATTTGATATTCCAATATCGGCCTGCCCTCAGAAAGGATGTCGTCAATGTCAGAGATTTCATTATTATAAACCTTCCTACCTATCTCAGTCCGAGGAGTCCACTTAGCCAGTTCTTCCTCATTAACAACCTTCATCGCACGATTTCCAAACTTTCTAAACTTCATAATCTCACCTTTAGATGTTAAACAATCTTACTCTTTACCTTCTCAAACAAATCAGGTATATCTTCAGGGGTTATCCCTTGCTTGATATAACCAGAAAATTGGCGTTTATACTTCTGCTCATCACTTTTTAATTTCTTAGCATATTCTGCAATGTGCAACCCGTTTAATCTTTCCTGGGCGATTATCTTGTCATCATAATTAGTTTCCAACCCGGCATCAACTGCCCCTTTCATCACTGCAAACAGCAAATTGCCTTTTGTGGGCCGCGCAATACCAATATCCAAAACAAAACTTTTAACATTCTTCTTCAAACTCTCCTTGCCGCACAGATAACCTGTCAGGTATGCAGTTGGAATGTTAGGCTTGTCAAACCATCCATACTTTCTAAGTTTAGTCGAATCAGTACTAACTATTACCTTGTCACCAACCTTGACATACTTAATTATCTGTGCAATTATCCTGTTGTTAGTTTTCCTGACAACCAACCTTGGCCTGCCACTCTTTAGCAGTGCTAATCGTTTCTTATAATCTGTAAGATTTTTCCTTCTTCTTTTAAAATGAATTATATATTTTGGACCTCTTGCGCGAGTCATATTAATCACCTTTATTCTTATCTTTTAGCATTTTATGCTCATTAATATATGTCATAAATGCATTCTTACTTTTAAACATGTTGCCCTTAATCATATAATACAACTTTTTCCTTGTTTGCGAATCCAACAATCCATTATCATAAAGCTCTTTCAACTTCTTCCTCTGGGTACGGACCTTTCTCATCCACAACTCCTTAGTGGAAATACGCGAATACTTCTTACCCTTTCTCGTACCGCTGCCTCTTCTCCTACCCTTCTTAACCTGTGCATGTTTCACCTTTGCCCTAGCACGTGAAACACCCTGTTTAGGTGTTGCGTAAATAACTTTATCTTTTATCATAGAACGAACATCTTCAGCTGTCAACGCCTCGCTTGCCCTTGGTACTTCTTCCTGCTTAATCCTAATCTTATTGATGCCTTTCTTCAACAACCTTGAAGCGATCCGTTTAATGCTAAGCAACGTCATCATATCACCCCTTTAACACCTTTTTCTTTTCAAGGTTAGGTACTTGCTTCTCCTTATTACTCTTTTTTGAATCATTACTTTTTTCACTCTTGCCTTTAACTTCCTGCTCGGACTTGGCCTTGCTCTCGCCCTCCTTACTAGCCTTTTCTTTTACTTCCTTCTTACTCTTTTCTTCTTCTTTTTTCTTCTTAATCTTCTCCTTCTTCTTCATCTTGCTAGCCTTAACAGCCTTTTTGTCATTAAGAGTCTTAAGTTTTCTTTCGCCAGTCTTGTTGGCAATCTTTAACTTATTTTCTGTAGCACGTTTCTCAATCTCTAACCTTTTCTTTATCCCAACAGAACCTGCAATTCTTACAATAACATCTTTCAACCCTTTAAGCTCATTAACACTTGAAACTATAACTTCTTTAAGCCCAGATGGATGTTTACCTCTCTCACTCCTTTTTCTTGAATATCCTATGCTGACAATCGGCCAAGTTTGCTTTAATTTCTGACGTTGTTTGTTACCAACGCCCCTTGGCCTTTTCCATTTATCATCCAACCTTGACCTCTTGCTTCTGCCAAGGTTAGGTCTCTTAAAATGTGGTGTATGTCTTGACATTTGATCACCCCTCTAAAACATCATATATTCCATCTTGAAATACTCTCCTGTCACGATCTGACCGTGTAATCTTTTTTATGTTGTGTGCAGTCTGCCCCACTGCTTCTTTATCACAGCTCGTTATTGTTATTTCATTACCCTTGACTTCAACCTTTGCATCACCATGTATTTTACACTTCCTAGGACATCTCTCGCCAAGATAATTCTTTATGATTATCTCTTTTCCTTTGACTTCGACAGTGATCGGGAAATGATGATAACGAATTATCAACCTTTTTGTAAACGGTTCTACCACACCTTTTATCATGTTTTCAATGTGCGCCTTGACAGTACCATTTATTGCCTTATCATCTGATTCAACAACAACCACCCTATTATCATCGGTTGAAATGCTTAAACCACGAATGTTAAACGTTCTATTAATCTCGCCTTTAGGTCCTTTGACATGAACGTTTGAATTTGCTATTGTGACGTTCACACCTTCTGGTATTATTATTTCACTTTTCATATCAACACCCCATTCATCTTACAATGCTGTTTCTTATCATCCCATTTCTCACTATTATTTAAGATATCTTCAATAAACATACGCCAACAACCTTCCGCCTATCCCGTTCTTCTTAGCATCATCATTGGTCATTACACCTTGCGGAGTTGTAACGATTAATATCCCAAACCCTTCTGCGGGTATATACTGCTGTTCCCATTGCGGCCATTCGGTCCTCTTGACTGGGAACCGTGGCTTGATAACATTGCACTTGTTGATTGCACCTTTAAGTTTGACTTCAAAATAACCTGACTTGCCGTCATCAATATACTCAAACTCGTCAACATAATCATGCTGTTGCATCACTTTCAAAACTTCCTTAATAAGTTTAGATGCTGGTATTCTGCATTTTGTCTTATTAATTGCTTCATGAGTCTTTATTATATTCAGCGCATCTGCTAATAGGTCTTTTGACATTAAACCACCTCAATTATACTTCTTAAATCCAATCTTTTCTGCAACTTCTCTAAAACATCTTCTGCAAAGCATGATCCCGTGAGCAGTTATCACATCTCTAGTAGTGCCACACCTACTACATCTATAACCTTCCTTCTTTTTCATTCTTGGATATTTTTTTGTTTTCTTTTTTGCCATAGTCAGCACCCCTATAATCTATATTATCTCAACACCAAACTCTTTCTTCATAAACTCCATTGCATGTTCTGGCGTTATTCTGTGATTCTTACCAATCTTGCCTTTCCGTCTTTTCCTAAGATTAACTCTTCTCCCAGGACGGGACAGCGTTACACATACATCAAACCCCATCATACCAAGCTTTGGATTATACTTAATCCCTGGAAAATCAATGTACTCAGACACCCCAAATGACAGATTACCAAACCTGTCAAACATCTTCCTACTAAGTTTATTCTTTCTAGCTTTCAACGATTTCTTTAGAATGTCAACTGCTACAGATTTGCGCAATGTCACTTTTGCACCTATCGGGTCACCCTTTTTTATCTTAAACACAGGATTTCTAACCTTTGCAAGAGTTTCAACAGGTGTCCTGCCAGTGATCTCTTTTAACAATCCTTTGGCATTCTCTAAAGCTATTCCTGCCTGGCCAACGCCAATGTTTAATGTTACTTTTTCAACAAATATATCCCGCATAGGATTTGCTTCCTTATTATTTTTTGATTTTGATGTTGACTCTTTAGTATCCTTTGCCATGAGTATCACCCCACTACCTTAACCCATTTAACATCATCAACCGGGAAAAGATACTTTTTAACTGTATAAAATGTCATACCATCATCTGTCTCAAGCTTGGCTTGCCTCTGCCCCATGCCCAAATCTTTAATCTCAACAACCTTTCCAATACTCCCAGCATGTTTACCCTTTACAACATAACATAATGACCCCTCTTTGATAGGTATATGCTTAACAACGTCCAATTCTGGAACAGTAATAACCACTGAATCGCCTACTAAATAGTTCTCTTTAATGATTATGTTCTTACCATCATGTAACGTAACTGTAAGCTTACCTTTGGGCTGGACAAATTTATGTTTAATCTGAACAATCTTCTGCTTACTCTCATCTTTCTTGATTTCCATAGGGACAAGTTTCCCCTTATCATTAATTATCATGCGAAAGTATGTACCCTGAGAAGGAAAAGATACTATGTCCATGATACCTACTGGATACCTATAATCCTTGACAATTTTGCCATCAACCATTACATGGCCGTTAGCAAGAATCTTTTTAACCTCTTTAAGCGTTTGAGCATAACCTAAAATGTCTCTTATTAATACTGCCAATGGGATTGAATCGTCCTTAGGATGCGGACCAGGATTAGTTTTCACAATCCAAACGTCCTGCTTTTTATTTTTAAGCTTTGCAAGTTTTGAAGCATTTAACCGTTTTATACTCTTTGTGCCTCTTTTCATCATACCACCCCTATAATCCTAATTTCTTTTTTCTGTGTTCAGTCATATTAAGATTAATAATCTCAAGGTTTGACGGTTCAAGCGAAACATTCTTCTCCTGACCTCTCACATTTGTCTGTGTAACGCCTTCCATGTAAACCTTTAACTTAATATAATCAACATCAACAACCTTGCCAGTCCTACCCTTGAATTTGCCTTTGCGCACCCTGACTGTGTCACCTTTATTGACCAGAATGGCACGTTTCTTTGTCTTAATCTTATTCTTTAACTCCTTTGAAATATGAACATTGAGAAATCTTTTCCTTACATTAATGGGCGCCTTTGCCCTAAACTTTCTTTGTTTTCTGGGCTTGCCAGATTTTGGCATTTTGACAACGGTTTTCTTATCTAACATCATACCACCCCAAACATCTTATGCCACACCTGACGATATCGCAGCAATCTTAGGATAATTCTCAGCAATTTCCCTTGCAATGACACCTTTGATTTCTGTGGCAATGGGCAACATCTTCTTAGGTTCAATGAGCACAGCAGCGTTATCCTCAAAAATTACTGTCATGCCATTCGCCCGTTTGTACGGTGCCCTCTGTCGAACAACCAATGCTTTAACCTTCTTCTTCCTCATTGCAGGAGTGCCTTTCTTCACTGAGCACACAACAACCGAACCGATCCCTGCACTGGGGACTCTCCTGTGAATACCTTTGTATTTAAGAACATTTATGATCTCTAGAATCTTTGCACCGCTGTTGTCTGCACACGTCAGTCTTGCCCCAACAGGCAATGCACGAGTGATATTTGCACTTAACGCTTTCATTTCTTACCACCTGCCTTACCTTTATTAACTTCTTTTTTCCCACTTATTGATTCCAATATTATCCACGATTTTGTCTTACTAATTCTCCTTGTCTCGCCAACCTTGACAACATCTCCAACGTTAACTTCCATACCATCTGGAACATGAGCATGAATCTTTGAATGTTCCCTTGCATACCTCTTATACTTGCCAATCTTCTTAACTCTGTCAATCCTGATGACAGCAGTCTTTTTTGCCTTGTTGCTTACAACAGTACCAATCTTTACTGCACCTCTCGGTAATATATTCATACCTACCACCTCAAACATAATCATCCTATTTCATCATCTTTAATCTGTCATACGGCCTGCGGATAATGTCATTGCCGTCAATCTCCACAATATTATTATTCATATTAAATGCAAATCTGTTGCCTCTTTTAGGTACAACCTTTACCCCGTGAACTGACATGATCTTCAAAGTGTTATACGTCTCGTCAACAACCTTGCCTTTCACACCCATAAGAACATCATTGGGCGAGAAAGTTACTGTGACATCTAACCCAATAAACTCATGAGATTTTGGATATCTTAAAAGATATTTCTCATTCCCTATCATCCTTATTAAACTGTCTAAAGCATCAACCATGCAACCATCCTCATTCTACTTTCTTTTGCTTTTTCTCATAACATCCTCAACAGTTATATGTTCTGGCTTATAACCGCTCTTTACCAGAAAATCCTTGACTCTTTTCCTATGATCACCCTGTAATATAATATTCTCACCTTTCACAGTACCACCACATGCAAGAGCATGTTTCAGTTCCTTAGCAGTTGACACCAATTTCTTTTTATCAACACCTTCCACAACAGTTATAACCTTCCTAAACTTTGAAGTTGTAAGATATATTACAATATTTTCAGTCTGCTCCTTTTCTAAGATGTCACAAACACACAAATCCTTTGGCAAGCCACACTTTGGACATATATCCATCCATATTTCACCTCACACCTATTTCTGTTCATTTAATATTGTTTTTATCCTAGCTTTAATCTTCTTAAGATTTCGAATCTTCCCAGGATTGAACGCACGACCTCCGCTACCTTTTTTGCTGCGCTCAAACAACAGTTCATTCTCAACATCCTTTAACCTCTTAACCAATTGCTCTGTCGTGAGTGCTTTAAGTTCAACAAACTTTTTCATTCTTAATCACCACCTTTATCATCCTGTTCTATGTTAAGTTTTGATTCTGGGGGCACTATCCTTACAGTTATACCAATAATACCATAAGGTGTTATCGCAACAGAATTTGCAATTTTAACATTCTCCTTTGCGATCTCGCCTGCCTTTGGAACAAACCCTTTCATTGCTCTGAACGATTTTGCACGACCGCCCTTGCCTGCGAGTTTGCCTGCTATCCTGATCTCCACACCTATTGCCCCGCGCTTCATAATCTCATCAATAAATGTGTGCGCGACATACCTATAACTACGTTTCATTTCAATATATTTTGCAGCCTTCTCAGCAACAAGCTTTGGGTTTAAATACATGTCACCGATCTCAACAACATTAATCTGGGGATTGTCAATATTAAACTTTACTTTTATAGCGTCTGTCAATGTCTGGATCGATTTGCCTTTACGTCCTATAACCTTTCCCGGCGATAAACATTCAACGTTAACCTTTGTAACCATTGGAGTCCGTCTCACTTCAATATTGCCAATGCCGGCAAACTTGAGCTCCTTTGAAACAAATTCAGCTACTCTTTGCCTTAACAATGAATCATCAATAAATTTCTTCTCAATGCCCATCTAATCACCACCCTTATCATCAGTTTTCTGTTCACCTTTTCCTTTAACTTCACTGTTGTTATTATTGTCCTTTTTCTCATCGTTCTTATTATCGGTTATAGTTTTGTTATCTTCTTGTTTATCATCACTCTTTTGTTCTCGGTCTTTACCTTTATCTTTAGCAACGTTTACAGATTTATCAGGTTGAGCTGTTTCAGTCTTGTACTTCTTAACTTCTTTTGCTCCCTGTTTTTTCTTGACAGATGAACCCTTTTTCTCCTTGACATTTTTAGCTTTGCCTTTACCTGAATCATCAAAAGAAACCTCTTCAACTACTACTTCTGCAAACGCATTTTCATAAAATGCTCTGCGCCATCTTCCCCTGGGCGCAACACGTGCATACGTCCTCTGTTTGTTAGCAGCAATGTGGGTTATGACCAAGTCCTCATCGATCAATCCTTTCTGCTCAGCATTTGCAACTGCACTCTTGACAAGTTTAAGAATAATCCTCGCTTCCTTCATAGGCCACCTGCCCTTTTTACCGCCAAGTTCTCTGCGGTGCCCCATCTTCTTGTTATGCCTTCTGTACAATATCGGAATCCTACCCTTTACAGCCATCTCCAACATCTCAATTGCGTCTAACGCTTTCATTCCTCTGACACTATCGCACACTGCACCGAGGTCTTTAAATGAAGCATTGACATCTTCAACCCTTGCACGTGCAAACATCTCATTCTTCGGGTTATACATATATCCCATAAACTTCACCTCTACTTAAGCGGGACAAACTTGCTACCACGCGTAGCTCCCACCCCTGCACCAGAATGTTTGACTGCCTTTGTAGTATAAGAATATTCGCCAAGCCTATGCCCCAGCTTGTCAATCGTAATCTCAACATCGTTCCATTCCTTACCGTTGTGGACAGAAAACTTTAATCCCAACCACTCAGGAATGATGACTGCGTCCCTAACATGAGTCTTGACAGGTTTGTTAAGTTTATTCTCTTGCTTTAGTTTGCGAACCTTTTCAATGAGTTTTCTGTATTCAGGATTGTTATTCTTCTCAACAAGTCTGACCAATGCCCTGCGCGTGCGCGAACGGACAATCTTTGCAAACTCTTCAATTGACATCTTTTTCAATTCATCTTCATTATTACCATAGAACGATTCTAACTTCTTTGCCATGATTATTCACCTCATTTCTACCTCTTCCTCCTACCAGTCCTCCTAGCAGCAATATGGCCTACTTTCCTGCCAGGAGGCGCATTCCTTGAGACTGTTGACTGTTTATGCGTATGGCTCTTGCCTCCAAACGGATGGTTTACTGCATTCATTGAAACACCTTTTACAATAGGCCACCTGCGATTGACTGCCTTAAACTTATGATATGACCGCCCAGCCTTAAACAGTGGACGTTCAAGGCGACCGCCACCTGAAATCACACCAACAGTTGCTCTGCATTGCCCATCAAATATAACTTTCCTATTACTGGGAAGACGAACCGTCACTTTGCTCCCTTCTTTTGATACAACTATCGCATACGCACCCGGCGACCTGACAAACTTGCCGTTCTGGCCGGGCAATTTTTCAATGTTATACACATAATACCCTTCAGGAATGTTTTGTAATGGCAAAACGTTACCCAACCCTATCGGTGCTTGGTTACCAGAATATATATTGTCGCCGACCTTAATCCCCTCCGGGGCTAGCATGATTAATTCTTCACCGTTCTCAAAAAGAACTTTCATTAACAAAGCCTGGTGTCCAGGGTCATCAATAAAACCTAACACCTCTCCTTTTGTAGTTCCACCCTTCTCAACGTCATCATAATTCCTATAAACAAGTTTAGTCTTAAACCTATGACTAGGTGCTCTGAACGTAGGCGACCCGCGACCTCTCCTTTGCGATAATATCCTTTTACCCATTCATACCACCCACTAACTAAACTGCACCGCCAATCTTATCAGCAATGTCTGATGCAGAATACTCTTTACCGAGTTTTACATAACATCGTTTGTCACCGCTTATAGTATTGAACATGTTGACACTTGCAACTTTAACATTAAACTGAGTTTCAATCTCTTTCTTGACATCGGCCTTTGTAGCCCACTTGTCAACTGAAAACAATAATACATTATTTTCCAATTCTCTTACAGCCTTTTCTGTGCTTATCAATCTTATCAATACCATACAATCACCTTATCATCGTAATCATCCAACAACTGTTATCATCTCGCTTAACTTTTTAATCGCACCTTGTGTGAACGCAGTCAACCTGGCAGGTTTCCCGCCCGGTGCTAGCAGTGACACATTAACCTCGTCAACCGGGACAACGTCTATCCCAGGAATGTTTTTTGCAGTCTTTAGCAATGGCGACTCGTTATCGGTTATGATTAATATTGAACGCGGGACATAAGTCCTGCTTTTAACCGCTCTTGCATTATTTTTCTTCCTGCCATCGCGTGAACGTAGCATGTCATCATGTGCAATCTTTAATAGTGCATTGTTAACATCTTTTGTCTTGTTAAGTTTTTCAAAATCATCAGACAATATTATTGGAACATTGCCATTAAACTTGTGCCCACGCATATTCACTAACTTAACATGCGCAGTTGCCGCTATACTGTTCAACAGTGCTTTAAAATATTCTTTTTTGTTCATCCTTTCGATTATCCTCTTCTCTACACGAGGGGGGTGCGCCCTGCGACCGCCGACAGTACTTGGTATGACACGAGCATTGCCCTGCCTGCCTTCAGGCAACTTCTCTCTTGGAACTTTGGACTGCCCCCTGTTCTTCATAGACCTGTACGATTCTTTCCTTCCCAAATAATCAGCAGACGTTTTCATACCAGCCATGGGGTCTGTGCCCTTGGGCTGATAACTGTAAGATGTCTCATGAAGGTACGCCCTTTTTATAATGTCCTGCCTGACCGGCTGGTCAAAGAATTTTGGGAGTAATACATCTCCAACCTTTTTCCCGTTGATATCATAAATGTCAGCTTTCATTCATACCACCTTTTAATTTTGAGGTTGTTTTGAAACATAAGACACCTGGACAGGCTGCACTGCACCTGGTTTACGTATTGCAAAACGTAGCCTGACCATTCTCTTCTTAACACCAGGGACAGAACCTTTTAACAGTATGTAACTATTCTTAACAACACCATACCTTGAAAACCCGCTCGCAGGATTAATGTCGCCGGGGTTGTCACCAATCTTGATTATAAGCTTATTATACTCTGTCCTTTTATGGTACCCCATCTGGCCGGCTTGAGGGATCTCATACGTAACATAACCGGGTTTAAACGGACCAAGGTTGCCGATGTGCCTAACCTTATTAGTCGCCTTGGGCCTCTGTTTTCGGATGCCAAAACGTTTTATCACACCTTGCCATCCCTTACCCTTTGTTATTGAAACAACGTCAACATACTGGCCCTGAGAGAATACATCTGTGGCCTTTATAGGTTTATTCAGCAATCCTTTTGCATATTCTAATGCTTCTTTTGGCTCACCGCCAACTTTAATCATCATCTTTTCAACTCTTTTTTTGCCGATACTGGTCTTTGCAGGTTGTGTGTATGCCAACACATAAACCTCATCAAACAGTTCAGGGTATTCTGGCTTGATAGGGTTTTGTGCGCGTTTTTTAAACCCTGCCTCAGCCAAAATGTTCTTATCATCTGTCAGGACATCCCTGACAGTCTGTCCATTGCTCATCAATCGTATCCCATAAACGATCATGTCTGGAACTTCAATGATTGTCACTGGTGAAAATACCTTTTTACCTTTCAGATGCGACTTTGACTGGTCAATGTATGTCACATGGGTCATGCCCGCCTTGTATCCTGCAAACCCTAACAATTTAGGCTTATCTGACATTGGCCACGCAGTGACACGCGGCATGTCCGTTGAGGCTCTCTTCCTGGGCCTGAATGCCAGGGAACCTTTCCTTGGTTTATTATGTTTTGCCATGATTACACCTCAAACAATTTTATTAAATCTTACCATTTGCGATCCAGACAAAACTGAATCCCACTAACTATACTCAAACCTAAACCTAACTTAAACCTGCGAGTGATTCCCAACACAATGCACCATGGATGCCCTATAACCACACATTAAAAGGACCACAGTGACTCGTAATGTTGAGAGTGTCAGCTCTTTACAATAATGAGCTCCACTGTCCTCTTTTATCATAGAAGGGTTTATAAATATACTGGTTACCTGAAAAGTCCAATCTGCTTTAACAAGTTAGACCAATCCTGCACAGTTGACTGCACTCTGCCAATCGCCGAACATCTCAATTATACTGTCAACATCTACAAGGTTATACTCTGCAGTGTTTAACTTCCAATCATCTGGAGAGGGAACCTTGCCGATGATTTTCCGCATCATCCTCAACTGCTTAATGACTATTGCAGATTCTTTTGTGTTGGGATACTTTGCCACATCCATTAAAACATCAAACCCTGCTTCTACAAGAAAAAAGTCCCATTTTCCAAAATAATGATAAATCTTAGATGGTAGCGGGAGTGCAGGGTTGTTCTTTAATTCTTTGACCCAATCATTACGGTTGGGGATGTAACCGTTCTCACTGACAAAAGTTAGCAATGCACTAATCAGGTTCTGTTTTATTGTTTGGATTTTTTGTTCTTTATTCTTCATTCTTTTTAATTTCTCAATTTCTTTTTTTGTTTTAACCCCTGCAACTCTTTTAAGATTCTTCCAACTTCCAAACACCGCCTTCACCACCCGATAAGAAACATCTGTCTGTTCAACCCATAACTTAAAACTCTCATTAGTCTTCTCTAATAAATTATCTTCTAAGAATGACTCAAAACTTTCCAAGATAGTCTTCTCAAGTTTATACTTTACATAATGTAACAATTTATTGTATGACCCAAAAAGTTTTCTTATCAGCGATGGCGGAACAGAAACCATATTCTGTTGATAAAGTGAAAGCCAATGCCAATATGATGGAATAAAATGTTTATTATCAACAATACTCAAAAATTCAGTTGTTATTTGCTCCTTTAATTCATCATCAGAAACCTTAGCTTTTGTTTGCAAATGACTAATAAAATCGTTCCAGTTTTTAAATATAACATAAATCCACTGCCTTGAAACTACATTATACTGCTTGTGAAACTTAATCCATTCTGGTGATGACGGGAAACGGTTGTTCAATTTATAGTATAACAATCCTTCCATAATAATCTTGTTTCTTATTACATTACGGTTGGCATGAGCACCCTGGCGTTTTGGAGAATATCCTGCTAAACTCAATGCTTTGCGCCATGAACCTATTACTTTATATACTACATATAAAGAAGGCAGAGAATCATTATATTTTCTTTCTTCATTCCAATCTATCCTGCGCGGTATATACCCCCTCTTCTTAACAAACGTTTGTATTGCCGAGATAATGTTCATTCTAACCTGCTTCTTAGAATGTTGTGAATAAGCAGAACTAACATTGTCAACCAATGGTTCTTGTTCTTGTAAAGAATGTGTATCGGTTGCATAGGTGTCGTGAACGGGCAAATCTTGTCCACCAAACTTGACTTTCATGGATTTACTTTTATAAAGACATAAATATAAAGCTTTCTGTAAAATTTTTTAAACGTTCTAAAACTAATAATTAACAGTAAAATATATATATGTGCATACATACAATTAATTAATAGTGTGGGCATATAAGAACATTTAAAAAGGTTAAATGTCCAGAAAAGTTAGGTGATGTGGTATGACTCAGGGTGTTAAGTTAGCTGAAAACATAAGCGGGGTTGAAATTGCGAATATTATCAAATCAAAAAATAGTGAAATAGGAAATGTTAATAATCTTAACATATTCATCGACGCACTCATACAACGGATGACCAAGTTGCATGATGAGGCAAGAAAGCACAACGAAGAGGGGATATTCCCCGACATACCCAAAACTAATGAAGGGTTTGCTGACATGTTTATTGAATCGTTCAATAAAGCAAAAAAGATTATTAACGACCCGTTAAACCACGAAGCATTAAAAAATCATATGGGAAGAGAATTGACTGACGAAGAAGTATTAAAACTTACAATATTCATTGCAGGAAACATTTTGTTGTATGGGGAGAACGGCATTGCAGCAGTCAAAGGCAGTTTTGGATTATTACCCAATGATAACACCTTCAATTCTGTCCTGTCAACTGTAAACCAAAGAATATCATTTTATTTTACAACAATCTATGACCTTAAAGAGGTATGGGAAAATATTCAGGGCAAGCTTAAAAACTCTTTTGACCCGGTTGATGCAGTTGCATTATTAACATTAAAAACTGAAGAGAAAAAAAGAGAAAAGATTGAATATGTTCCAAAGAAAATAACCGAGCATGAGGAAAAGGAAGTTTCACCCACTGTCAAACATAAAAAGCCGTCTGTCAAAGAAAAACCTAAAAAAGAAGAAACAACTGAAACTAAAGCACCGATAAGCGAAGAGTTGGCAAACGAAACGATTGAACAGATGTACATTATTGAAAACTACCTGACACCTTCTCAGCTTGCCGATTTAGGTTATCTCCAGAATACACAGGACTTAGTTAGGATTTATTCTGATACAGACTTAATATTTTCGCCCGGGATGATTGCAGGGTTTGAAAAGCAATTAGAAGAGAAAGGATTGTCGCCGCAAGGTGAAGGAGTATTCGGCAGGGTTGGACTGAACAAGTATCATCTTGAAGAAGCAATATTGTATGCAACAGGTTATCTTGAAGAGTTGTGGGGCGTTCCAAACTTAGTATTATGGGAAAATGATGATGAGAGGAAAGCTTTACAGCAGTTGATAATTAACCTTGGGATTTATGATTATATGAACGGTAAAGGTGAACTTAAAGAATTGTTTGACGGTGCAACAGGCGATGAACTTAGGAAGGTGTTCTCAAACGGTAGAATCAACATGGACGCACTCAATGATATAAACAAAAGAGTGTTGAACGCAGTGCCGGAACAACAACAGTTTGTGATGTTTATCGCAAACCAAATCTTCTCAGATGAAGAAAAGAACAGGACAAGTGTAATAAGAGAATACAACCAGTTGACAGCCAATACTGATGCGATGGAAATACTAAACCTGTACCCAACAGGAAAAGATTTAGAACTTGTCTCGAGCGGCAGGCCTTTAATTTACAATAAAGATGAAAAACAAATTTATGCGTTGACTGAAGAGAGAAAAACATTGTTCAGTGAAAACGTTGAACGGCTTGCACAAGGTGAGATCACATGGCAACAGTTTGTTAATATGTATCAAAAATATTATGGTGCAAAGTCAGCAGCTAAGATGATGACAGAGTTAAACATAACATATTACGGCAACACTCCTATAAACAAAGGTGGCCATGGTGAATATCCAACCATTGGCAGTGATATATTATTAAACTATACAAGCAAAGGCAACCCATACCTCCAAGGAACAAACATCATAAAAAAACACTGGAAAGAAGCAACAAAAGGATTAGGTGATAAGTGGGACGGCTCAGTCAGTATGATAGGAGAATGGATATTGCAAAATGTTAAGTTAAATAAGGCTGACAGGACTGAACTTGAAAATGCAATAATATTTTATAAAGCAGTTGAAAAAGGCGAAATCAATAATTATACATGGAAAGAACAAAAAATAAAAAGTTCGCCCATTGACGACTTGTATTATTCAGTATCAAACTACACAGAAAAATGGCAGGATATGTTTGACCAAGGCCTTTTCACATTTGCCGAGTCGCTGGGTTGGGTTAAGATAACAAAAGATAAAAATGGAAAATGGACAAAAGTCGAGATTAAAAAAGAAGAAGAACTTAATAAAGTGTTAACCGACCCGACATACATGCTTTATTTATCATATGCATTTGAGGTATTAGGACAGAATGCTGCAGCTGCACTTCATAACAAATACGGGAAAGAATGGATTCAACGATTGAAAACAAAACCTGGAAGGAATGAAATCATTAATTTCCTTGGTAAGAGGTATGGGGCAAACTGGGATGCAAAAAAACGAATCAATGGTTATATTAAGGGTTCTAAAAATCTTACCAGGTTTATGGATGACCTCAATAAAATATTAGAAAATAATAATATTGACCCATTAAACTGGGCTGAAGTCACAAATAAATTAAGGACTGATGAAAAACTCAGGAATGAATTAACTAACATTTTTGTCACATTCTTACAGGAAAAGGATTATGCAAGCTCATCATTAATGTTTCCATTATATTTCAGATTCTATGAATTTGGTTCAGACGGGAAACCTAAGAAAGATAAAAGTGGCAATTATGTTGTTAAAAGGGATGTTGTTGAGGAGGAAGTTATGAAGATACTCGACCCCGCAATCACTGACGGGTTTAATCCCTTGATAACATTAGGTTTTCTGATAACTGGTAACACGTATGAAAATGATTACACTGAAAGTTTCCATTGGAAGAAAAAAAGGGAATATACAGTACACTTTGACCTGGCACCGAACGGTAAAATAATACCTGAAATAATCAATGTTGGCAAACAATTAGGATTTGATGGCAGGATGGATGTTGAAAAAGATGAAGATGTCATCGTTACAACAGGCAAAGGTCATCCATTGAAATGGAGAAATGTTACTGAAAGAGAACTGATTGCATCAATGGATGAAGACACAACCATAACAGAAATACAAATAAAAGACAGGAAAAACAAAAAAAGTGTGATGGCAGACATTGACACTCAAACGTTGTTACAAGTAACTGCACAGACAACCAAAATGAACAGTGCAGAAAACGGTACACAAACTATCAGGACGCCAGACGTCAAAGATGCAGAGGTCACACTCTATTTCTCAAAGGTCGAAAAAGATGGCACACTAACATTTATCAATGTCCCAATAAAAGGAAATCTAACAACTGACGAGCATGGCAGAAGCCATGTCACTTTTAACATTAATCAGAAGGATGAAAATGGTGATTTTATTTTTGAGGACGGTGCACAATATGTCATTTCAGGACGCACAGGAAGGGAAGACTTGGGAAGTTCGCACATTGAACACATTGCAACGTTTAAAGTCGTTGGAGTGAACGAGATTACGCCAACAGTAAAAGGTGGTGTTGGTGGAGTACTAACAACATACATTCCTGAAACCCCCCTTATAGAAGGCCACATCTTTAACGGGTTAAATCCGACCATAGCTGCATTAGACCCTGTATGGGGGGATGGGGAATATATGTATAAAGCACTTGAAGCGTTAGGTGCAGATAAAGAAATAATTGATGCTAACACTACAAGATATTCATATGCTGGGGATGTTATTGAAATAGGATATGATGGAACAACATATAATGTTAACAGAATAAGGCATGTTGATCAATGGTATGACATAGAAACAAATCCAGATCCTGGTGTTGTCGCAGGACCATTACTGTTAGCATTGAGTACAGGTCTTCTTAATAGTTACAGAAATGATGATAACCCTGCAGCACTTGACGCTTTTATAAGAACATTTGTAAATGATGATATGACTACAACAGAAATAGGTCAACATGTGTTCACTGTATGGAGTACTGATACTGGTGTAACTGATATTCCCGCCTTCAGAAATTCTATCATTGATTCAGCCAATAATGATGAAATTTATTACTATTTATTAAATGAAGATAATCCTGAGTTGTCTAGATGGGAAGGTGCTCCCCCACAGTTTATGAGATCTCTTGGAAATTCAGTAGGACTTTATCTTGAACATTCGACATTCAAAGGTGTTGCTGAAACCCGTGTAGCAAGAGTAAATAATGTGTTCTTTAGTTTACCTCTATTACAAAGCATACAAAGAGGAGGGTGGTTAGACATTGAAGCGGTTGTAGCACTTGATGTTGAAAGCGGTAGATTATACATCGTAGAAGCTGACACAGAATTACCTGAAGAATTAAGAGATAGAGGAGAATATGACATTTATCACATACAGGGCTCACTTAGCGGAGAATTTAAAATAAGTGAAAGAATAGGTATGACAACCAGCATTCTAGCGGATGTGCCGGCACCTATAAGGAAACGTATGGGTTCTGAGAGAGCAAATATATATGGTTTCTTTAAAGAAGCAGTTGAAAGTACTCAAGGGAGTTCTGTTGGATTGCAACATATTGTTTCAGGAGTGTTAAACAAAAACATAAAACCGTTTGTTGGAGCAGAAGTAGATTATGTACTCATAGGAGACAAAAAATATGGGGTTGTAGGTGTTGGTGGAGGTGCAGAATTGTATCTCAATGATTTAAAACTTACATTATCTTACACAGAACATAGAGGTTTGAAAGGTTCTGAACCTTATGCTAATGTTGATATGCACAGTTTCATATTTACAATAGACAAACCGGTTGATAAAGGTTTGGTAGATAACCTTAAGCTAAGAACAGAAGCAACATTTAGAGACACTTATAGAACTGGTAAGATGGGAGTAACTATAGGTATGGGACCTGCTGAAGTTACTGCTGGAGCAACTGCAACCCAAAAAATGATAGGGGCAAGGGAAATTAAACCCGGGGTTTATGGAGGAGTTGAGGTTAGCTTAGACTGGATATGGAAAAGTATAATTTATCCGCCGCTTGATTGGATAGGAATATATTAATGGAGGGATATTATGAAAAAAGAAATTATAATCATGACTTTGATGATTACATTGGTCAGTTGTGATTCGATCGACCGAACTTTTTCAAACGCAGAATTTAGAGGATGTGCACCTCACAACTCAGATAAATTTAACGCTAATCTTTATGTAACATTTGGTAATGAACTGACAGCATCACAAATAATTAATCCTAGCACTCTTGAAATTTCTGCAGGTAGTTTAGATGATGGGGATTATATTTGCCCTGGACAGATTAGACAACAACTTACAAATGAAAGATCAGAGTATGATTTTGTGGGCAAGGGGTATGGATCATATTTTTTAAGCTGTTTAGATTTTCCTCTACAAAGCGGTCCGACACCTGGTAATTATAGTTATGAAAATTCAGCTAATTTAAATAAAGAATATGACGGTGGACTTTATTGTAATCCTGAAGATCCTTGCAGTGACGTTGAAGTAGGTTACCAAACTGTGTGCAGCGGTGCACCTATGCACGCTCAACCTTTTGTATTAACAGCATATAATGGTTTCTCAGAAGAATCAGTAGGCTACACAACGATAGTAATGGCCGGACAGCTAACAAGGGGCGATAACGGAAACGTGTATAATACTGAACTTTCAAACGTGATGGACAGCACTTTTTCGATCGTTGATTGGTCAGCTCCTTCAGAATTAGGGGACCATAACCTTAACATATACATTGAAAAAATTATTTTTGAAGCTGCAGCATACTATGAATGCAATAGTTGTCCAGCACCACCATGTGAAAAAGAACTTCAATATTTTAATTATCAACCTGACCAAAACATTGAACTGTTTTCAGGGGAGGTTCACGTTGTTAACCTGATAGCAAACGGGTCCATAGTAAACATTCAGGCCAATGGAAATCCAATCGATCCAACATCAGGCATCCCGGTCAACCCTGACGGAACACCAACACATATTACTATTACTGTCAGCAATGACGGAGCAAGCAATACTGAACAAAACCTTGCCATGCCAATAACTGTAGAAAACGTTGTTGTAACATCTAACCCATCAGATTGTTTTATATTTACCCCAACAACACCATTGCCTTCATCGGCTATACCTGTCGGAGATACTATAAACATAGAAGGGGATTTATCTGCAAATCCCACTCCTACACATAATTGCAATGATGCAAACATCTCATTCAATATTAGTTATGAAGGCATAAGTGAGGATTGTAATGGTGCGACACCTGAGGGTAACGATGTGTGGACGTATAACAGAAGCAAAGCACCAGACTACACATGTTCAATCAATGACGTGGTTGGTAATTATGGAGATCCAATAACAATCAACATTACAACATCAAACATAGGCGGAGGACCAGGAGGTAACCCTTCAAATACATATATTAGAATACTACCATCAGGATATGAAGAACCATTTAACATACCATCACTGAACGCAGTGCAAAGTATATCCAATTATAGGATGATAACATGCAACTATTCCACTCCTCAAACTATATATGGATATGCAGACGTTAACGACAACATTTCCGAGAGTGATGAAAACAATAATCAATGCAACGCAACAATCACATGCACAAGTTATCCTGATTATGTTGCAAAATGCACTGGCGGAACAGGATACTTAGGAGATGTTGTTCAGTATACTGTTGAAACAAAAAATGTAGGGCAACCTGCCACTAACCATTCAATAACTAACGTTAGTATTGAAGGATTCATAATTAACCAATATCCCGTCCCAGGATTAAACACGAATGACATTGCACAAGAATCATTTAACTTCACATGTATGATAGCAGGACAATATAATATAACACCTTATGCAGATGCATTATTCAATATAAGCGAATTAGATGAAACGAACAATTATGAACATTCGTGTATTATAAATTGTTTATCAAACTACACATGTATAGATTACGTTTAAACAAAAGGTGATATAATGCCTTATTATGGAAGACAGAACAAAACTGTTCCAAAACCTGTAGGTGAAAAAGGACCTGGCAAAATGCCCATGTATGACATGCCTTACGGTGCAACAAATACTATTGAAATGTTAAAATTGGCAAAAGGCACACTAATTTTCTGGAACATTACCTCGCCAAATTCATTAGAAAGCGTAAGAAAGATTGCAGAAAGACATAACCTTCCATTTGAAATATTTACTGAAGGAACTGATATAGTTGGTTTTAGGATGGAAATTAACGGTACTGAATATAACATCTCATTTACTGAACCAAATCCTTCAGAAATTTTAGATAACTTTAGTTTATCATTAATAAATTTAGTATTTGAGAATAAAGATGTTGAAGATATGAGAACTTTATTTTACCTTCCAACAGGTGAACTTAACTCATTAGGAATAGAAATTGTTCAACATTTAGCTTCGCATTACAGTACAGACCAACCCACTGCTCAGGGAATGATAGATAACATGCTATCACAGTTAGAAGCTGGACAATGGAGAAGGGAAACATTTGACCCGGTGTTTAGGCCATTCTTTGCATCATCAGATTACCTAACAACTGAGAATTATAATGTTAACATCCAATCAAAACCTTATCAGATTCACCAATTTCATATATCAGGAATGTTATACAAAAAAATGACAACTGGCAGGGACTTTGGTGTGCAGGCAATCGAAACAGGGTTATACATTGACAAGAAGAATGGTGTTGCATACTTGGTTGACAAAGAGGACGAACTACCTGACGAAATCAAGAAGGCATTAGATGACAATCCGCAAGATATTGATGTTTACCATTACAAACCATACTTTGACCTGTTATGGTGGCAATGTGTATATTCAGGAAGGTTAAGGATTTATGGTGACATTGTAAACGCAAGTTCTAAACCATCAGGTGAAATCCAGGAGCAAACCTCTCCATATATGGTAGTAAACAAAGTAAGAACTATGTTCAAAACACCGCCAAAGACATGGTACTTTGGAATCCAACACGTGTTCACATACGGCCCGTCACCTTGGCAGCCGGGCAAGAGTTATCAGTTGGACATGGGCGGCGAACTGGGATATGCAAAATATTCAGAAGACAAAAAATGGATAGTGATCGGGGTCCACGGCGGAGGGTCATTATACCTTAATGCATTGACACTCAGTGGCAGTGTGACTAGACATTTTACAATAGGCAATACAAAAGGTATGATGGACAGTAATGTGACATCTTTAGGGTTCTCTTTAGGCACGAAAATAAACAACAAATCATTAAATAGGGTTATAGGCGACACCAGCATTAAAATATACGAGACTCATAATGAACTTATAACCAGTATCGGTGCACAGCTCTGGAGCAATTACTTGGTAAAAGGCGGGGTTACTTATGAACACTGGAAACATGGTGAAAAACCTGCACAGGGTTTAGGACTTAAGATGAGTTTAACTGTTTCATTCTAACCTTTATCATCTATTTAGAACATATATATTCGCATTTTAAAATGTAAAAATGATGTAAAAATTGCATTTTAAAATACAATATTATGGCAAAAGATAAAGGTATAATGGAATTTTAGGAACGCCAACATATTCAACTTTATTAGTATCAGAAATTATCATTTTGTTTTTACCTGTAAGTTGTTTCATATCTTTTGACCTGCCCCCAACTTCAACTGAAATCTTTTTTCTTTTGTTTGATATTATAAAATCACTCTCTCTTCCTCTATTTGGCACATACCATATATCAAATCCTGAATAAACTGTGTTGGACACTACAGCTTCTTCTCTTATCATACCTATGTTCGGTTCTTCACCAAGGTGGTCAAGAATTGATAATCTCAAAGAAGGAGAAGAAAAATAATACTTTGGCATCTTTCTAAGTCCGCTGCGGCCGCCTGATTTTACTTCAATGAGAAGAGACGATTTCACCATCCCATCTATAATCGCACTCACAGCAGTTCTTGATACTCCAATATCCCTTGAAATACTGTTAACACTTGTCTTTGCATCCTTTGCCATTGCAATTGAATAAAGAATATCTTTTGCTTTATTCAATGTTTCAGAATCAAAAGAGGATATATATCTTAAATCATCAGTAATTATACGGTCAACAACATCAAACAGTATACTGTACCTTAAATGCTCTGCCCGATTAAACACAACTGGAAGACCGTGATATTTTAAATAGTTCCATAATTCACTATGAGCCGAGTCCGGAGCTCTAAATTCTTCTCTAATGATATTTTCATACATGTTTGGACTGAATAATGCTTTTTTGACATCAGTTTTAACATCATACCCTTTTATCATTAAATATTCACCATATTGTACAGGACAAAGATGCATATAAACTGCTCTTCTTTTCAGTATTCCTTTTTCTCTCAATCGCAATGCCGACGAGCCGCTTATTATCAAAAAAATATCCTTATTTTTATCAAAAACATTCTTAACCTCTTCAGCCCATCTCTTATGGATATGGGCTTCATCAAGAACTACGACATATGGTGGTTTAACTATTCTTTTATATGCGTTAACAACATCTGAAAGTGATAAGTCATAGAATTCTTTTACATCAGCAAATATAAACAACGGGTGAATGTCTACTTTTGAAAGAAACTGGCAGATTGCAGTTGTTTTACCAACGCCTCTTAATCCCCATACAACAATTAATCTATCTTCATTATTACCTGATATAAATGATTTGTAAACTTTATCTATTTTATTAACTATCTTCCTTTCATACTGTACCCCTTCAGTATATATTTTTATGATTTTGGGAGTTTCAATTAAACATTCTTGAACCCATTCCAGCAATTCCATAATAATATATGTATAGTAAACTTTTTATATGTTTGCATTTCAAAATGTAAAAATGATGTAAAAATTGCATTTTAAAATACAATATACATAACACACACTAAACAAGTTCTTTTCTTACAGAGGGTTCTTTGCTTCACCTTGATAAAGAAACCTCTATTCGTATCTCAATGCATCAACAGGATTAAACTTTGACGCTTTCCACGCAGGTGATATCCCTGCCACAACACCAATAAGAAGCGAAAATATGAACGCACCTACTGCCAGCCATGGTGTCATTATAGCTTCAACACCCAGATTAAACATCACTGAAACATAATTAAACCCATAAATTAAAAGAAAGCTTAAAACTAAACCTATCAACCCGCCCAGTCCGCACAACATTGCACTTTCAGTTAAAAATAACATAAGAATCTGGTGATTTTTTGCACCTAACGCTTTCATTATACCAATCTCTTTAGTCCGTTCAAGAACTGCAGTGAACATCGTATTTGAAACGCCAACTGCACTGACTAATAATGAAATGCCTGCAATTGTCCCTAAGAAAATAGTGATTACTCCTAAAATTGTATTAATCTGTTCCATGATATATTCAGAAGTCATCACAGTAAAGTCATCCTCTTTAACTTTATGTGCAGAACGCAGTTCAAACTCAATCCTGTCTGCAACATCTTCCGGATCAAACCCGTCAGCCACCCTAACATAAACTGCACTGATCTCGTTTTTGCCCATCAACCCTAAATCATCAACAATGTCACGTGCTGTACTGTAAGGTATTGCAATCATCTGGTCATCACCACTGCTACCTGACATTCCGCCAATCTTTTTCATTATGCCGACAACCCGATATTTTTTATCATTTATATAGATATAAGAATTGACATTTATTGGCTTATCAAAAACATTATATGCAAAATCATGACCTATGAGTACTACATTCTTTTCATTGTCCTTAAAAATTCTACCCTTTGCAGGAGAATATTGTGGCATGATTCCTGAAGTAAACAGGTTTGATTCCATGCCAGCAGGGGCCATATAAATCTCTTCACCTTTATACCTTATTTTACACTTTGGAACGATTAGCATCCTTGATGTGAACACAATTCCGGGAATTCTCTGTATCCTGTCAACATCTGATTCATAAAGTTTACCTTGTTGCGGCCTATACTGCGCACCCATACCTATCATACTCTTTAAACTTCCAGGCAGGATTATAATATTCTGTGGTCCAAACTCTTCCAATTGCTTAGTAACAGTATGTTTTAACCCGTCGCCTAAACTTATCATTACAACTATTGCAATCACGCCGACGATGATGCCCAACAACGTCAGCCATGATCTTAAACTCCTATGCTTAATATTGATAGGTATGAGCATCAGGTAATCCATCATTGCTTGCTCACCTTTTTATTCTTGAAAAACACAAAATATGCAACCATGCCTACCAAACCTATCACTATAAAAACAACACAGATAAATGATTGGTTGCCCACAATCGCATCAGTAAAAGATGATTCGGATTCATAAACATTAATGTTCTTTGTCACTTCAACCTGGTGAGGCGTGTTCGCCATGTCAAGATAACTTATTGTAAATTTGAGAGGATACTGACCTGACGCAACTCTACCAACTTTAATCTTATACTGTACAGTACTGAAATCGTCTGCGTCAAGAGAACCTATAAACTGTTCACTTTCAGGATCTAAAACATTAAACACATCATTTGAATGAACCATAACCTTCAAAGCCTTAACATCACTCACGCCAACATTAGTAGCCTGAACAGAGAATGTGTGCACCTTGCCTGACTCGACAGGCAATGGACTGGTAGTAA
Organism: Microcaldota archaeon; assembly: GCA_021158105.1. Lineage (GTDB taxonomy): Archaea > Micrarchaeota > Micrarchaeia > Anstonellales > JAGGVH01 > JAGGVH01. Next base: position 41,366 of record JAGGVH010000039.1, read on the forward strand.
CATATACATTAATCGCAGGTGGTGATGAAATATAAACACCAACATTACTCGTTTCAGGAGTCATCTCCTTATTATTTTCATCATTGTAAGATATTGTTATTGGGATTGTGTAATATCCTAAGTCAACGTCCTTGGTCGCAACAGAAATTCTAACTGTCTTAATCTCACCGGGCTGTAATGCTCCAATGCTCACTGCTGACTCAGACAACGGTATCAGCACTGTATTATCACTAAAGGATAATGTTACATCCTTTGCAAGATGTTCACCATTATTTTTTATACTAAAATAAAGTTCATTTTTTGTATTGGGCAAGAGTTTAGAATCATTCATCAGGATTAAGAAGTTTGGACGACGTTCCTTGATAAGAACAGGAAGATTAAACAATGTAGTTTCACTTTCCCCTAATGAATTAGTATAGGTTAAATACAACGGAAACTCTGTCCTTCCCGAAGCCGCATCGTCACTTACTGAAAGAACAACATTAACAGTTTTAGTTCCTGACAAGTCGCCAATATAATAATTTGATTGGCCACTAAGTTTAACATAAGTACCATTAACTATCAAATAAGCATCATTAACCTTCTCGCCATTGTTGACAAACGTCATATTAACAGAAATCTCACTACCAGTCTCAAACACTGTGGGCTCAACCTGTGCAGAGATAGTTACAGGCTTCTTAACAGTTATTGGTATGTTGACCCATCTACTGATGTACCTCTCTTCATCCTTTTCATTGCTGGATAACAATTCTTCCCCTGAAAGATGAAGATATAACGTATAAACTCCACTTGACAGGTTATTATCAATCTGGAACGGTATGTTTACAATTGTGGACGCACCAGATTTCAACCTTCCGACTGACACCGACTGGTCGGTCTTTATGCGTGATGACCCTTGTGAATATAATGACAATGAAACAGTATCACTGCCAACATTGGTCAAAGTCACCTCAGCCATTCCGTTACTGCCCGGCGGAAGTTCTGATGACGGCAAAATCTGATAACTGACTGTAACATCTGCCCATGCCACCCCCAACAAAAATATTATTCCAAACGTCCAGATTAACAATTTATTATTTTCCATCATACTTATCACCTCACTTTTTCATTTCAATTTTTTCAATCATACCATCCCTGATATGTATAACCTTATTAACATATTTCCTTTTTGAAACATTAACATCATGTGTTATAATCACGACAGTTTTCCCATTATCATGAATCTCTTTTAGGATATCATAAACCTCTTCGCCACTCTTTGAATCCAAATTGCCTGTCGGTTCATCCGCAAGGATAAGATTTGGATCATTGACAAGTGCACGTGCAACAGAAACACGTTGTTGCTGTCCTCCTGAAAGTTCACTTGGCAGATTATACAACTTATCAGAAAGGCCCAACCTGTTCAGAAGCTGCCTTGCCTTTCTAAGCCTGACATCATAAGGCACATCATAAAACATCATTGGAAGCATAACGTTCTGGAGTGCATTGAGCGACTGGACAAGATTAAAGGATTGAAAAACAAAACCGATGTCTTTAAACCTTATATTAGCCAACTGGTCATATGTATATAAGGAAGTATTCTTCCCACGAAAATAAACTTTTCCCTCTGTTGGAGTATCGAGCAGTCCTAAGATATGAAGTAAAGTAGATTTGCCACTGCCACTCGGACCCAGAATCACCACAAAATCGTTCTTATTGATGCTGAAATTTATTTTTTTCAATGCATAAAAATCAATCTCGCCCATGACATATTTTTTATATACATTTTCCAATCTTATTATCTCTTCAGTTTTAGTTCTTCCAGTCTTTTTTGGTTTCATATTATTATCACCTATCTAACTAGATATCTTAAGAAAGACCTAACAGATGATGGGATACGTTTCTTAAAATCTTTAAGGTATTTTCTTCCTTTTGGAGTTAACGTATATTCTTTTCTTTTTCTCTTACCAACATATTTTACTTTTGACTTTATTAAATTCCTCCTTTCCAATGATTTCAAAAAAGGATATATCCGCGACGGTTGCATTTTATGGTTTGCAGGAACAATACTTTCAAATAATTTATATCCATGCATTTTATTATTTCTAAGTTCCCATAATATCCTAACCTCTGCCAGACCACGAAATATTTTTCCCATTTGTTTTTGAGTAGTTGTTTTTCCTTTCTTCATAAGGATATTTACACACGCAAAGTTTATATATCTATCTTTTAATATATCATAATTGTGATATATCAAATTTATAACACAACATCAAAAAATAATCAAAAATCTAAATTTTTATCTCAAAAAACTCTGCGAAACCTTTATTAATGTATTCTTTGTTATTTTGACTGGTGATTAAATGGTTTCAAGAAAAAAGAAAACTACCAAGAAGAAAGTAACCAAAAAGAAAACTACTAAGAAAAAGAAAACTACCAGGAAGAAAGTAACCAAAAAGAAAACTACTAAGAAAAAGAAAACTACCAAGAAGAAAGTAACTAAAAAGAAGACTACTAAGAAAAAGGTTACTAAAAAAAAGACTACCAAAAGGAAAAGATAAGTTATAAGACTTTATTTTTTAATTTCTTATTTTATTTTTTATTTTTATTTTGTCTCTAAATTTTCTTTATTTTTTCCACATAAATATTACCATCGTCCTCCTTGACTTCTAAAGTAAACGTATGGCCTATTAGATCTCTTTTCATTAATGCTAACAGCACAGATAACTTCAAATCTTGCGGCAACCTGCTAATCCTTATAAAACGTAAAAATACATCTTGGGGTATGATTACCTTTCGGTTTCCAAGAAAACCTATAACTTCTCCGTCTTCACAGTTCAATTCAGAAAATTCACCAACAATCTCATTGTCAGATGGACAATATATCACAACAATCCTTGAATAATTTTTTACATGAATTTCGTTGTTATAATAACTAACATTCTCCAATCTGATTCTACACCCTGACTTAAAAGAAGGAACATCTTTCTCCCAAACAGTTACTATCATGTTGCCAGTGGAATCTACTATCTTAAACGTCAAGAGCATATGAGTTTTATTGTTAATTTTATAAGGAACATCTTCTGGATCAGAAGCCACTGTACATTTCAGATAATACTTGTTGTTAGGTTTCATGTCTATAATATTAACAAATTTCGGTTCTTTCAATACATCCAAACGAGTTTTCTTATTTATGTAAATCTTAGAATACTTGCACAATCCCTTTTTTATCATAACAACTGAACCTAAAATAAGATTTTTTATTATACTTTTATCATAACATACAACCATCGTCTTGCCGGTTTCATCTTCAATGTTGAAAGAATATTGTGTATACTCCTTATCATCTTTCTTAATAATCACAGGCTTATTTATATGTGTAACAACACCCACAACAGTAGCAAAATATATTCCTGGCAGGATATCTTTTATTTTTATCTTAGTTTCTGACTTGATTTTTTCAAAGTATAGAATTTTTATTATGCTATGCTCAGGAATTAGATGGTAGTATTCATTTTTCTTTTTAGATATCATATTGTCAACAATGTTCTTCCCAAATTTTTTGATTAACATGTTTAATAATATTTTTGTTTCATTATCATAATTCTCCATGACAAAATAATCATACATAACATTTATATTAAGTTTTGCACCAACAAATTTATGAAAATGGTGGGAATATGAAAAAGATATTGTGTTTAGGGCATATATTACATGATATGAGATGCTACATAAAAGAGTTTCCTGACAAGGATAAGACTGCCATCATAAAATATATCTTTTACAGTACTGGAGGCAGTGCAACCAATACTGGGATAGATTTTTCAATGTTGGGAATGGAGAGCAGAGTTATAGGAACGATAGGTAATGACGACAACGGCAGTTTCATTCTTAACAACCTAAAAAGTTTTAAAGTTGACACTAAATACATAAATATAAAAAAAGGCACTACAGGACAAAGTGTCATAATAATCAATCATAAAGGCAATGTAAAAATATTTGAATATTTGGGCACTGCAAACCGTCCCATAACACCTCATGATAAAATGTTTAAAGGAATATCTCATTTTCATATCAGTGGTTATGAACTAAACACAATCAAAAAATTTATTAACAAATCAAAAGATGTATCCCTCTCTTTTGACCCGGGAAGGTCAATATCACATCTCGGGCACCGCAAATTGAATGACATCTTAAAACGAACCGATTATCTCTTTGTTAACAAAAGAGAAATAATAGAACTTTACCCCTCTATTAACATAACAAATTCCATCGTTCAATTAAGCAAAAGGTATAAAATAAACATTGCAGTAAAGAGAGGAAAACAAGGTGCCTTAGCATACGATTACGAAAAGAAACAGATGTATAACATTAAAGGACATAACGTAAAATCAGTTGATACGATCGGTGCAGGTGATTCGTTCAACGCAGGAGTAATATTCTATTTGTTGAGAGGCGAATCATTCCAAGATGCAGTCGAATTTGGAAACAAAGTTGCAGCGATTAATGTAACCATAAAAGGAACGCACACGATTCCGGTTTGGAAAAATGTTGACAACATCTTAAACAAAATAAGAAAGTGATCGTATGGTTTCATTAATAGAATTAAAGTTCATTGTTGAATACATAAAAAAAAGGACACTCAACAAAAGAATAAGTAAGATTTATATTGACAAAGATAACTTTATTTTTAAAATAAATGGTAATATGCTTTTTGTGATGTTGCCCACAACAATTTCAATAACACAAGCCAGGTTTAAGATACCGTTTAAACTTACAAACATGGCTACATTCCTAAGGAAACGATTGACAGGTCAGATAATCAATGAAATTGAATTGGTTAATTCTGACAGAATTGTAAGAATCAGCACTGGAAAATATTTGATATACATTGAACTGTTTTCTAAGGGCAATCTTATCCTATGCAACAAAGAAAACAAAATTTTGATCGCAAAAAGGTATGAAGAAAGGAAAGGAAGAAGCATTAAAAAGAATAACAAATATCTGCCACCTGTAAACATCAAACCCATTGACTTTTCCAACAGCAGTGAAGTGTATAACGTGCTGGCTACACACATTAAAAAAACTGATTCATTTGAAAAGGCATTGACAATCATGGGAATCAATCCAGAAGTGGTCAAGTTCCATAACAATGAAAAATATACAATTGTTGAAAACAACCAGATTTCTGATGAAAATATTAAAACAATTGCAGAAATAATCGCAAGATTGTGGAACTCTGAACCGTCTGATAAGTATGTTGAAAAAATCATCACAGAATCAAACAAAAAAATACTTAACATTATCGCATCATCTACTGCATCATCTGAAAAAATTAAAAAATTGAGTAGAATAATTTCTGAGCAAAAGAAAAAGATTTCTGAGTCTGAAGATGACATTGAAAAGATTAACTCAAAAATAGATTTTATCCTAAACAATTATGAAACAATTGAAAGAATATTAAGAATGGTCAAACATAATCCTGATGGCATCAAAAATATCGAAAACGAATTAAACTGGAAAGTTAAAATAAAATATCCCAATGTTAAAATTGAAATAGAAAAAAAGGATTAAATTAAATAAGGTTTTAACAATTTTTCTGCTTTACGTTTCTTGTCCACTAATAATGAAACTACTGCCATTTTAGAACCTTTGCTCACTATATCAACCCTTAACAGTCTTACGCCATTGTCATCCAACATCTTTGATATTTTAAACAATTCGCCGGGCTGGTCCTTTAGAGCAACCAACATAAATTTACCAAGCATAGTAGGTTCGTATTTGTTCTGCTGTAAGACACCAACTGCTTTTTTAGGGTCGTCAACTGTTAAATCAACAATTACCCTATCCCCTGTATCAACATAATTTATATCTTCAATGTTGACCTTAGATTTACTAAGCAAATATGTAATATGAGCTAATACCCTCGGCTTACTCTCTAAATTAAGAATTATCCTTCCTTTCATATGAATCACCCCCTTATTCAAACTAAAAGTAGAACAAAAGAAATATAAACCTAATTTCCCCTATTTTAGCAGGTAAGGTGATGTTATGATAAACAAAAAAATCCTTATTGGATTCTTAATGTTGCTTATGGTTGTGGGATATTCAACACCAAAGATGGATGTTTATTCTAATGGAAAAGTCATCACATATAAAATTACTTCCACTGATGACTTTGGTAATTTAACATCATCAAGCGGGAGGATTACAATCAAAAAGAATGATTTGATTGTCTGGTCTGGGACAATATATTCCATAACTGGTGTTTACCAGTCAAATTTTACCACTACTGGACCGGGAGTGTACAAAATAATATACATCGAAGACGGAACGAGCAAAGTAGCAAGGGCCACAGTTACAATCACAACTATCAAAAAGAAAACCAACCAAACTAATGCCACCACAGATAATAATGCCAATAAAAAAGATGTTACTATTTTCTCATTACAAAATCCTTTGTGTTACGGCATCGTACTGGTTTTAATAATTCTATTAATTTACATATTATACTCAGGGTTTAAACCGCCAAAAAAGAAAACTGTGTTCAAATTCAAGTAAACTATAAAGAAGAGGTGAAAATATGAGTATAGCAAAAGTTATTGAAATAATAGGCAAATCTGATAAGAGTTGGGAAGATGCAACAAAAGAAGCTGTTGAAACTGCATCAAAAACTATCAGAAACATAAAAGGTGTTGAGGTCATAGGACAAACAGCTAATGTCAAAGATGGTAAAATCACTAGTTATAAATCAACAGTTAAGATAGTTTTTAAAGTTGAAGAATGAGTTTTCAGAATTCTAAGATTATTAAAAAATAAAAAATGATAAAGGTTATAATTGCTTAGTTACTTAACCTTAATCTTCTTCGCCTTCTTTTCCTTTACAGGTTTTGCCTTTGGAAGATAAACCCTTAAGACGCCATTCTTATATTCTGCCTTTGCCTTGCCGGGAATAACCTCAACTGGAAGACTGACCATTCGCGAGAACCCGCTGTGCCTCCTTTCCTGATAATAATAATTCTTTTTCTTCTTTTCAGTTTTAAACTGCGACTCAGCTGATATCTTGATATGGTCTGGCTCAACTTCAATGTCAATGTCTTCCTTGTTGATCCCTGGCATGTCAGCAACTATTACCAACTCCTTACCCCTATCCTCAATATCAAGAAGAGGCGCCTTAAACCCTGTCAAGTCCTCAAAAGAGAATGGTCGCACTGGCCAATTTATAAAATCACTCATCAATTCATTCCACGGGTCCCATACTTTAATCCTCTTTTCAGTCATTATACCACCTCAAAAAATTAGTAACACACTATTAAGAATTGAAAAATATTTTAAAGGTTACTGTAGTAGGTCTAAGTGTGATTTTATGAATTATAAAAAGAATAAACCGTTTGTGATTTATAAGGCCAACAAAAACATTACAGGGTCAGCATTACAGATCGATTTCAATCCTGATAAGAAATCTGTTTTTATAGATTGCACCAACCAGAAAACTATCGACAGGTTTGACTGGGACAACAAGATAACATTCAAACTCTCATCATCAGACATTGCACAAATATTAAGCGTATTAAGAAATGATGTTCAAACTATTAAACTGTTCCATCAACCTTCAAAAGGAGAATATAAGAGTTCACAGAATATCAAAAATACAGTGGTCAATTTTTCAAAGACACAAACCGGATTTTCAGCGCGTATCAGTCAACAGACAACTGATAAACTTAAAACAGTAACAATAAACATATCAAAAAGCGAAGGAGTAATACTAACAATATTATTATCAAAAGCTATTGAAGAGATATATGGATGGTAACAACTCATCCATACGTGCCCAGCGATTCCATCTTACGATATTTATCTTGTTCACTTCTGGCCCTTGACACAATCTTCTGTGTGGTTTCTTCAAGTTCTTTTGCTTCTCTTTCAAGCGTTTTAGTGTCAATGTTGGGTGGTATGATCTTGTTCAATACTTTGACAACCATTGACGCAGCACCGGGGTCGATATACTCTGACTTTGCCTCTGCAAGCAGAGAGATCACTGGAAAGTTATTAATTTTTCCCTTTGCAAGCAACATGGCGGTCACACCAGTGGTTGCACCTTCCTTGATAAGCTCTACAGATTTGATCTTGGCAAGCTTTTTCAGGTCGCTTTCAAGCGAAGTGATGGAATACACAGTATCCTGCTCGCCTTTGATTGTAATACTTCCTAATGAAATGATCTTTTCAATGTTGTTCTTCTTAGCAAAATCAAAAATTAAATCTGCAAGCTCGTTAACCAATGGTGTAGGAACAACAAACTCTGACAACAACGCAAACATGTTTTCCTTTTTTGAGTAATATAAACGCATTGGGTATGTCGGTGTAAACTTATGGATTGCAATGATTGGAGGAAAGTATGGCGAGTATACATAACCTACCATCTCAAGCCCGAGCTTTTGAACTATGTATGACGTTGCAATGGTTCCAACCAGACCTACTCCTGGCAACCCTTCAATAAAAACTCCGCCCTTCTTAGGCTTAATTTTTTTAATCATTCTAATTTCAATCTTTCTCATTTACTCACCTTTACCATTATATTGGTAAAAAATACTCAAAGTTAATATTTATATGCTTTTGTATTTGTCTGAAAAATTTAAATGATCTTATAACTCAATGCTGCATTATAAAGTATGGTTGATGAAATTGCAATCAACGTTATATATATTATGGCCTTTTTAGGTTCACCTTCCTGCTGTGCAATCATTATACCAGAAATGATACTAAACAGGATCAGATAAACCTGGGTTGCATCCTTGACAGTGCCCAACAATTCAACAGGATGTGCACCGCCAGCCATTAAACTAATTAAACCTTCACTGTTGAGCGAACCCACCACTTGAACTATACTTCCAAGGATTAACGGAACAAGTATCGCACCGCCAAGGAGCAATGTATATTTTTGCAAGGATAATACCGACTTCCGTTGTGAAATGAGGTTGAAAAGCGAATAAATGTCTTCTGCTGTCTCGCGCAGTGCAGTGTACATATCTGCCCCTGCATAATACCCGTGAATCATTAACCTCACAGAACGTTCTATCAACAACGAGTTATTTCTTTCAGCTATGTCCATCAACGCCTTTTCAATGTCCTCACCTGCAGAAATCTGGCGGTATGCAATCTTAAATTCATTACCCAGTGGCCCTTTATGCCTGCCAATCTCTTTTATTATGTTCTCAGTGCTCATTCCTTTCTGCAACATTGCAGCATGTGTCAACGCATCTGGCAAAGACTTCTCCATCTTGATTATCCTGTTCTCAGCAAGGAACAATAGATAAAAATAAATCATAAACGGAGAAATCAATGAAATGAATGATAATAAATAGAATGCAGAGGAGAAATAATATCCCATTATTATAAACAGTATAAACAATAGCGCTGCAAACAATGAAACCTTAACAAACAAACGTTTGATAGGTGCAACGTCGTTCTCATCATCAACCTTAATCCACTTCTTATCCCCCATAAACCTCTGGATTACTATTAAATCCTTATCAAAAGATGACTTGTGCAATGTTGCAGACGGAGGAGTTGACAGATTAATAAATATTAAAGAAATCAAACTTATAACCGGAAACACAAAAACAAAGAGCAGCCACACATGCAACGGTGTTAGAATTATACTACCAAACAAACTACTGATCGATATAAATATCTGAAAAAATGCGGGCATAAGACAAGATACTGCTATGAATATTAACCCTGTAAACGCCATCTTAGATTCAAACGCTTTAAGCTCAGATGTCTGGAGATCAGTCAACTGGCCGGCAATCTGTTTAATCTCATCACCTCTCCCGCCCTTCTCATAATTCATTATCAATTGGTTAACAACCCTGTTAAATGTTTCAGAATCAACCCTGTCAGTCATGTGCTGTAATGCAACAGGAATGGGTATGCCCGACTTAATTTCTCTGTGTGCAATGGTAAACTCTTTTGATACCTCATAATCCTCGTTTGCAATGTTTTTTATTATCTTTTCAAACCTAATCTTTATATCAAGCTGTATGCCGATCATCCTGAGCACAGTGGGAAGTTCAGCTTCTATAAGTTTTCCTCTACGCTTAGCTTCAAATGAAGGGTAATACTTTAAACCGAGATAACATAAAAGAAACGTTAACAAACTCACAACAAAAGTCCATACAACCTCCTTGATTATTACAAAAGTCATCAGACCAACGTAAGCAGTAAACAAAAAGGATAACACCAGAACAAACGACAAGTACTGCTCAACTGAAACATTCATCTGCGCCATGTCAAGTTTCTTATGAATCTTTTCCTTAGTGTTCTTTGAAAATGTGTTACCCAACCATTTCCCAAACTTCTTAGATATCTGCACTACCAATTTCTTCATTACTCCACCCACCAATACAATGACAAAAAATCATGCATCAATTATAAAGATAACCCATAACCAAACTTTTGGATTTCATTGACAGCAGTGGCAAAGTCCCATTTCTTTTTCATATTCTTCTTAAGGAACTCTTTACGCTTCTTAATCTCTGCCAAGGTATCTTTTTTTGTCATGCCCAGTGATGACGATAATCTGGACAACAATTCAGAATCTTGATAATTGGGCTTCCATTTATCTTCTTCATAATCATACACAAACAAAGGATTAGTCCTGCCAATGTTTTTCTTGTCAACCTCTACAATCTCAACAATTCGTCTGACTTCAACAGAATTTCTTGTTTTGATGTTATACTTCATCATCCTCCTCTGGATAACAATCACATCAATAGATGGAAGGTCAATGTCTAAGACGCCAAGAGAACGTAACCGGTTCAAAGCTTCAACTGACGACTGGGCATGAAATGTGGCATAACTGCCCCTAGCCTGCCCGCTTAATATTGTATCCATTAATGCTGACACTTCTTCGCTTGTCCTAACCTCGCCGACTATTACTCTGTCGGGCCTCATCCTAAGAGAATCTGAAACAAGGTTTGACAACGTAATGTTCAATTCAGGGTTTGAAATCAGTTTAACGATGTGCTTATGAGGAATATTGATCTCAGGAGTTTCTTCAGTTATCAATACCCTTTCATTCAACGGAATGTATGAGAACAACGCATTCAACGTAGTTGTTTTTCCTGAAGCAGTATTGCCTGCTATGAGTATTGAAATATCAGACTGCATAAGAAACCATAACAATGCCATTGCTTCATCAGAAACAGTTTTGAAGGCCAACAGGTCAAAAACAGTCATAGGATTTTCCCTGAACTTGCGAATCGTAACCTCAACGTTTGATATTGGCGGGATTGAGGCGTGCAACCGTGACCCGTCAGGAAGGATAGCATTAAGCCGCGGGTTCTTATACGTTATCCGCCTGCCGATCGTGCGCGACATTTTGTTTATGAGATTGATTGTGAATTCTAAGTCGTCATAATAAAGATTGGTTTGTTTCCATCCCTGTTTTCTTATATAAACATACACTGGCTTGCCAAGGCCTATTATTCCAATCTCCTCAATACTATTGTCCTTTAAAAGTTCTTCCATCCCAGCAAACCCATATATGTGATAAACTGTCATCTTTGTTAAGTATTCTTCCTGATCCTCATCAATCATAATCTCCTCAGATTCACAATACTTCATAAGAAGTTTATGAATCTCCTTCTTGGCCTTATCAGGACTGTCAAACTCCTTATACTTGGTAATCTCTTTAAACATGTTTTCAATGTGATTTATAACTTCAATCTCATCATCGCTAAGGACAGGAAGATTAACTTTGTATTCACCGCCCTTACCAATGTGCCAACCAAGAGACAATCAATCACCTTATGGACCATGTGTACAAAATTCATTATAAACAATATAACTACATGTTCCTGGTGAGGCCCCAGAACCAAGACCATCACAAGTTATTGTAACACCGCTTGCCTTCAAAAGCATTGCTAATATGCGCGGGACAATCTGTATTATCACCCAACCAATGATTGCACCGAATATCGCAGACTGCGCCCATACACTGGCACGCGCCCTCATCTGCGCATCACCCAACTGCCCTGCAAGATAAACAAGTGCAGCAAATGTTACAAGCAGGTATGCCAAAGGGCCTATCAAACCCATTAGACCATCACACAAATTAAGGAGCGCTTCTGCCAAAGGGTCAGTATCTGCATACAACAGTCCAATCATCAATAAAATCATAATACTTGTAAATAATAATGTCTTCTTTAACATTCTAAATCACCTTTGTATTCTTATTTAAAGGTTAAATATAAAAAGCATTCGCTAAAAGAATATTTAACTGCATATTAAACATTAAACGATATATTTAAATACTCTTTTACATATAATACAATATTATGACACAAAAAATAAAGATTAAATTTTATGGGGCCGCAGGTGAAGTTGGACGCAGTGCAATCCTAATCAAAACTGACAGAAACATTTTGCTTGACTTTGGTGCTAAACAAATCAATTCTGACAATAAAATTGAATATCCTATAATGCCTGAGGAGAATGTTGATGCAGTCATACTTTCACATGCACATTTTGACCACTCAGGTGCAATACCAATGTTATTTTCTAATGGCAGAAAAATCCCTGTTTATATGACACAAGGAACAAAGGTCCAGACTGAAATCATATTATACGACTCAATATGCAACATAGGAAACAGTGAAATGACCCCTGAAATGTTAAACTCTGCTCTTGAACATTTCAAGGTTGTTTCGTTCGGTCATGTTTTTAGGATTGGCGATACTGAAATCACATTATACCGCGCGGGGCACATCCCTGGCTCAGCATTCGTTGACATAAGGTACAAAGGTGAACGATTGATTTACACCGGCGACTTTAATCTGAATGATACAAGACTATTGCACGGTGCAGATATCACACCATTAACCACCGGTCCAAAGATTGATTACCTTATTTCTGAGAGCACATACGCCAGGAGGGATCATCCAGACAGAGAACAAACTGAACATGAATTTATTGAAGCAATAAAAAAAGGATTGGAAAGAGGTAGAGTTTTGATACCTTCTTTTGCCATACAACGAACCGCAGAAGTATTAAGGGTAATATTTGAACACTTGAACTTCAACAGCAATAATCATAATTACAATCATCACAAAAAGAATCATAAAAACAGAACAAAGGTTTATGTCCACGGTATGGGGTTAACAATAACACAGAAATACCTTAAATTAGATGAAGTTAAACGTTTAGATAAACTAAAATATATCCTTAAGAAGATTGTTGAGGTGCACACATCATCAACTGCAAACCGCGCGCTCAGAGAACACAGTATAATCATATCAACAGCCGGCATGATGAACGGTGGCCCAGTTTTAAAGTATGCAGTAGAACTTAACAGCAAAGATACAATCATACTTCCAGGTTATTGTGTAGAAGGAACCAATGGGAGAAAACTGATGGATGAGCACATCATAACATTGGACGGATTTGATATACCTATGCCTGTTAAAGTTTTACATTTTAGTTTCTCAGCACATGCAGACAGGTCAGACCTTTTAAGGTTATACAATGCTGTTGCACCAAGAAAAATATTCATTGTCCACGGGGATTACACACAAGAGTTTACTGGTGAACTTATAAACATGGGATTTGATGCAGTAGCACCAAAGCTCGGCGATGAGTTTTAACTAAACCTTTTCTCATTTTTCAGTTGTTCAAAAATCAAAAATTAATATTTGTCCATGTATATGTAATCTCTAACTTCAACCTTTTTGAAGAATGGTTTAACAGTATTAACCAAAAGCTGAATCTCTTCTTTTTTGAACAGACCGGGATTAAAGCCTGGCTTGACAAACTCTACACCCTCTGGCGAGATAAATGTTTGTATGACATACCTGTCTTTTTCTCCGATGTCATTCAACCACTCACCGATTTTAGTCATTGCATCAACATTATGAATACCTGGAACAATCGTAGTTCTAAAATCATGCGGCAACCCTGAAGATACAATATACCTTAATGTTTCTTCAATCTTATCAACTGGCGGGCTGGAAATACCGACAGCTTTTTGGTATTCATCCTTAGCAGTTTTAACGTCAATCGCTATATAATCTATAAGTTTTTCATCAATAACCTTCTTGACAAAGCCAGGATTTGTCCCATTCGTGTCAAACTTGACTGAAAACCCTTCATCCTTAAGACGCTTCAGAAAATTTAACATGTCATCCCCATGCAACGTAGGCTCACCACCAGTTATCGCCACTGCATCAACTATCCTCTTTCTTGACATAAGAATGTTAAATATCTCATCTTCATCGATCTGTTCTTCACTTTTTGGATATTTTTCTGGAATGACCAATGACGCATTGTAACAAAAGGGACATCTGAAATTACATCC